>DASTOW010000064.1:0-15828 GCA_035762425.1 Hyphomicrobiaceae bacterium | reverse complement strand
CAAGGCTGTCGAAGACACGCGAGTCGTATACACTGCCAGCGTCACCTGTCCTGGCGTGAAGTTTCTGGCGCTCGGCGAGCGGCGCGCAACCGCCCGCTATTTGATCACGCCGGGTTTGCGCTACCGGCTGATGGCGCGTGCGCTGACCGAGGATTACGAGCAGCGCAAGGACGACATCGAAGCGTTCTTCTCGAGTTTCAAGGTGCTGGCGCAGGACAAGCGCAACTAGGGCTGCAAACAACAAGGGCGTCGCGATGAAGGCCTGCGTCGTCGTCTTCCCCGGATCCAACTGCGACCGCGACATCAAGGTGGCGCTCGAGGCCGTGTCCGGCAAATCCGTGCACATGGTCTGGCACGCCGACAGCAGCGTGCCGGCCTGTGATCTGATCGTGCTGCCCGGCGGCTTCGCCTACGGCGACTACCTGCGCTGCGGCGCCATGGCCGCCCATTCGCCAGTCATGCGCGACGTCGTTGCCAAAGCCAAAGCCGGCACCATGGTGCTGGGCATCTGCAACGGCTTCCAGGTGCTCACCGAAGCCGGCCTGCTGCCGGGCGTGCTGATGCGCAACGCCTCGCTCAAGTTCGTCTGCAAGGACGTGCTCCTGAAGGTCGAGCAGGTCGAGACGCCCTTTACCAAGCGCTACGCAAAGAACGAGATCATTCGCGTGCCGGTCGCCCACGGCGACGGCAACTACTTCGCCGACCAGGCTACCCTCGATGCGCTCGAGGGCGACGGCCGCGTCGTGTTCCGCTACGTCGACAAGGCCGGCAATGCCACGGCCGAGGCCAATCCCAACGGCGCGCTGTGCAACATCGCCGGCATCTGCGATGCACGCCGCCGCGTGCTCGGCATGATGCCGCATCCTGAGCGCCTGTTCGAGCCGATGCTGGGCGGCGTCGACGGACGCCGGCTGCTGGAAAGCGTTGTCGCAAACCTGGCTGCGTAATCACGCGTGACCTTCCTACCCGACGCGCCGGTTCTGATCGCCTATTCGCTGGCTTGTCTGGTGCTCTTCATCACGCCTGGGCCGGACATGAGCCTGTTCCTGGCCAAGACAGTTGCCGGAGGCCGGCGTGCGGGCATAGCAGCTTTCACCGGTGCTTCGCTCGGCTGTGTCGTGCATTCCGCGCTGGCCGCATTCGGCCTGTCGGCGCTGATTGCCGCCTCGCCGTCGGCGTTCCTCGCGCTCAAGGTGATCGGTGCAGCCTACCTACTTTGGCTGGCGGTCGATGCCGTGCGGCACGGCTCCTCGCTCAATGTCCGGAGCGGCGCACCGAGCGCGGTCGCGTTCTGGCGCACGCTGATGCTCGGCTTCAGCGTGAACATGACGAACCCCAAGGTCGTGCTTTTCTTCGTGACGTTCCTCCCGCAATTCGTACAGGCCGAGGATCCTCACGCCAGTGCCAAGCTGCTGTTCCTCGGCATCTATCTGGTTGCCGTCTGCTTCCCGTTGGGGGTCGCCATGATCCTAGGCGCCGATCGCGTCGTGAACGGGCTCAAGGCCCACCCCCGCCTGTTGCGAGGCATCGATTGGTTGTTTGCAGGCGTATTCGGCGCATTTGCCGTCAAGATCCTGGCGACCCAGGTTCGCTGACCGCCCCTGCCGTCGCTCGGGTACGCGCCTGCCGCCACAGTGCTGCCTTGTGCGTCGTCGACTAGACCAACGCATGCAGAAAGCGACCCCGCCGCCCGAGCCGCGCAAGACCGCACTCGTATTCATCTTCAGCATCGTCCTGCTGGATGTCATCGCGCTCGGCATCATCATTCCGGTGCTGCCCAAGCTGGTGCAGGACATGCTGGGCGGCGATACACCGCGCGCGGCCGAAATCTATGGCCTGTTCGGCACGGCCTGGGCCCTCATGCAGTTCGTGTTCTCACCCCTGCTGGGTGCACTGTCGGACCGCTTCGGTCGACGGCCCGTGCTGCTCATCTCCATGCTGGGCCTGGGGCTAGACTACGTCCTGATGGCGCTCGCCCCGACGCTCGTTTGGCTGTTCGTCGGCCGCGTCATCTCCGGCATCACGTCGGCCAGTTTCTCGACTGCCTATGCATACCTCTCCGACGTCATCCCGCCCGAAAAGCGCGCGCGTGCGTTCGGCCTGGTGGGCGCGGCCTTCGGTGTCGGCTTCGTGCTGGGGCCAGCGATTGGCGGGCTCTTGGGTGGTGTCGATGCCCGGCTGCCGTTCTGGACCGCCGCCGCCTTCTGTCTGGCCAACGCTGTTTTCGGCTATTTCCTGCTGCCAGAGTCGCTCCCCACCGAACGGCGCATGCCGTTCCAGTGGGCGCGCGCCAACCCGCTCGGCTCGCTGCGCCTGCTCGGCACACACCATCAGCTGATGGGACTTGCGGGCGTAGCGTTTCTCTCCAGCCTGGCCCACGCCGTGCTGCCGTCCGTTGCCGTGCTCTACTGCAGCTACCGCTACGGCTGGAGCGACCAGGTTATGGGGCTTACGCTGGCTGCGGCGGGCGTGTCGTCGGGGATCGTGCAAGGCTTGCTGGTGCAGCCGGCGATCGGGCGACTGGGCGAACGTAACGCGCTTGTCGCCGGACTGCTGTTCGGCACGGCGGGATTTACCGTGTATGGCCTCGCGGACACCAGCGCCTGGTTTTGGTCGGGCCTGCCCCTGATGGCATTGTGGGGCGTCTCGACCCCCGCGCTGATGGGCATCATGACGCGTCTCGTCAGCGGCTCCGAACAGGGCCAGCTGCAAGGCGCCAACGCCAGTCAAATGGCAGTGGCAAACCTCATTGGCCCCACCCTGTTCGGCTTCACCTTTGCCTGGTCCATCGCGCCCGGGGCGACGCTGCACCAGCCCGGCGCACCGTTCCTGCTTGCTGCCGCCCTGCTGTGCGCCGGCGCCGCCCTCGCGTGGCAGGTCACCCGCCCTGCGCTCGCGCCGGCGTAGCCTTGCGACCGGCTCCGTCCGTGCAGATCGCGCTCTCGATCTGCACCGTCACGTGATCGACGCCGTAGCGCTCGCGCAACCGCGCACCGATTGCCAGCGTGATCTGCTCGCTCGCGGCAAGATCAGCGATGCGCGCGTGCAGCGTCAGCATCGGCTTGTCCTGCGTCAGCGACCACGCATGCACGTGGTGCACATTCTCGACGCCCGCAACGGCCGTCTCCAGATCGGCGCGGATCTTGTCGATGTCGAGATGATCCGGCGCACCCTCCAGCAGGATGTGTCCCGCCTCGCGCACCAGGAACCAGGCGCTGCGCAGGATGATCAACGCCACCAGCACCGACAACAGCGGATCGATCGGCGTCCAGCCCGTCCACAGGATGACGACGGCCGCGACCATCGCCGCCACCGAGCCCAGCATATCGCCCACCACGTGCAGGATGGCGCCTCGCACGTTGAGGTCCTGGCTTTCCGCGCCATGCAGCACGACGAACGCCACGATGTTGACGACGAGCCCGAGGATTGCCACCGCCAACATCGGTCCGCCCAGTACCTCGACCGGCTCGCGCAGGCGCTGCACGGCCTCCCAGGTCACCGCCGCAGCGATGAAAAACAGCGTCAGCCCGTTGCTGTAGGCGGCCAGCACCTGGAACCGGTGCGACCCATACGTGCGCCGTTGATCGGGCGGCTTGCGCGACATCCCGATCGCCAGCCACGCCAGCGCCAGGGATGCGGCATCGGCCAGCATGTGACCCGCATCGGCAAGCAGCGCCAGCGACCCCGAAATGACGCCGGCGACGGCCTCGGCCACCATGAACCCGCAGGTCAGCAGCGCCGCCCATCCGAGGCTGCGCGCATTGAGGGCGCCGGCCCCCGCCTTCGCCCCATGCGCGTGGCCGCCCCGGTGCCTATGCCCGTGCCCCTGCTGATGCTTGTGATCGTGCTTCATGCCGCCGCTGCCGTGCTGCCCAATACCTGCGCTCGATCAAGCATATAGGTGCTTGCCTAGCGAATAGTCATAGGCCTGCCCACACCGTCGTGGGTTGCGGCTAGGCGGGCCGGGACTCCTCGGGCGTTGGCGGCTATAAGCAGCCCAGAATTACGCGCATCCCAACGGCCAGAGTTGCATGGACGCCAAAACCGCCATCACGCCCGCGATCGTTGCCGAGCACGGGCTTAAGCCCGACGAATACCAGCGGCTGCTGAGGATCCTGGGCCGCGAGCCCTCCATCACCGAGCTCGGCATCTTTTCGGTCATGTGGAGCGAGCACTGCTCCTACAAATCGAGCCGCGTCTGGCTTAAGACGCTGCCCACCAAAGGTCCGCAGGTCATCCAGGGGCCCGGCGAGAACGCCGGCGTGGTCGACCTTGGCGACGGCGATGCCGCCGTCTTCAAGATGGAGAGCCACAACCACCCCTCCTATATCGAGCCGTATCAGGGTGCCGCCACCGGCGTCGGCGGCATCATGCGCGACGTGTTCACCATGGGCGCGCGCCCGGTCGCCAACCTCAATGCGCTGCGCTTCGGCGACCCTTCGCACGCCAAGACCCGCCACCTCGTCGCCGGCGTCGTCGCCGGCATCGGCGGCTACGGCAACTGCACGGGCGTTCCCACCATCGGCGGCGAGACCAACTTCGACCCCGGCTACAACGGCAACATTCTGGTCAACGCCATGTGCGTCGGCCTCGCCAAGACCGACAAGATCTTCTACTCGGCCGCCAAGGGCGTCGGCCTGCCGGTCATCTACGTCGGCTCCAAGACCGGCCGCGACGGCATCCACGGCGCCACCATGGCGTCGGCCGAGTTCGACGACAAATCGGAGGAGAAGCGCCCGACCGTGCAGGTCGGCGATCCCTTCACCGAGAAGCTGCTCATCGAGGCGTGCCTGGAGCTGATGGCCACCGACATGATCGTCGCCATCCAGGACATGGGCGCCGCCGGCCTCACCTCGTCGACCTCCGAGATGGCCGACAAGGGCGGCGTCGGCATTGACCTCGACCTCGATCGCGTCCCGCAGCGCGAGCCCGGCATGACGGCCTACGAGATGATGCTCTCCGAGAGCCAGGAGCGCATGCTGATGATCCTAAAGCCCGGCCGCGAGGCCGAGGCCGAAGCGATTTTCAGGAAGTGGGACCTCGACTTCGCCGTGATCGGCAAGACCACCGACACCGGCCGCATGATCGTCACCCACAAGGGCAAGGTCGAAGCCGACCTGCCCGTCGACAAGCTCGCCAATTCGGCGCCGTTGTACGAGCGGCCCTGGGTTCCGACAGTGCCGCCCAAGCTGATTCTGCCGGAGTGGGTCGCCGCGCCCAACAGCATCCTTGGTACGCTCAAGACCATGATGGGCACGCACCATCTGGCGTCGCGCCGCTGGATCTGGGAGCAATACGATCACATGGTGATGGGCGACACCGTGCAGCGGCCCGGCGGCGATGCCGGCGTCGTGCGCGTGCACGGCACGCCCAAGGGCATCGCCGTGACCTGCGACGTCACCCCCCGCTACGTCGCCGCCGATCCGGTAATGGGCACCAAGCAGGCCGTGGTGGAAACTTGGCGCAACCTGATCGCGGTCGGCGCCGATCCATTGGCCATCACCGACAACATGAACTTCGGCAACCCCGAGCGACCCGACGTGATGGGCCAGTTCGTGGGCGCGGTGCAGGGCATGAAGGAAGCCTGCGAGGTTCTCAAATACCCGGTCGTGTCCGGCAACGTCTCACTTTACAACGAGACCAACGGCGCGGCCATTCCACCGACCCCGGCCATCGGCGGCGTCGGGCTGATCCCGGACGTCGCCCACATGGCCCATCTAGGGCTGCGCGCGGAGGGCGACCTGCTGGTGTTGGTTGGGCGCGAAGCCGGCCACCTCGGCCAGTCCCTCTATCAGCACATCGTCACCGGCAAGCTCGAAGGCGCCCCTCCGCAGGTCGACCTCGCCGACGAAATCAAGGCCGGCAACCTCGTGCGCACCCTGATCCGCGAAGGCAAGGTCGCAGCCGTGCACGACGTCAGCGACGGCGGCCTGCTGGTGGCCATCGCCGAGATGGCGCTGGCCGGCGAGATCGGCGTGCAGCTGTTCCCCTATGAGGGCAAGCTGCCAGCCCACGCCGCCTGGTTCGGAGAGGACCAGGGCCGCTACGTGCTCGAGGCCGCGCCGGCGCTGGCCGAGGAGATTATCGAGCGGGCGCGCCTCCTCGCCCTGCCTGCCCGGGTGATCGGCCGCGTCGGCGGCGCGGCCTTGGCCCTCAAAGGTGAAAGCGGATTGAACCTGTCGGATTTGCGAGCAGAGAACGAAGCCTGGCTGCCGACCTACATGGCACAAGCGTCCGCGGCGAACTGAAATCGGGACACCACGTCCACTGTTCCGAACGTGTTCGCCAGCCCACACACAAACATGCGCCAGTTGCATAGCAGCTATGCTATCGATCCTGTGCAGGATCGACGAGTAAAATATTGCGCTGGTGGG
This sequence comes from Hyphomicrobiaceae bacterium, assembly GCA_035762425.1. Classification (GTDB taxonomy): domain Bacteria; phylum Pseudomonadota; class Alphaproteobacteria; order Rhizobiales; family Hyphomicrobiaceae; genus AWTP1-13. Next base: position 9,454 of record DASTOW010000064.1, on the reverse strand, counting down.
TGCGTTGAGGTGTGCGCAGAACCTCATTTCAGGAGTGGGACAGTAAGCAATAGACACAGGGGCTTCTTGGGACGCGCTGAATTTCCGTGCGCAGTGGCCCAAGGGCGGCACAACGTCAAAAACCAACTTTGCTTGCGCGGTAATGCAGCCCAAACTCTCTCTCGGTTGGTCCGGCACCCCGCACCGGACCCGCCCGAAGAGCGGAAGGACCGGCCCTGCACTCCATAGCCTTTTGGCCGGTCCTCCTGCTCCAGCTCTGCCTCTCGAGACATTCGCGAGCATTGAGCCATTCGCGAGCATCGAGGTATTCGCGAGCCTCATGTGCAGCCCACGCCAGACAGAGGCGGGCGCGCTATCTCCTGTCGGCGTATTCATAAGGTGAAGGTGGCGGTCGACGTGCGCGTCAGACTATGATCGCGTCGAGCCGATGCAGCCTGGCGGAGACCCCTCTCACATGCCCATGGACTCCAAGGAGATCGCGCGCCTGATCAAGGCGCGCTTTCCCGACGCCGAAGTCACCATTAGGGATCTGGCCGGCGACGGCGACCATTTCGCCGCGCACGTGGTGGCCAAGGAGTTCCTCGGCAAGACCCGTGTCCAGCAGCACAAGATGGTCTACGATGCCCTCGAAGGCCGCATGGGCGGCGTGCTGCATGCCCTTGCCCTGACCACCGCAGCCCCGAAAAGTTGACTTTGCGGGTGCCTTACCCACATGCTTTGCAGCAAAGTCTGGCAGCTTGGCCACCAGCTGTCGTTTGAGACGCCCCGAAAGGAACCAGCATGAGCGAGCAGGCCGTACACGATTGGATCCGCAAGGCAATCGCGAACAACGATGTGGTCTTGTTCATGAAGGGAACCAAGACCTTCCCGCAATGCGGCTTTTCCAGCCAAGTGGCGCAGATCCTCGGCCACATGGGCGTCGACTACAAGGACGTCAACGTTCTGGAAGACATGGCAATTCGCGACGGCATCAAGAGCTTTTCCGACTGGCCGACCATCCCTCAGCTGTACGTCAAGGGTGAGTTCGTTGGTGGTTGCGACATCGTCCGCGAGATGTTCCAGCAGGGCGAGCTCCAGCACCTGTTCGACGACAAGGGCGTCAACTACGACCGCGCCAAGATGACGGCCTAAGGGGACTTAGGCTTTGCACCGACATATTGCCGCCGCCTCTCGCTCCCATAGCTAGCCCTGAAGTCGCAGTTCCGGGAAAGCGCTCCGCGCATGACGCTCGGCGGCCGCAGGTTTTTGTTGAGTCTGGCCATTGTCGCCGCGAGCGTTTGCTTGGCGCTCGGCGTGAGCCTTCCCATCATCAAGCTCACCAAGTTCGTATTCTTCACCTACGAGCACTCGCTGATCTCGACGGTGAACGCGCTCATCCGCTCCGGGCAGACCTTTCTCGGCTTGACGGTGCTCGTCTTCTCGATCGTATTGCCCGTTCTGAAGCTGCTCTACCTGCTGCTGCTGTCGACTCTGCCGCAGCGCGAGCTGCGCCGCCTGTCTCGCCACTTGCGTGCACTCGAGTGGCTCGGCAAGTGGTCGATGCACGACGTACTCGTGCTGTCGTTGTCGATCTTCTTCATCAAGTCGCAGGGCGTATACGACGCCAAGAGCCTCAACGGCGTGTACTTCTTCACCGCCGCGGTGATGTTCATGATCCTCGCCTATGCGTGGCTCGGCAGCGACGTGGCCGCGAGTGACAAGCTCAACGCTGCGCCGCCAAGACGCGTGCCGCCCGCCTCGACCTTGCGCAACTTCGCCTTCAGCTTCCTCATTATTCTCGCCACTGTCTTCTTTGCCCTTGGCGTCATGCTGCCGGCGATCCGCTTCACCACCGTATTGGTGTGGACCAACCAACATTCGATCGCCACGATCATCTGGGCGCTCTACAAAAACGAGGAGTTCTTCCTCTGTTTCGTCATCTTCATGTTCTCGATCTTCTTTCCCTTCCTGAAGTTGTTCTACCTACTAACGCTCGTCACCTCGCCCGATATGCCAAGCGAGTTCCGCGACAAATCGATCTCTGCTATGGAATGGCTTGGACGATATTCCATGACAGACGTTATGGTGCTGGCGTTGATGATCTTCTACATCAACGCCTCGGGCTACACGGAAGCGTCGGTGCTGCCCGGCGTCTATTTCTTCGCCGCCTCGACCCTGATGACCATGTTCGCCTATGGCTGGGCCAATTCCATCAATCCAGGTAGCGTCCCTCGCCATGCCAGCTTGCAAGCTCGCCTCGCCAGCATCGGCCCGCAAACGGGCCCGAATCACGGCGAGCGTGCCTTTTGAGACACGCACCATCCCCCACATGCGTTTTTCCACATCCCGACGCAACCATATCGCCACTTTGTTGTGGGTGCATGGGCGGCGTTGGGCGCAAAATGCCTTGCGCCTCGGCTGCCGCCGCTTTGCGGGAAAAGACGCACCCATGAACCTGCGCCGCTCACGTTGTTTCGCGTTGCTGCTGACAGTGTCCTTGTCGGCGCTCGTGAGTGCGTGCGCCAATTCCACCGGCGAGGCACCAGGCGTGTCCCTCGGCGATCCCGCCTTGAACGCCAAGCCGTCCACGGCCGGCGCGGCGAACGAGACTGAGCCAGCCAAGACCGCGACGCGACCCGAGCCCCCCAAGGCCGGCGTTCGTGCGGAGACGCCAAAGACAGCAGCACGTCAGGAGCCCCCAAAGGCGGCGCCCAAGGAGCCGGCCAAAAGCATCGCCCGCGCCGAGCCACCCAAGCAAACGACGCCTTGCAACGAGGGCGACGATTGCATGGCGCAGCTGAAGCGAATGGTGGATGGCACCAACCGCACCTGGATAGGCCGCGCCGAGCCCCCGCAACAGTTTGCCGATGGCACGCGCCTGTTCGCCTACCGCGCGCTGCGCCCGAACCTGAATTGCCGCGAGCTCAGTCTGGCGCTGACCGAGATCGGCTCCGCCAGCAAGCGCTTGCAAGACCCGGCCTCGGCCATCAGCGCCGATCGTGTGGAACGAGCGACGGCGCTTGCAGCCGAGGTATCCGACGAACTCAAGGCCGAGCACGCGGGTCGCTGCTCGTCGACCAATACCAGCGCCCGCACCTCGGCTGCGGGGGCAGATCCGGCGCGCTCGCAATAGCCCAAACCGAAAAAGGCCGCCCTGGCTTGCACCAGGGCGGCTGCCTGCACTCTCCCCAAGGAATGCCAGGCTTGCCGCGCCTCAGCGGCTGTAGAACTCGACCACCAGGTTGGGTTCCATGTGCACCGGGAAGGGCACGTCGGCCAGCGCCGGGATGCGCGTCAGCTTAGCCGTCATCTTGTTGTGGTCGGCCTCCACGTAGTCGGGCACGTCGCGCTCGGCACTCTTGATGGCCTCCAGCACCAGGGCCAGCTGCTTGGCCTTGCCCTGCACCTCGACCACATCGCCGACGCGGCAGCGGTAGCTTGCTACGTCCACGCGCTTGCCGTTGACCGTTACGTGGCCGTGGCTGACAATTTGGCGGGCAGCAAACACGGTCGGCACGAACTTGGCGCGATAGACCACCGCGTCGAGCCGCCGCTCCAGCAGGCCGATCAGGTGCTCCGACGTTGAGCCTTTGAGGCGCGCGGCCTCCTTGTACACGCGGCTGAACTGGCGCTCGCCGATGTTTCCGTAATAACCCTTCAGCTTCTGCTTGGCGCGCAACTGCTGGCCGTAGTCCGACAGCTTGCTGCTGCGCCGCTCGCCGTGCTGGCCGGGGCGCGTCTCGCGCTTGTTGATTGGGCTCTTGGGCCGGCCCCAGATGTTCTGGCCGAGGCGGCGGTCGATCTTGTGCTTGGCGCGAATGCGCTTGGTCATGCGTAGTACTCCAATGGTCGCCTGTGGCGATCGTTGCGGTGTGGAGCACCCCCTCCTCTGCTCGCAGCCGTCGTGCTGCGGGCCGACAGGCATCCATCGACGAACGGATGCCACAGGTGTGCGATTGATGCGGACCAACCGGCCCGTGCCGCGCGTTATAGTGGAAAACCGAGCCGCGTCAATGCGCTCGCCAAACTTGCCGCGAACCTACTTGGTTATCGGCGTTATCGGCCGCGAAACCGGCTCGGCACGCGGGGTCACCGGATCATCCTTGGCGGCCGGGATGGCCGGAACCTCATTGATATAGGCCAGCACGCGCGATTTAATTTCCTCGCGCAGCCGGTCCGTGCACGGCTCAGTCCATACCGGACCCTTGGTGACAACCTCCCTACCGCCGCTCTCTTCGTCGCCCTCAAACGTTACCCGCAAGCTGCCCGTCAGGTACGCGACGGTGGTGGCGTGCAGCAGGGTAATGAACACCAGCTGCTGCTTGGTCCACCGTTCGGAGGCGACCTCACGCTGCATCAGGCTCTGGAAATTGGAGCTTTGCTCTTCCGGCAGGTTGCAGTACTGCGCCCTGGCCGAGCGGTCGGCCACCGTCACCACCTCCCTGGCTTTTTCGAGGGGCACAACGATCTCGCTCGTCTTCGTGCGGTCGATGATGATGACTTCGCCGTTCGGCTGCCGGAACTGGCGCGGGATGGTGTTCATGGCGAACTTCATGAGCAGCGTAACCGCGCGGTCGTTCTGCGGCTTGGCCTGCGCCCACACCGGCAGCGGCGCTGCAACGGCGGTCGCCGACAACAGCACTACGACGCACGTCCTCGCACGCCTGCGTGTCATCCAGAAGCCCCTGTCGCGCCTGATTTTTTGGCGCTGTTGTTGTACCGCTCGGTCGGGCTGCCCAACACCGCCGAACCAGCAATGGCTCGGGCCAAATCGCGGCATAACTATGGCGGGCTGCCGCGCCCGCGCTTGGGCTGGACCAATGTCTTGATCACCCCGCGCAGGGTGCGGATTTCCTGCTGCGTTGCGCTCATCCGAGTGAACATGGTTCGCATATTCTGCACCATGCTGGGCCGCTTCTCCGGCGGGTTGAAGAAACCATTCTGCTCCAGCTCGCGCTCGAGGTGCTCGAAAAATGCCAGCAGCTCCTCCTTGGAGGCGGGTGGCGAGCCGCGCGTGCGGGGGCCAGGTTGCAGCGGCTCCTCGTAGGTCGTCACCCGGCCGATCGACCCTTGGCCTGACTGCTTCATCCACTCGTAGCTGACGAGCAACACAGCCTGAGCCAGGTTGAGGGAGGCGAAGTTGCTGCTGACGGGCGCCATCACCACGGCGTCGGCGTTGGCGACGTCCTCGGTCTCCAGGCCATTGCGCTCCGGCCCAAACATGATGCCGCAGCGCTGCCCCTCCGCCAGCCGCCGCCGCATCTCGCCCACCGCCTGCTCAGGGGTGAGCACCGGCTTAGCCAGATCGCGCTGGCGCGCGGTGGTGGCGCACACCCAATTGAGCCCGGTCAGCGCCCGATCGAGGCTGGCCGAGGCATGCGCGCCGTCGATGATGAAATTGGCACCGGAGGCAGCGATGCGCGCCTTCTCATTCGGCCAGCCGTCGCGCGGATCGACCAGGCGCAGATCTTCGAGCCTGAAGTTGGCCATGGCCCGTGCCACCATGCCGATATTCTCGGCAAGCTGCGGCCGCACCAGGATGACGACCGGCGCATCGCCGACCTCGGTCGGCGGCCCGCCGCTCTGATCGGCGCGGCGGATGCCATGCCGCAGCTTGCGCAGCACCCGGCGCGACCAGAACCAGTACTCCTCGCCCGCCCAGGTCTTGGCGAGGTGCTCCAGGCTCGCAACCGAGCCGCGCTCCGTGCCGGGGCCGAGCACGCGCATGTCCCGCTCCGCGATAAGCATCTCGGCGTAGCGCGCGACAAACTCGTCGAGGGACTGGATGCCGAGCTTTTGCGTACGCAGCCGGCAGCCGACACAGGTGGCATCGTCCGCCTCGCAGCGCCGCTCCGCGCAGTACGTGAGCACTGGTTCGATGGTGCTGCGGTCGAGGCCCGGGATGGCAAGCTCGATGAGCCCCGGACCGACCGTCTTGTCGTGGCAGGCGCGCACAACCGCCGCAATGGAGATGCCGGTACCGGCCAGCCGCGGCTCGTCCGCCTCAATGACTATGTTCGAGTTCACTCGGCCATCCTAGCGTGTGCCCTGAGCGCGTCACACCGAACGAGTCAGACCTCCGTCGACCCGCAGGTTCTGTCCGGTGATGTAGGCGGCGCCGGCGGACGCCAGGAAGGAAATCGTGGCGGCGATCTCCTCGCTCGTGCCGTACCTTTGCATCGGCACTGAGCTACGGCGTTCCGGCGTGGCGGGCAGGCTGTCAATCCACCCTGGAAGCACGTTGTTCATGCGCACGTTGTCGGCCGCATATTGGTCGGCAAACACCTTCGTGAACGCGGCAAGTCCGGCTCGGAAGACGGCCGAGGTGGGAAACATCGGGCTCGGTTCGAAGGCCCAGGCGGTCGAAATGTTGATGATGGCGCCTCCCTTTTGCTGCGCCATGGTCGGCGCAACCAGACGGGTCGGCCGGATTACATTCATCAGGTATGTGTCCAGACCGGCGTGCCACTGCTCATCGGTGATTTTCAGGATCTGCTCGCGTGGTCCATGCCCCGCGCTGTTCACGAGCACGTCGATCCGGCCCCACGCGGCCAACACCTGATCCACGAGCCGCTTCAGGTCGTCGTTGCATTGGTTGGAGCCAGTCACACCGATACCGCCAAGCTCCTTGGCCAGCGTTTCGCCCTTGCCCGAAGACGACAGGATCGCGACCTTGAAGCCATCGCGGGCGAGCCTGCGCGCGGCCGCCGCCCCCATGCCGCTTCCGCCCGCCGTGACGATTGCAACTTGCATTGGCCGCCTCCTAGACCGTTTGTTCCTGGCCCGACAAAAACTCCTTCAGCAGGGCGATCACCTGATCGCCTTGCTGATGCACGACCCAATGGTCGGCGCCGTCGATTTCGCGCACGACGACGCGATGGTCGCAGTAGTCCGGCAGCGTGCTCCTGGTCACCGGCAACAGCGCCCGATCCTGCATGCCCCAGATCAGCAGGTGCGGCATGCGCACCCTGAGCTGGCCCGGATCGAGTCTTGGCACCTTGGCCATGTCCACCGTTTCGCCGGCCCTCGGCACCACCAGCGGGCTTGCCCGATACCAGTTCAGCATGGCCGTCAGCGCGCCCGGTGCCGACCACCCCTGTAGATAGGTGGCGCGTTGGTCGGCCGTCATCCAGGCCAGATCACCGAACCGCGCCATCATCTGCATCAAACCAGCATGGCCATTGCCAGACAGCTCCCGCTCGGCATGGCCGGCGCGCAGCTCGTGCATATAGGAGCTTGCCGCCTGCTGCGTCGCATCCTCGATCAATGCCCGCTGGAAGGGCCCGGGGTGCACGCCGTTGATGACGGCAAGCCTGGCGATCCGCCTCGGCGCAGCGATCGCCATAGCATAGGCCACCGCCCCGCCCCAATCGTGGCCGACCACCGAGAACGGCCGCTCCGGCGCTAGCTGATCGGCCAGCGCCAGCATGTCGCGCACCAGATGCTTGATGGCGTAGGCCGCCACCCCCTCGGGCCTGCTCGAGCCCGCATACCCGCGCTGGTTGGGCGCCGCGACATGGTAGGTGCCGGCAAACGCAGGCATCACCTCGGACCAGCTGTCCGCGTGCTGCGGAAACCCGTGCAGGAACAGCAGCAGCGGCGCGCTGGCATCGCCCGCCGAGTGCAGGTCGAGGTCGATGCCGTTGGCCCTTATGGTCGTGCGCCGCATGGGTCGACTCCGCTGCCGCCAGTGCGGCGGCGCCCGCTCAACCTGCCCAAAGCCCGAGCATCTGTCGAGGCATGCCCTGCGTGCGACCAGAGCATGACTTTGCGCCTGTGTGCACCGATGCTATAGGGGCGCGGGCACAGCCTCCCCAACGGGTTGCGAGGCACGAGAAGAAGGTCGAATCAGCCATGCAGAAGATCAAGGTCACCGGTACGGTCGTCGAGATGGACGGCGACGAGATGACACGCATCATCTGGAAGCTGATCAAGGACAAGCTGATCCACCCTTATCTCGACATCAAGCTCGAATACTACGATCTCGGCGTTGAGAACCGCGACGCCACCAACGACCAGGTCACCGTCGACGCCGCCAACGCCACCAAGAAGTACGGCGTGGCCGTCAAGTGCGCGACCATCACCCCCGACGAGGGCCGCGTCAAAGAGTTCGGCCTCAAGGAGATGTGGCGTTCGCCCAACGGCACCATCCGCAACATCCTGGGCGGCGTGATCTTCCGCGAGCCCATCATCTGCAAGAACGTGCCGCGCCTGGTGCCCGGCTGGACGCAACCCATCATCATCGGCCGCCACGCCTACGGAGACCAATACCGCGCCACGGACTTCAAGTTCCCGGGCAAAGGCACGCTCACCATCAAATTCACCGGCGACGACGGCAAGGTGATCGAGAGGGAAGTGTTCAAGACGCCGGGCGGCGGCGTCACCATGGCCATGTACAATCTCGATGACTCCATCACCGAGTTCGCGCGCGCCTCCATGAACTACGCGCTGAACCGCGGCTACCCACTTTACCTCTCCACCAAGAACACCATCCTGAAGCAGTACGACGGCCGCTTCATGGAGCTGTTCCAGCAGGTCTTCGACGCCGAGTTCAAGGACAAGTTCGCGGCCAAGAAGATCACCTATGAGCACCGCCTGATCGACGACATGGTGGCCGCTGCCCTCAAGTGGTCGGGCGGCTATGTGTGGGCCTGCAAGAACTACGACGGCGACGTGCAGTCCGACACGGTGGCGCAAGGCTTCGGCTCGCTCGGCCTGATGACCAGCGTGCTGATGTCGCCCGACGGCAAGACCGTCGAGGCCGAAGCTGCGCACGGCACCGTCACGCGCCACTACCGCGAGCACCAGAAGGGCAAGGAGACATCCACCAACTCGATCGCCTCGATCTTCGCGTGGACGCGCGGGCTCGCCCATCGCGCCAAGCTCGACAACAACCCCGAGCTCGCCAAGTTCGCCGCCACGCTCGAGAAGGTGTGCGTCGACACCGTGCAATCCGGCTATATGACCAAGGATCTCGCCCTGCTGGTCGGCGCCGACCAGAAGTGGCTGTCCACCACTGGCTTCCTCGACAAGATCGATGAGAACCTTAGAAAGGCCATGGCGGCCTGAAGGAGGCGGATGACGCCGGCATCGCCAGCCAACCTGTCGGCGCGCGACGCGCTCACGATCGCGCGCATTCTCCGGGTCAATCATGCCGGCGAGTACGGCGCCATCCGTATCTACGGCGCCCAGGTCAGCGTCGCTAAGCGCTGGCTGCCCGACGTGGTGCCAGCGCTTACGCAGATGCTGGGCCACGAGCAGCAGCACTGCTCCAAATTCTTCGCCGCCATGCCGGCGCGGGGCTCCCGCCCGTGCCGCATCATGTCCCTGTGGAGCATGGGCGGCTGGCTGTTGGGTTTCCTGACGGCTGTGGCGGGCCGTCAGAGCATCTGGGTGTGCACGGCGGCCGTCGAGGCGGCCGTGCATCGCCATCTCGACGATCAACTGCACTTCCTCGCCGGCCGCGACGCGGATC
>DASTOW010000063.1:0-11742 GCA_035762425.1 Hyphomicrobiaceae bacterium | reverse complement strand
CGGGCATTGGCACTGTCGGGACAGTGCTGCTGGGCATGGCCCTGTTCGGCGAGCCGGCCTCGCCGCTGCGGCTCGCATTCATTGCCATGATCATCGCCGGCATCATCGGCCTCAAGCTCGTGACGGATTAGCAACGGAGGCAGCCCTCTGCGCACGTTGCTTATCTAACGAACCGGAACTGGACCGCGACTTGCGTCGTTGCGAGGGTCCAGGCCTCGCCAGGCAAAACGAGGCCACCGGGAAAGGATGGCCGATGATGATCGCGTGGCACCTGATGCCAATCCCAAGCCAGGCAACGCCGGCCGCAGGCTGTGTGAACTCTGCAACCCGAGAATCGGTCTGCAGGGCTATGCTGCCGGCGTGTGCAATGCGCATCAGCCAGGTGAGGTAACGTCATGGCGGATCGCGATTTCAAAGCTCAGCTCGCGGGCTTCAGCCTGACCACCGCGGAGATCCTCTATCGGCTGCCCGATCATCCTTTGCTGCTGCAGAGCTTCATCTGGCAGGAATACGACGTGCACCCGCGCTTTCCGCGCCTCAAGAGCTTCCTCGATTTCTGGACGGCGAACCTGGAGGGCAAGCTCTATCGCGTCACGGTGGCCAATAACTGTCTCATCTCTCCCGCCGAGCTGCGCCTGATCGGCGGCGAATACCGCGTGCACTGATCTGCGCCGGCGTTCTCCTGTGGACGATCGGCCGGCAAGCTTGGGCGACGCCTGACGCCCGCCTAGGCTGGGTACAGGAGAATCAAGGCACATGTCGACACGACCGACCGGCGCCCAAGGCGGCGCAGACCCGCGCTTGGCTCCGCGCGTCGTCACCTCCATCGAGGAGGCGATGGCGGCGCGGCGTGCGCCGAAGCTTTTTGCCAACCCGGCCCTCTCACCTGCCGACCAGCTGCTGGCTGCCATGCGCACCGTCAAGGCGGCCCGCTTCAATGCAGCGGAGCGCCTAGAGCGCAAGAACGCCCTGTCGATGTTCTCGATGTCGATGGTGTCGTTGTATTTCGTCGGCCTGTCGGTGTGGCAGGTGGTGTACGCACCGCTGCTCGACGAGCCGACCAACCGACTTGTGACACTGGTGTCGATCATGTCGTCGATTTTCACGCTGGTGCTGGCGCTGATCGAATCCATGAACGACTACAAGATCAAGGCGCACCATATGCACACCTGCGCCCTGGCGGTGAACGACCTTTATCACGAGTTCAAGCTGGAGCCGCCCGGCAACGACAGCCGGTTGCAAGAGTTTCGCAGGCGCTACAACGATATCGTGCGCGGCTGCCCGCTCAATCACGCGCGCGTCGACTATCTGATGGCCCGTCCCGAACGCGATATGCCGTGGTCGGAATTGCTCTGGGTGCGGCTGCGTTATGTCTGGGACGTGTATGCCCTTTACGCTGCGGCCTTGATCATCCCCCCGCTGGTCCTGTTGCTGTGCCGATAATCGGCCCTGCGCCGCAACGCTTTCGCCACATCGCGCATGCACAGTAGAGTGCAGACGTGTCGGGTTCAGGGGTGCTGCATGCGCTTGCACGGGGCGAGGCCGTCATGGCCGTATAGGATGGCGGCGGTGGTGTTGCTCGCCGTGGCAGCATGGCCGCGAGCCGGAGCCGCCGACGGCGCGCTGGCGATCGGGCTGCCCAGAGATGTGGCCAAGGAAGGCATCGCGATCGGCTGGGTGATCAACTCGGACAGCGAAGGCAGCGCGCACGAGCGGGCGCTGCGCGGGTGCCTGGACTTCAAAGACGCGCCGGCCACGACGCGCGCGCTCTGCAAGGTCATCAAGACCTTCCGCGGCGAGTGCGTGGCTATTGCGCTCGACCCTGAGGACGGCACACCCGGTGTCGGCTGGGCCGTCGCCATGAGCATGCAGGCAGCCGAAACCGATGCGCTTGCCGCCTGCGTTTCTACCGCGGGCGCCGAACGCCAACAACATTGCAAGGTCACCGTACTGCGCTGCGACGGGAAGTAGGCTCACTATGATGGCGCCGGGCCTGGTCGAGCTCGAGACCCAAAAAAGCCGAACGCGACCCAAGCAGCCCCGAGCCGGCGGTGCCCCTCCTACGGCACGTCTATGATTTCGACCCAGTTTGCGCCGTTGCCGACCGGATAGCGACCGACCTCCGTGAGCTGGCCGTTGCGCTGGTCGATCTTGTAGACCGCGAGCCGGTCGGACTTCTCACCCGAGGCAACCAGGAAGGTGCCGGTTGGGTCAACCCTGATTCCGCGCGGCTGCTTTTCGGTCGAAAAGTTGGTGACATACGTCAGCTTGCCCGTGCCTGACGCCACCGAGAACAGGGCAATCTTGCTCAGGGTCCGCTCCGTGGAATACAGGAACCTGCCGTTGGGGGTGAGCCGAAGATCGGCCGCCCAGACCTTCGGTTTGTCGTCGGCCTTTGCTGCAGCAGCCGCGGCTGAACCCGCCGGGGGCTGCGGCTTGCCGGGAACGAGGCCGGAATCTGCCGGCACTGAGGCTACGCTGGCCACTTCCTTCAGAGTGCCCTTTTTCGCATCGATGGCGAATTGACTGATATTGCCGGTCAGCTCGTTGAGCACGTAGACGTACTTGTTGTTGGGCGAGACCACGAGATGCCGCGGACCATCGCCGGGCCGTGCATCTATCGACGCCGGTTCATTGGGTGTCAGCTTGCCGGTTTTGGCGTCGAACAAGAATTGTAGGACGTGGTTGGCGCCGAGCGTGGGTACGTAGACGAATTTGTTGCTGCGGTCGGCCAGGATGGCGTGCGCATTCCTGCCGGTTGCAATGACCTCAATCGCGGCAGCTTCAACGAGGCCGCTCGGACTGATCGGGCTCACGGCGATCTTGTCGCCACCATACGAGGCGGTGAACAGGAAACGTGAGGTGGCATCCACAGAGACGTAGGGCATGCTGTCGGGCAGGGGAGCCGTGGCCTTCTGCGTCAAGGCGCCAGACTTGGCATCGATCGCATAGGTTATGACCCGGAAGGGCTCCGAGCGCACCGCGGCATACAAGAACTTCTTGTTCGGGCTCACCACCATGGGCATCACAAGCTTGCCGGCTTCCGTCTTGCCGATCGACGTCAACGCGCCGGTGCTTTTGTCCATAGTGTAGGCATCGATGTTGCCGTCCTGGGCGTTGGAGACGTACACGAACGTCTTGGCCAAGGCCGGGGCTCCTGTGATGGCGCACAGAAGTAGCGTTGCGAAGCTCAACTCTGTGAGCGCCTTCAATGATTGTCGCATGGGCATTCCTCCTGTGCTCGTTTTGTGATGGGTTACGCTTTCGTTGAGCGGCCCAATTGACGTTGGCGGACTATCATTCCTTGGCCTGTTCCTGGAGCGTCGCGACCTCCTTGCGGCGCCGGCCGTCCGTAAGCTGCACCATGCCGACCTTGGACGCAAAGGGGTTCCGAGGTGCGCGAGCCGGTGTGGCCAAGTTTGTTGAATCCCCTGTCGTCTCGCAGGTTGCGCAACGCCACGACGGCTGGCGATTCGCGCCGGCTTTGCATGCGTCAGGTTGCGGTGAGATTGCCGAGTTCGAGCAGACGTTGTCGCGGACCTACGCGCCCTCGGCCACCGGGTGGCCGGCATCGTCGAGATAAGCGATGCGGATCATGTTGGTGGTGCCGGGCGAGCCAAGCGGCACACCGGCGACGATGATCAGCCCCTCACCGGCTTTGGCAAAGCCCTCGGCGAAGGCGATGCGACATGCCTTGCGCACCATGGCGGCCTGGTTCTCGGGATCGCTGGTGAGCACGCAATGCACGCCCCAGGCCATGGCCAGCTTACGCCCCGTTGCCACCACCGGTGACAGGCCGATGACGGGCAGGCCAGGCCGCTCGCGCGCCACCCTGAGCGCCGTCGATCCGGTGGCGGTGTAGCAGATGATGCCAGCGAGCCTGACGGTATCGGCGACGGTGTGGGCGGCGGCCGCGATGGCATCGGCCGCAGTCGCCAGCGGCGGGGTGCGTGTCGCGTGCACGATAGCGCCGTAGGAGGGATCGCTCTCCACCTCGATGGCGATGCGGTCCATGGTGCGGATCGCCTCGAGCGGATACTGACCGACGGCCGACTCCGCCGACAGCATGATCGCATCGGCGCCATCGAACACGGCGCTGGCGACGTCGGAGACCTCGGCGCGCGTCGGCACGGGCGAGCTGATCATGCTCTCCAGCATCTGCGTGGCGACGACTACGGGTTTGCCGGCGGCGCGCGCCTTGCCGGTGATCTGCTTTTGCAGGATCGGTACGCGCTCGACCGGCATCTCCACGCCCAGGTCGCCGCGCGCCACCATCAGCCCGTCGGACTGAGCGATGACGGCATCGAGGTCGGCTATGGCTGCCGGCTTCTCGATCTTGGACATGATGGCGGCGGCTTGCCCGATAAGCTGGCGGGCGAGCTTGACGTCCTCGCCGCGCTGCACGAACGACAAGGCCACCCAATCGACGCCGAGGCGCAATGCGTAGTCGAGATCGGCCTTGTCCTTGTCGGTGAGCGGGCCGACCGGCAGCACGGTGTCGGGCAGGCTGATGCCCTTGCGGCTGGCCAGCGTGCCGCCGATCTGGACGGTTGCCTCGATCGTCGATGCGGTCTTGTCCGTGACGGTCATGCTAATCTGGCCGTCGTCGAGCAGCAGGGTGTGGCCCGGCGCGACGGCCGCGAAAATCTGCGGGTGCGGCAGGAACACGCGCTCGGCGTTGCCGTCCTCGTCGGTGGTGTCGAAGCGAAACGTGCTCCCCTGCGCCAGTGCGACACGCTCGCCGCCGATGCGACCGACGCGGAATTTCGGACCCTGCAGGTCAGCCAGGATGCCGATCGGCCGCTCGAACTTGGCTTCGGTCGAGCGGATAGCGGCATGCAGCTTCCTGGCCACGTCGAATGAGGAATGGCTCATGTTGATGCGAAACACGTCGACGCCTGCCTCGAACAGGCGCTCGATCATGTCAGGGGAGTATGAGGCAGGCCCAAGGGTCGCGACGATCTTGACGCGCCGGCTGCGTCTCATTTGGGCCTTGCGCCTGCTTCGCTCGGATCCGTAAGGCGGATGGTCCAGTCCTTGGAGTCCTGGGTGTCGACCTCGAAGAATCCAGTGGCCTTGTAGCCACGCCGCGCACAATCCTGAACGCCGCGGATGGTGAACGTTTTGTCACTGGTGCACATCGCCGACTTGCCGGCCCATTCACCGCCGCGATCGTAGTCGATGGCGTGGATGTAATAGAATTTGCTGGACAGAGTGCCCTTATAGAGGGTCTCGCAGGTCTGCGCGGCGATGTTCCACCAGCCTTCGGTGGTCCAGCCCGACGCGTCGCGATAGCCAATCGCCACGCCGATGCGGCTGGTTGTGGTGTTGCACAGCTTGAGGTCAGCCTTGGCCGTGTGAGCACCAAGGAACAGGAGCGTTGTCGCCAGTCCCGCCGCCACGGCGAAACGTGTCGCAAACAAAGCGAGCATGGTGGCCAGGCTGGACATCGATTGCTGCAATTTCAGGGGTCCACCAGAATAACGCGGAAGTCGTTGACATTGGTGTGCGTCGGACCACGGACGATCAGCCCACCAGCGCTCTCGAAGAAGGTTGTCGCATTGTTACCATTAAGGAAAATCTGGGCATTGCGACGGCCGGACGAGGCCCCCGGGGCGGACAGCGTTGTCGCATCTATGGTGGCGCCTGCAGGGTCGTCGGGGCGCCCCTCACCCCCGTCGATGCCGTCGGTATCGGCCGCGAGCGCGGCAACTCCCGATAGGCCGTCGAGGGCTATGGCGAGCGCCAGGGCATATTCCTGGTTGCGGCCGCCACGGCCATTGGCGTTGCGGACCGTGACGGACAACTCCCCACCGCTGAGGATGGCGAGCTTGCGGCCGGCCGCTTTGGCGGTGCGAGCCAACTCGGCGTGGTTGCGGGCGACCTCGCTCGCCTCCCCTGTCAGCGCATCGCCGAGGTCGGTGACCTCATAGCCGAGATCGCGCGCCAGCTGCGCTGCCCTGGCAATCGATGCCGCCGGTGTGGCGATCAGGCGGAACTCGGCGGTGGCAAAGGCCGGATCGCTTGGCTTCGGCGTTTCGTTGGCCGCAGTTGCGAGTGCCTGCTCGACCGCCGAGGGTATGGGCAAGCCGAGCCTCTCCATCAGCGCTCGTCGCCTGGCGAGGACGGCGCGTGCATCGGCGAGCGTGGTCGGATCGGCCACGGTTGGGCCAGAGCCAATGGTGGCCGGATCGTCGCCCGGCACGTCAGAGATGGCGAGGGTGAGCATGCGCGCCGCCGTGGCCTTGCGCAGCCGCCCGCCCTTGATGCGCGAGATGTGTCGGCGCACCGTGTTCATTTCGTGAATGTCAGCGCCGCACTTGAGCAGACCGCGCGTGAGCGCAGTTTTGGCGGCGAGTCCGATGCCTTGCACCGGCGCCGCCCACAGCGAGGACGCGCCGCCGGAGAACAGGACCAGCACCAGATCGTTGCTCGTTGCCCTGGTTGCCAGCGCCAGCGTACGCTCGGCGGCGGCAACGCTGTCGGCATCAGGTGTCGGATGGCGGGCGTGCGCGAGTTCGATGGTGTGCGCGCCTTCACCGCGTGGATCGCGTGTGCCATGCGGCGCGGTGGTGAAGCCGGTGACGCGCTCGAGTACACCCAGCTGACGATAATGGTGCTCGGCGGCGGCGGCCATGGCAGCCGCCGCCTTGCCGGCGCCAACCACGATGATGCGGCCCCGCTCGGGCGCAGGCGGCAGGTGTGGAGGCAGACACACATCGGGATGGGCAGCGGCGACGGCTGCCTCGTAGAGAGACAGCAGCTGGGCGCGCTTCGCCGATGCGGGGGTATTGCCTGCCATGATTGCCAATCGTATCTCGCTTGCCAGCGCCAGAGCATGTGCAGGTGAGGGAGGCTGCCGTCAAGCCGCAGCCCTACCGAGGCGGCCGCCCTGGCGCGACGCCAGGGCGGCTGGCCTTGCCGGGGGGCCCTCACTATATTCGACGGCATGGCGGACACCGCACGAGAGGCTGCCTGGATCGCGGCGGCGGACGAGGAGAGCTATTACGTTCTGCCCGGGCGCGCCGATGCCGGGGTGATTGTGCTATGCGATCACGCCGGCAACGCGTTTCCGCCGGGCTATGGCACATTGGGACTGCCGCCCGAACAGCTGCGACGTCATATCGCCTACGATATTGGTGCGGCCGAAGTGACCCGGGGCATCACCAGCAGGCTCGGTATCCCCGCCGTCCTGACACGCTATTCGCGCCTGCTTATCGATCCCAACCGCGGCGCCGATGATCCGACCCTGATCATGCGATTATCGGACGGAGCGGTCGTGCCCGGCAACCGGCGCCTCGATCCGGTCGAGCGCGAGCGGCGCATCCGCCTCTACTATGAACCCTATCATCGCGCCATCGATCGCATCATCGACCGCTGCGTTGCGGTGGGCGGACCGCCGATGCTGCTGTCCATGCATTCCTTCACCGAAAGCTGGAAGACGACGCCCAGGCCTTGGCACGTCGGCGTGCTGTGGGACAAGGTCGACGGCCGCTTTGCCCTGCCCATGCTGGAGGCGCTGCACGCCGAGGGCGGGCTGATCGTCGGCGACAACGAGCCCTACACCGGTGTGCTGGTGGGCGACTGCATGTGGCAGCACGGCGCGCAGCGGGGCCTTGCCACCGCGCTGATCGAGATCCGCCAGGACCTTATTCGCGACGCCGCCGGCCAGGCTGCATGGGCGGCCCGCTTCTGCCGCATTGTGGAGAAGATTTTGGCCGATATGGCAAGGCCAGCGCAACGCGTCACTGAGGGCGGGGCGGGCTCAGCCCCGGCCCGCAGCAATGGAGGTGCGGACATGACGAAGCTCGACAAGTCGCTGCAGACCGAGCTGGAAGCTGCGGCATTCCGCCGGCTCGTTCAGCACATGCGCGAACGCGGCGATGTGCAGAACATCGATCTGATGAACCTGGCCGGGTTCTGCCGCAATTGTCTCGCCAATTGGTATCAGGAGGCCGCCGGCGAGCGCGGCCTGCAGCTGACCAAGGATGGCGCGCGCGAAGTGATCTACGGCATGCCCTACAAGGAGTGGCAGGCCAAGCACCAGAAGGAAGCTACTGCCGAGCAGCAGGCGGCCTTCGTCAAGTCCAAGCCGCATCAGCATTGACCGCGTCAGGTTTCAACGAGCGCCAGCAACGAGGCGACGTCTGGTAGCTGGAAGTCTGGCTTGGGCACCGACGCATGCAGGTCGACGCCGCGCCGGTTGATCCAGGCAATGGTAAGCCCGAGCGGCTTGCCGCCGACCATGTCGGTGAACTGTGACTGCCCCGAGTGCAGGATCTCATCGCGTTGGCAACCGGCGTTGGCGATCAGATACTGGAAAAGCGTGCCGTCGGGCTTGTAGCCGCCGGCACGCTCGGCCGTGCAGACGAGGTCGAAGGTGCGCTGGAGCGGCGTCAGGGCGAACAGGTCGTCATCGATGTTGGAAACGACGGCGAGCCGATAGCGCTTGGCCAGGCGGTCCAGCGTCGACGCCACGTCGGGGAACACCTGGAAGCTCGAGAAGGCGTCGAAATAGCGCTGGATCAGCGCTGACGGCGCCTTGATGCCGAAGTGCGTGAAGCTCTCGGCCAGCGACAGCTCGCAGATGTAGCGGTAGCGGCGGTAGGGCTCCCAGTAATGCGCAATGTTGCGTTCTTCCCAGTGCTCCCAGAACGCCTTGACGTCGACGTGCGTTGCGCCACTGTCAGTCAATATGGACTGGAACGCCGCATAGGAGCTGCCGCGCACGTCGATCAAGGTGCCGAACACGTCGCACGACATGAGTTTGGGGCTGAGACGGCCGTCTGCCGATCGATCGACCATACTATGCTCGCTTTCATCTAGGCCTTTGCCGCGCAGGTGGCTGGAATGCTATCAGCTCGGCGCCGGCCGGCCCATGTTGCACAGGAAGCCCGATGGACATTGCGATCCCGCGTACCCTCGAACAATGGAATGCGGCAGGCGTCGAGTACCTGCCGGGTCATCTTGGTATCGAGTTCGTGACGGTCGAGGCGCAGGAGGTGGTTGCCCGCATGACCGTGCAGAAGGCGTTGATGGCGTGGAATGGCTTCCTGCACGCCGGCGCCGTGGTCTCACTGGCGGATACCTGCTGCGGTTACGGTACTGTGCGCTCGCTGCCTTCGGGCGCCACGGGGTTTACGACCATCGAGCTGAAGAGCAACTTCCTGGGCTCGGCGCGCGAGGGCATGATCCACTGCAGGGCACGCCCCCTGCATCAGGGCCGCACCACCCAGGTCTGGGACGCGGTGGTCGTGCCGGAGGGCTCGGCCAAGCCGATCGCCCAGTTCCGCTGCACGCAAATGGTCCTCTGGCCGAAGGCCTGAGCAGCCTTGCCTCTGCAGCATGCCGCGCCGGGTTCGCTGTGCGAGTGAACTGGTGTAATCTTGCGTGCAGCAATTTGATGCCATGATGGGCTAGTGCGATGATCGCAAAGTCCGCTAACCACGTGTGCGGCTAGGTTGTGAGGCGAACTTCTCGATCTGAATCGCACGAGCGGATTGATTCAACTAGTGTCCTTCAGATCGCGAACTTCGTTCATCATCAGCCGCACGTGTCCCGGAAGTTCGCGATCGGGACAATAGGACGGCGGCATCGTGGGCCGCATGTCAGGCCGCCGGCCGCATATGCAACCCGGCGGCGACCGAACGAGAAGAGGCGAGGCAGCGCATGGCGCGGCAATACTTTGGCACGGACGGCATTCGTGGTCTTGCCAACACGAGCCCGATGACGTCTGAGATCGCGCTCAAGGTCGGCATGGCTGCCGGCAAGCAGTTCTCCACGGGCGCACGGCGGCATCGGGTGGTGATCGGCAAGGACACGCGGCTGTCGGGCTACATGATCGAGTCGGCGCTGCTGTCCGGCTTTACGGCCGTTGGCATGGATGTGTTCCTGCTCGGGCCGATGCCGACGCCGGCGGTTGCCATGCTCACCCGCTCGCTGCGGGCCGACCTCGGGGTGATGATCTCCGCGTCGCACAATCAATACGCAGACAACGGCATCAAGTTCTTTGATCCCGACGGCTACAAGTTGTCCGACGGCGTCGAGAGACAGATCGAGGCGCTGATGGAGGCGCCGACCGCCGATCTGCTGGCGCCGTCCGACCGCATCGGCCGGGCAACGCGCATCGACAGTGCCCAGGAGCGCTATATCGAGTTCGCCAAGCGAACCCTGCCGCGCAATATCCGCCTCAACGACCTGCGCATCGTCATCGATTGTGCCAACGGTGCCGGCTACAAGGTGGCACCCGACGCGCTGTGGGAGCTGGGCGCGGAGGTCATCAAGATCGGCGTCGATCCCAACGGCCGCAACATCAACCACAAGTGCGGCTCCACCTCGCCGGAGGCGCTGTGCGAGAAGGTGCGCGAGATGCGCGCCGACATTGGCATTGCGCTCGATGGCGATGCCGACCGCGTGGTGATCGTCGACGAGAAGGGCTGCATCGTCGACGGCGACCAGATCATGGCGGTGATCGCGGAGAGCTGGCATCGCCGCGGCAAGCTGACGGCGGGCGGCGTGGTGGCAACCGTCATGTCGAACCTGGGCCTGGAGCGCCACCTGAAGAGCATCGGCCTCGGCATGGTGCGCACCCCGGTCGGCGACCGCTACGTGGTCGAGCACATGCGCAAGCACGGCTACAACATTGGCGGTGAGCAGTCGGGCCACATCGTCCTGTCGGATTTCACCACCACGGGCGACGGCTTGATCGCGGCGCTGCAGGTGCTGTCCGTAGCGGTCGGCACCAGCCGTCCGGTGAGCGAGGTGTGCAAGCGCTTCGACCCGCTGCCGCAGATCCTGAAGAACGTGCGTTACGCCAACGGCTCGCCGCTCGAGCAGGAGCCGGTCAAGAAGGCTATCGATATTGGCCTCCAGCGCCTGGGCGGGCAGGGCCGGCTGGTGATCCGCCCGTCGGGCACCGAGCCGGTGATCCGGGTGATGGCCGAGGGCGACGATGAGGGCCTCGTGCATCAGGTGGTGGGCGACATCGTCGAGGCCGTGAAGAGGGCCGCACAGCCGGCCTGATGCCCTGCCCCGGGATGGATCGGAAATTAAGGCCTTGTTAAAGCTTGTGGGCGATTGTGGACGGCGCGGAATTCGCGCCGGCCGCGGATGTCATTGGATCGCCGGTGACAGCTCGGGAGCCCGTGTGCGCCGATTTTAGGGCCGGGCGAGCATGTCTCGTTCGTGCCCGTAGGACACCGAGGCCGGACACGCGCGACCTTCGCGCGCCGGCCTCCCGGGTTTGCTGTCGTGCGTACGGCATGTCCCTGTCGAGACGCCACGGACGTCGCACCGGTGGCCCTGGTATCGCTCCCCCCGGACGGCACCTGAAGCAAAGATGTCGTGTCGATGAGGCCGCAGCGATGGCCTCACGCAATGCGGGGGATGGACGTTATGCAATTCAGGCTGTTTGCTTTGCTGTTCGGTTCCATGCTGGTCGCCGCCAGCCCGGCCACCGCCCAGCTCAAGGATCGCGTCCTCATCCCGGCTCCGATCCCCGACTACGGCGCCGTCGCGGTGCCGGGCGTCGTCCCGGTGCCGGAGGGCTTTACCTACTATCTGCGCGCCGACCTCGGCTGGGGCTTTTCCACCAGCCGCTCATACCGCGAGAACGGTGCTCTGTACGGTGGCGATGCGCTGCCATTCCTCGCCACTTCGCCATTCGGATTTGGTGGCGCCGGGTTCATCGGTGGGGGCGACGCCAAGGGCGACGGCGTGTTCCTCGGTACGGTTGGCTACGGC
>DASTOW010000062.1:0-48475 GCA_035762425.1 Hyphomicrobiaceae bacterium | reverse complement strand
ACGGCGCTCACCGCGAAGTAGGTAGCCGTCATGGCGGCGGCGATCGCGAGGTCGGCCTGGAAGGCCCGCACCCAATCCAGACCAAAGGACAAGAACACGCCCGCCACCATGCCCATCACCACTGGCATCGGAATGACCCGCATAACACGCTGCACCCAGCCGGCCAGACCCAGCGCCGTCATCAGCAAACCCGTGACGATGTAAGCGCCGATCACTTCTGCAAAGCGCAGATGCGAGAGGGCGGGCGCAATCAGCACCGTGCCGGGGATGGTCCAGAAGAACACCAGCGGCTGGCGATAGCCCAGGCAGAACGCGATGCTGACAAGACCATTGATGAAGAGCGAGCCGAATACCCACGAGGCGAGGTCGGCCTCCGACAGGCCGCCCTTGGTGCCGGCCGCCAGCACGATGGCAAGCGGGCCACTGGCCGCGAACAGAAATCCCACCAGGCCGTTGGCTAGGTGGCCGAGGGTAACATCGCGCCAGAATGATGCGCCACGCGCCTCCTCTACGTCGGCCGCCGTTGCCCCTATCGTGTCTGCCGGCATGCCCCTCCCCGCGTCCCGCTGTCGTCGGTCGGCTGCATCATTCACAGCCTCCGGCCAAGTGCAATGCGCGAAGGCGGAAACATGCTTGCTACCGCAGGCCGAGCCGGGGCCGATGCGCCACGTCCAGGTGAACACGTGGCGCGGCCGATGGGGGAGTGCTTGGCCCTTTGCCAATTGGCAAACCCCAACGACCCGCCGCTCGCCCTGCAGCAAGGTGCATGCGGCCAGATGTGGCCGGCGAGCGGGTCCAGCTTGCCGCAGTTTGCAGAACTTTCGCGGGAGACATGAACATGCGCCAGACACTCCTGGTCGTCGTGACGACGGCCGTGATTACAGCGATTATCGCAATTTGGGGCACCAGCGTTATCATTGCTCACTCTCAGAAGAACAGCGAGGAAGCCGCAGCGCCGATCGACATGGAGCGGATGATGCAGGCTGCGCGCAGGCAGGCCGACGAGAACGCCGCGCCCGTCGATTGACCACTCCGTCCCGTAACATTGCCTAGCGACCGCGGCAGAACAGTCAGTACGGTCGTTCGCCGTAATGCCGAGTTTTCGCGCCGAGGTCTGCCGGCTCACCACCAGCCGCAGGTGTAGGCTTTGCGAAAGCCTGCCGCGATCGCGTCGGCCTCGGTGCGGAACCAGCGCTTGGCTTTCGTGCGACCATAGCTGCCGCACGATTGCAGGTGATAGATGCCCTTGTGCGGGAAGGCGCGCACCGCGTAGTGGCCCTTGACCGCAAAGCCGCGCGGCTGATCCGCCTCGTCGGGAAACAGCCTGTTGCGGGCATCACCCGGACAGGCCGTGCCGTGCAGGACGGCCGCGCCCTTCAGCCATAGTCGGAAGTCTTGGGGTGAAGCAAAGCAACCGCTCCACATGCCAAGACGCGCCGCTTTGGCGCCGTCCTCGTCGGTCCTATAGCGGCCTTTGGCGTAAGGCTCGAAGCCGATCGCCCAGCCGTTCTCGACCAGCCAGTGATTGAGGTCGGTGCCGTCGACGAAGCATTGTCCGACATGCCGGTCCGTGTGCTTGCTGTCGGCTGCCATGTCGGTGCACTGGATCGGCCGGCCGGCGATGAACTTGGCCAGTGCCGCGCTTGCCGCCTCGCCGCAGTGATAGAGACTGCCGCGCTCGTCGAGGCAGAGCTGATCACTCTCCGGCGCGTCAATGCCGTCCAGTCGGTAGCGCGCGCCGTCTGCCGCCGTCAGCGTGTCGATGCTGTCTGCGATCGCGGCAATGGGCGCGATCAGAAGGTAGGCAACAGCAAGGGCAACAAAGACTACAGTTCGCCTCATGCCGCGCATTATGCCAGCGCGGCGGGGCGTCAGTAAGACGCCCCGCCTGCCGCGGTATAGCTTGCGCCACGCCCGTTGCAGAGGTCTGCGCTAGAAGCGGAACCGGTCGTTGCCCTCGAGGCGCTTCATCTCCCACCAGCCGCGGCTGCCGACCGGATGGGCTTTCGAGTCCATCTCGTAGTAGCCGCCGTTCTCGTACGCCCTGGCGTTTTTCACCTGGCGCGGCGTGGCGTACGGATATCTCAGTGAGTAGCTATCGTAGTAGCGGTGATGCTTCTTCTTGCCGGCTTCGCTCGTGTCAACCGAGATGCTCACGAGGCCGACGGCCAGCAAGCCGGCGATGATTGCTCTCATAGATGCTCTCCCTTGCGATGCGGTGCCTGTGGGACGGTGCTACCGGTCGTTGGCGCAAAATTCGAGCGCAAATGCTCAAGCGCCTGCAGCCGCGCCGCTCCTGGCTACTCGCTCACATGCGTGGGAACAGCGCGACACTTCAGCCGTTGTAGAACGCAACAAGGAGGCTTCAATGCGGCGCGAGGTTGCGATCGTAATCGTCAGCGCGATTATTGCTGTGGGTGTGATTTTTGCGCTGTTTGACGAGCGTGTGAGTTTCACAGGCTCGTCATACCGTGCGCCGGCCACGCAGACGTCCGGCAATTAGCAGCGACGTTGCGCGCCTGCCTTGGCGGCTAGCGGCGGCGCGAGCTGCGCCACCAGCTCGAGGCCATCCTGACGCCTCCGTACTCAAAGCCGTCGGTGATGCTCGAGGTCGGACCAAGACGCGATATCTTCGGCAACAGCACAGAGCTTGGAGAGTACCAATAGGTTGGTGCGTAGCCGTAGACCGCACCGTATCCGTAAACTGGACCATAGCCGTAGACGCGCGCCGGCCGCTGGCGATATTTGCAGTCCCACCAGCACGCCTGCACCGTGTCGACGGTAGCGGCGCTGAGTAATGCCCCGAGCGTCAACGTTGCTGCCAGGCTTTTGCGCATGCTCTGCTCCAATCCTTCTGGCACTGCCTGCACGGCACCGTCGCCAGTGAAGCTACAACTCGCTCGTAGGCGGGCGGGCGAGCGGAAAAATTGGCCCGCGCGCCGACCGACCCGCCCATGCTGCGCGATGCCGGTTAAAGTCCGGTGTGGACGCCGTTCGAAATAATCGATTAGATTATAACGGGTTGAGTGTGGGAGTTGCAGTGCGTGTCCGCGGGCGGGAAGCGGGGATCGGCCGTTGCAGTTGCGCAGTCGCTGCAACGCAAGCCAGTCGGAGAGCTCGAGCGCATTGCGTTCGCGAACGCGCATGACGAGCGTATGCTGTGGGCTGTGCTTGGTGCGCTCCAGAACCATCGCGGGCAGGGCGCCGATCACCTCAAGAGACAGATCCGCGAACGGTTGATCCTGAAAAAGCCGCTGCCTGCTCCGTTGCCTCAATCGGCCGTGTGGACCAGGGCGACGCCGCGTCCGCGAAGACGGCGGCGCTGGTATGGGACCGTGGCTTACGTATTGATCGTTGCTTTCCTGATTGCGGGAGCGCGCGTCACGAATGCCGATGCGCGTCTTGTCGAACTGGTCATGGATGGGGTGCGGTCGCTCTCCACGTACCTGAACGGTTAGACTGCGCCTAATCGGGTGGAGCATTTGTGGTGCCTAGATCGCATAGCGGTTGGCCGGCGCTACTCCTGTCCTTGCTCACATTCGCTGGTGCTCGGGCGCAGTTGGCATAACGCGCAAATCGTGCGCATGGGCCACGAGGCGGCGGGGCCGAACGGTACTAGCTTCGGCATGTGGCTCGGCCGCGAGCGCGGGCACCACGCTCGCGACGCCAAGCTATGTCTGCCCGTGCGGTACGTAAAGACACGCACCAGACGCTGTCGAGCATCAAGCCATCGCCATGATGAACCCGCCGTGCGGGAATAAGGTCGCCGGGATGGACGTGAAGTTGAGCAACGCCGACCGCTGACTTCAGATCACACCGGTCAGAAGAAGCGTGCCGATGCCGACTAGGGCCGCCATCCAGACCACGTCCACGTTGAGCCAGGCGCGGCGTAGCAGGCCAAGGCCGAGCCACGCATAGACGATACCGGCGATCACGGCCGTCGTGGCCAGCATTGCCAGCGTATGGATGCCGACGCCCGCAAGCGTGATGGCGAGCGGTCCGAAGCCGCCAACCTGTCCGCTGCCCGTGCCGATGAAGCATGTATGCATGAGGGCAGGCCACAGCATCAGGCCGGCGCCGTGCGCGGTGGCCATCAGAAACGACCAGGCAGCAAGGCCCAACAATCCAACCTGCATGCCAAAGCGCACGCGATGGCGATGGCCGAAGCGCCAATGATAAACGGCCCAGGCGATCAGCAGCGTGCCCGAGCCCATCCGCACCAGATCATGCGGCACGAGATAGCCCACCATGGCCAGCAGGCCCGCAACGACAACGATGGAAGCAGCGTGGCCGGCGGCGATCGGCACCAGCGCCGTCAACACGACGCTCGAGCTCTGCCGATGCAGTCCGAGGGCGACAGCAAACAGCCAGCCCATTGCCGGGTTGAGGCCGTGAAAGGCACCCAACCCGGCAAAGGTCAGCCACGGCCATATGTCAGTTGCAACAGCGCTCATGGCACCGCAAGTGGCGCGCTATCCTGCCGCCGTAGTGGGATCGAACATCTTGCCGATTTCGGTGATGCGGCTGGCCGGAAATCCGCTCATCTCGGCGTGCTTGCGAATAACGGCCTGGTCCTTGGCAAGATAGACGCAGAAGGTCTTGTCGGTCGCCACGTAGCTTTCCACCCACTGAATATCGGGTGAGAGCTCGGCGAGAACCGAGTTGGATTTGGCAGACGCGCCCTTGAGCTGCTCGCGGTCCAGCGTGCCGACCTTGGGGATCTCGCGCTCGATAATGAACCTGTGCAACGCCATGATGTTCTCCTTCAAGCAAAGTGATTTCCATCAAGCGATGTGAGGTAGCTCCGTGCTGCTAGGGATAGCAGTACGAGTCCGACGAGCAGTCGCCGCCTTCAAGCCGCACCTGGTGGGGACGATGCGGGGTCGGCCAGTGCACGAAGAACTTCGGATCGAAGGCGATGCCGCCTTCGGGCTTGGCATCAAGCTTCACCATCCAGCCCTCGATGCCAGCTGGGTAGAATTGCGGGTCGATGGCCCCGTACAGCGAGTTGGTAAAGTAGACGCGCTTGCCGTCGCGGCTGATCTCCACCATCTGCGGGCCGCCGCTCAAGTGCCCGTTCTTGGCGCCAGGGTGGGTGGCCTTGGAGACAATGCCGCCGATGCGCACCTTGCCCGTGAGCTTCGCATTGAAGGGGTCGGACACATCGTACTGCTGCAGATCGCCCGTGCCCCAGCAGGCGACGTAGAGATACTTGTCGTCCATGGAAAGGTCGATGTCGGTGCACAAGGGCGGCACGGCCTTGAAGCCCTTGAGCAGGGGCGGCAGGTCATCCTCGTTTGCAGGCTCGGCCGGAATTTCGATGATCTTCTTCACGGCCCACTTGTCGCCGTCCTTGTACCAGGTCCAGATCGACGAGGAGAGGTTGTCCAGGCTCACGACGCAGTTGACGAAGCCGTAGGCCTTGGTGGGGTTGTGGGCAGGGCGCAGCTCGAACACGAGCTGATATTTGTCGCCGAAGTCGATGGTCTGCAGGTGCTTGCGCTTGTGCAGGTCCCAGAAGTGCAGGCGTCGACCGTACTTGGCACCGAGAAGCACCTCGGGGATCAGACCTTCCTCGAAGGTGTCGGGCGTGCCCCACTCGCTGGTGACGAGCGTGTCGTGGCCAAGGTGCCACCAGGCGTCGTAGGCAAAATGCTGGGGCCCGCGGTCCATCTCCCATTGTCCACGCACCGCAAAGGTCTCGTGATCCATGAGGAACACGCCGCCAGGGCCTTTGCCCTCGCGATTGCCGAGCGCGGCGACATAGATGCCTTCGGGGCCGCAATGCACGGTGTGGGGACGCGTATAGCCCGTTTTCTCCGCCACCTCGGCCGGCTCGATCACCTTCACGATCTTAGGATGCCTCGGATCGGGCTTGGTATCGAGGATGTGGATGCGTGAAGACCGCAAGCCCGGCACGACGAGATAGCGGCGCTCCACGTGCGCGTGCGGCGCATTGGGGCACAGGCACGAGGAGCACGCATTCCACCCGAAATGGTGCAACTCGTCGCCGGCATTGGGCATGGCCGTGGTCGAGATGATCTGCGCATAGCTCTTCGATTGGGGATCAACGTCGACCACGGCGATGGCGTCGGGCGTCTTGCGGTTGGGATCGAAGGCGGCAACGTAGGCGAGCGTCTCAGGCGCTGCCTTCATGGCCATGCGCGGCGAGGGATAGAAGCTGGGATCAGGTGTCCAGGTAGCCATGGCTCGTGCTCCTAATATGACTGGATGAAGCTGCAGTTCATGCTGCCGTCCGTCTTGCACCGTGCAATTGCCCGCCGGCGTTGGATGTCGGTAGGCTCGTGCAGGTCAGGTTCTTCTCAAGGCGGAGCAGCCGCCCGTCTTCGCGCTTGCGCGTTATCGTAAATCCGACTCGCGTTGCCAATGTGATCATCGCGGCGTTTGTCGCGATGGTATCTGCCACCATGCGCCGCAAGCCAGTGCTGGCAGCATGCGCAGCGAGCCGCTCGAGAAGAATATACGCCAGCCCTTCGCCGCGCCAAGCGTCAGCCACGGCGACGGCGAACTCGCAGGATAGGGGATCGGAAGCCTCTACGATGTAGCGGGCCTCTCCGATCATGGTTTCCCGACCTTGCGCGAAGGTACCGGCCAGGAGGGCGACATGGTGCACATGATCGACGTCGCTGAGGCGCTGCAGGAGCGCAGTCGACAGTCCGGCCAGACGCGTCATGAAGCGGAAGTAGCGCGCCGCATCGGAAAGCCCGGCAAAGAAGGTGGATTGCAGGTCTGCGTCCTGTGCCAATACGGGGCGCAGGATCACACGCTGTCCCGCCAGCCGGATCACGTCGATCAGAGGCGTTGGATAGCGGGAGATGTGGTACCTCACGACACGGCCTCGGCCATAAGGCGGCGGCCGCCATACATGGCGTGAGGAACTTCCCATTCGTTGCGCGCAGCGCGACTGGACAAGGCGGATTCAACGGCA
This sequence comes from Hyphomicrobiaceae bacterium, assembly GCA_035762425.1. GTDB lineage: Bacteria > Pseudomonadota > Alphaproteobacteria > Rhizobiales > Hyphomicrobiaceae > AWTP1-13. The sequence goes on along the minus strand of DASTOW010000062.1, from coordinate 41,526 downwards.
TCGATATGCACGGCCATGCTGGAGCTGACGACATCGGCATGCGTCAGCGGACCCATGTGGCCCGCGCCGTCGATGACGGCCAGGTGAGCGGCCGGCAGCAGCTGTCTTAGAGTCTCGGCAATGATACGGGTCGGCCGCGGAGCATGCTCGCCGCGCAGCACAAGGGTGGGCATGCGCAGCTCGGCATAGGCGGCCAGGCAGGTCGGCTCTTGCATCAGGGCGTGGAAGTCGAGGGGTGCCTTCGGCATCCAGCGGATGAGGGCCACCTGCACCGATGGGCGCAGTGTCGCCCAGGCACCGATGCCGCTCCAGTAGTCGACGAACCCGATAGCGCCGCTGCGGTAGTCCCCGCTTGCGACACCCCGTTCGGTGGCCCGGGCGACCGCCGATATCTCTGCAAACGCGGCTGCGCCCGGTTCGCCCATGGCCTTCAAGAGGTGGAAAGCTGACGGCTCGTAGAGTGTCAGGCTGGCGATGCGACCGGGCCGTGCCAAAGCTGCATGTAACGCGACGCCGCCGCCGTAGGAGTGGCCGACCAGGTGCATCTTCCGCTCGCTGCGATCGATGAGCTCGATCGTTCTTGCTGCATCGTCGGCAAGCGTGAACGCGTGCATGCCCGTCCAGTGGCCGGTGCGCTCGCAGCCGTAGTGCTCGGGTGCGCTCAGCTGGTAACGAGGGCCGAGCGTTGTGCCGAGCTGCCGCCACTGGCCGGCACCGGCGCCGGAGCAATGCAGGGCAATCACCGGCGCCGGTTCCGTCTTGCCGCTCAACTGCTGATGCATGGCCTGCTCCAAATATTCGATGCCAATGTGCGTGCAACGTACGCAGGTCCGGTATCGCCGCGATATCTTCGTGAGGCCGATTTGGTATCGCCGGTATCGCGCAGAAACGAACGCTTCGTGAGGATGCAGGTCGGTGCGTCCAATGACCTTGGGGCCAGCTTGAAATATCCTTGAGAAGCGCTTGATATCCGTCGGCCGCAGACCACGCTGCGATACAGACGATACAAATCGGGCGCGGCGCGAAATATCTGCGCTACAACTGACGGCGAGACTTGCTCGGTGCGGAGATGAAACCGATGTCGCGTTCGATTGCTGTCTCACCGGCCAAGCCTGCCAAGCGCGCCGGCAAGAGGCCGAAGGCGACGGCAAAGCCAGATATCCCGGGGCACGGTCAGGAGCTCATGCAGACCGTGCTCGACAACATGAGCGAAGGCGTCTGTCTTTTCGACAGTGACCTGCGCCTGCGGTTCATCAACCGGCAATGCATCGAGTTTCAGAGCTTTCCGGCCAGCGTCGTCTACCCCGGCGCGTCAGCGCACGACATTATCCGATTTCAGATCGAGCGGGGTGATTTCGGCCCGGTCACCGACATCGAGCGGATGCTCGCCGAACGGGTCGCCCTGGCACGTCAGCGCGGTGGCTATCGCTACGACCGGCGCACGGCCGGGGGCCAGCATATCGATTTCACGTTCAAGGTTCTGGCGGATGGCGGCCTGCTGGTGGTTTGCCGCGACATTACGCAACTTAAGCGAGTCGAGGAATCGTTGCGCACGGCGGGCGACGTGCTGAGGGTAATCAGCCGGCCGAACTTCAACCTGCAATCCGTGCTCGACACGCTCGTGGTATCGGCGGCCCGCTTGTGTGAGGCCGACAGCTCGTTCGTGTTCTGCCTCGGACGCACAGCCTACCGCCTCTCCTCCAGTCACGGGTTTTCCGACCAGTACCGGGAGTACATGCTGCGCCAGAGCATCCTGCCGGGGCGCAATACGTTGGTCGGACGGACGGCGCTGGAAGGGGCGATCGTGCATATCCCCGACGCGGTCAACGACCCGGAATACACCTGGAAGGAGTCGCAGAAGCTGGGCGGCTTCCGCACCATGCTAGGCGTGCCGTTGCTGCGGGAAGGCGAAGCGATCGGTGTCATCGCGCTGACGCGTTCGATGGTAAAGCCGTTCACCGCCTCCCAGATCGATCTGATGCGCACGTTTGCTGACCAGGCCGTCATTGCCATTCAAACAACGCGCCTGTTCGACGAGACCAAGGAGGCGCTCGCCAGGCAGACCGCGACGGCCGAGGTTCTGCGCGTGATCGGTGAGTCGATGACCGACGCGCAACCAGTGTTCGACGCCATTGTGCGCCACGTCGAGCAGCTGCTCGGAGCCCGGTACGTGGCAATGTATTTGGCGAAGGGGGATCAGCTTGACGCCGTTGCCTTTAACGGCAACTGGGAATTCGAGAGGATCGCTCGCAACTACCCCCGGCCGCTCGACGATCAGACGATCACCGGCAAGGCCATGCGCCTGCGCCAGGTGCTGCAGCTTGCGCCGATTGTCGGCAATCCGGCCTCGCCGGCGCGCACCGAACAAATTGCCCGCGACTTCGAATTCGGCTCGATTGTCGCTGTGCCTCTCATTCGCAAGGGCCATGTAATCGGTGGGATCGCCACTGCCCGGCACGAGCCGGTTGCGTTCGGCGACCGGCAGGTGGCTCTGATCAAGTCGTTCGCCGATCAGGCCGTAATCGCCATCGAGAACGCCCGGCTGTTCGAGGATGTAAAGGCCGCGCGCGATGTGGCCGAGAAGGAGCGCGCCGAGGCGGAGGCCGCCAATCAGGCAAAATCGACCTTCCTTGCCACCATGAGCCACGAGATCCGCACCCCTTTGAACGGTGTGCTTGGCATGATGGAGGTGCTTGAGCGCCAGGGTCTCGGCGAGCCGCAGCGTCGTTCGGTGGCGACCATGCGCGATTCCGCGCAGGCGCTGCTGCGCATCATCGACGATGTGCTCGACTTCTCGAAGATCGAGGCGGGCCGGCTGGAGCTGGAAGAGACGGTCTTCGCATTATCCGAGCTGGTGCAGGGTACGCTCGGCACGTTTCGCCAGCAGGCGAGGGCAAAGGGGCTGGCGCTCAACGTCGAGATCGCATCGGGCTCGGCCGATGTGCTGGTCGGCGATCCGACGCGCGTGCGCCAGATCCTGTTCAACCTGGTTGGCAATGCCATCAAGTTCACACAGCGCGGCCGCATCGGCATCGAGGCCGGCACGAGGTCGCTCGGCGGTGGTCGCACGCGCCTGGTGTTGTCCGTGACCGATACCGGCATCGGGCTCAGCGCGCAGCAGTGCGCCGGGCTTTTCAAGCCGTTCGCGCAGGCGGACAGCTCGACCACGCGCCGGTTCGGCGGCACCGGTCTGGGCCTGTCGATCGTGCGGCGGCTGGCGCATCTGATGAATGGCGATGTCGCCGTCCAGAGCACGGCCGGCGCCGGGTCCACGTTTACGGTTACGCTCGTGCTGCATGCGGCGCCGGCGGGGCAGTTGCCGAAGACCGAGGTCCGGCCGCCGATCCCCGACCAGGCGGGCAGGCCCGGCGCGGCACCATCGAAGGTGCTGGTGGCCGACGACCATCCCGTCAACCGCGATGTGCTCGTGCGCCAGCTCGAGCTGTTGGGTATCGATGCGGATAGCGCGGAGGACGGGGCGGCGGCGCTGGCGGCGTGGGAGCGGGGCGGCTATGCGGCGATCCTGACCGACATCCACATGCCGGCCATGGACGGCTATGAGCTGGTGCAACGTGTTCGCGAGGTCGAGACCGGAGCCGATCGGCGGCCGCGTACGCCCGTGATTGCGGTGACAGCCAATGCGTTGAAGGGCGAGGAGCAGCGCTGCCTGGCGGTCGGCATGGATGCCTACATCACCAAGCCGATCAGCATGGAAAAGCTGCGTCTCACGCTGCAGCGGTGGTTGCCGATCCGGGAGCCATCGGCCGAAGCCGCCCAGCCGCCGCGGCCAGGCAACGAGGTTTTGGCCATCGATGCCAGCATTCTGGGAGCCTGGCTTGGTGATGACGCGGCCGCCGTTGCAGCCTTGCTTGGCAAGTTCGCCAGCACAGCCGTCGAGACGCAATCCGAGATCGCCTCCGCCATGCGGCAAGGGAAGCTGGCGGTGGTTGCGGCGACAGCACACAAGCTGAATGGCGCCGCGCGGGCCGTAGGCGCCATCGGCGTTGCCGAGGTTGCCGCTCGTTTGGAACAGGCGGCAAAGGCCGGCGACCGCGCAACTTGCAGCGCTGCGCTCGGTCCGTTGGCCCGTGAGATCCGTCGCGTGCTTGCCGCCGTCGAGCAGGCGTAGCGGTCAGTCCTTGGGCGGCACGAACATGTAACCCACCCCGCGCACGGTGCGGATGGCCGTTGGATGCGCCGGATCGGGCTCGATCTTGCGGCGCAGGCGGGCGATGCGCAGATCGATGGAGCGGTCGAAGGCCGCCATTTCGCGATGCGCAGTGACTTCCAGGAGCCAATCACGATTGAGCGGCCGATTGGGATTTTCGGCAAACACCTTGAGCAGGTCGAACTCGCTGGCGGCCAGCGCCTCCTCGCTGCCGTCTTCAGTATCGCACAGGACCCTCTTTTGCAGGTCGAGCACTCGACGGCCCATGCGCACGCGCGGGCCGGTCGACGGGGCTGCCCCGGTGACGCGACGCAGCACGCTTTTGACGCGCGCGAGCAGCTCGCGCGCCTCGAACGGCTTGGCAATATAGTCGTCCGCGCCGGTCTCCAGCCCGACGACGCGATCGACGGTGTCGGCGGCGACCGTCACCATGATGATACCAATGCGTGTGCTCTTCTCGCGCAGCCAGCGCGCCAGCGCAAAGCCATCTTCCCCGGGCAGCCCCACATCGAGCAGCACCAGCGCCGGCAATTCGCGCTCGACGAGACGGCGTAGCCCGACCCCGTCCTCGGCGCCGCTGACGCGAAAACTGTGCTTCGAGAGATAGTCGACGAGAAGCTGGCGCTGGGTCGCCTCGTCCTCCACCACGACGATGTGCGGGCGAAGATCCATGGCCGCCGCCTAGGTCTCCAGAAAACGGGATATCTCGTCGAGCAGGCGAGCTCGTGCGGGCTCGTGCTCGAGGATCATATGGTTGCGGCTGTCCAGCGCGACAAAGCGCGATCCCGGGATGCCAGCGGCCACACGCCGCCCCTCTTCAAACGGCTGCACCGCGTCCTCACGGCAATGCAGCACGAGCGTCGGCACGCCCACGTCGCGCAGCAGGCCGCTGACGTCGAGATCATCGAGCGCCTCGCGGATACGGGCGGCGTTCTCGGGCGAGGTGGTCATGCGCTGCAAGTCATTGAACCAGTTTGCCTGCTCGGCCGTCGCTTCCGGTATGAACATGGATGTGAAGATTTGGCGAAATGCTGGGTTCTCCTGACCCCATCCCTGGCGCATCAAGGTCAGCAGGGCTTCGGTCTGTTCGATGGTAGCGGGTTGGCCGCGCTTGCGCCGGCCGCGGGCGTAGCCGCCATACAAGATGAGGTGGCTCACACGCTCGGGATGGCGAACAGCATAGGCGATCGAGACGGCGCAGCCTTGCGAAATGCCAAGTAGAGCAAACCGCTGCAAGGCATTGGCTTCGACGACGCTTTCCAGGTCGCGCACGAACGCATCAAACGAGATATCGCCGACGTCCCAGTCGGACAGGCCGTTGCCGCGCTCGTCATAGCGGATGAGCTGGTGGCGGGAGGCCAGCGCCCGCAGCAGGTGGCTCCAGATCGGGCTTTGCCAATCGTATTCCAGGTGATTGAGCCAGTTGGCTGTTTTTAGAAGGGGCGGGCCGGAGCCGACCGTGGCATAGGCAATGCGCACGCCGTCGGACGCCGTGCAGAACTTGATGTCCTGGCGCAACGGCGGCTGTGCCTGTGGCGTGCCCGCCGTGGCGGCAGCTACGGTCGGTGCGGCGTCGCCCGGGATATCGCCGATGAAGCGAAAACCCTTGCGGGCGATGGTCTTGATCAGGCCCTGCTCGGCGCCGCTGTCGCCGACGGCCCGCCGGGCGGCGTTGATGCGGCTGGTGAGCGTCGACTCCGAGATGATCCTGCCGCCCCAAACACCCTCGATCAGGTCGTCCTTGCTGACCACGCGGTCGCGGTTGCGGATCAGGAAGACCAGCAGGTCGAAGACCTGGGGCTCGATCGCGACCAGCTCGCTTCCCCGCCTCAGCTCACGCCGGTCGACGTCGAGGGCGTATCCCTTGAATTGAAACGGCAAAGTAAGCCCCCATTGGGCGGAAAGCCAAGGGTCCCGCAACCCCGGCGGCCGGGCAAATCATGGCCATCTCAAGGGTAAATGAAGCCTATGTCAAAGCATTACGTCCGCCTTGTTGGCATGGTTCACGCACACAAGGAGTTGGATCATGAGCACCTCGACCGCAACAACCGTACGGGCAACTGAACTGGCCGGCAGCGGCGTCCGACTTGCAGCCTGGCTGCGCTCGCCGGTGCTCGCGCTGGCGCTGGCAACCCTCTTCTGGGCTGGAAGTTTTGTCGTGGGCCGAGCGCTGCGCGATGAGCTCGACCCGGTCGCCATCACGCTGTGGCGCTGGATCATATCGCTAATGATCTTCGCCCCGTTCGTGTGGCGAGACATCCTCGGCCACTTTCGCGTTTTGGTGCGCGAGTGGCGCCTGCTGATGGGACTAGCTCTGACCGGGATCGCTCTATTTCACCCGCTTGTCTACGTGGCGCTGAAGCACACGTCCGCGACCAATGCCTTGCTGACGTTTTCGCTTACCCCGATGGTGATTCTCATGTGCGGTTGCCTCGTCACGGGCAAGCGACCGACCGCGCGGGAGCTGGGCGGCGTACTGATGTCGATGACGGGCGCCGCCATCCTCATCACGCGTGGGGACCTTGCGGTCATCACCTCCATGGGGTTCAACCCGGGTGACTTGTGGATGCTGGGCGCTGTGGCCGTCTGGGCTGCCTATTCTCTGCTGCTGCGCCGCCGCCCGTCGGATCTGCCGCAAACGCTGACGCTGGTGGGAAGCATTGCCGCTGCCCTACCGATGCTGCTGGCGTTCACGCTGCTTACGGGGTGGCAGGCGACAATTGCGCTGTCTGGCCCGGTGCTGCTCGGAGTAGGCTACATCGCCGTGTTCGGCTCCGTGGTGGGTTTCCTGTTCTGGGCGCATGGCGTAGCCACCCTGGGGCCATCTCGCGCGGGGCAGTTCGTTCACCTGATGCCAGTGTTCGGCGCGGCGTTATCGTTTGCCGTCCTGGGCGAGCCGCTGTCGGTTGCGCAGATGGTCGGTGCCGCGTTCGTGCTGTCCGGCATCGTGCTGATCGAGACCCAGTCTCAGCCGGCAAAGACCAGCACCGGCCAACCGGCGCGGGCATGACGGGTCAACGTCTGGCCGAGCCGGGTCGTCGCCTGGCTCGGCGCATCGGTCGTCAGGCAGCCAATGTCCTGATTGCGAAATTCGCCTCACGCGGTGCCAGGCTCGCGTGCGAACTTCGGCAATCACAAGGGGATATGAGCCGCATCGATTTGCGAGCGTGATTTCAGATCGCCAGAAATTCGCTCCCACCTCGTGCGGACAACGCCTGCGAATTCTCGACCATCACTCTAGAGAACGCCATTGGCCTTGAACCACGCCGCCGCCCGGTTCCAGGCATCGTCGGCGGCATCCTTGCGATAGCTCGGCCGATAGTCGGCGTGGAAGCCGTGCGGGGCGCCGGGGTAAATCTGGAACTCGGTTTTCTTGCCGGCCGCCTGCAGTGCCGACTTCATCGCCTCGACCTGGGTGACAGGAATGCCTTGGTCGGCCTCGCCATAGAGGCCGAGCACCGGTGCCTTCACATCCGCCGCGAGCTCGGTGGCACTCTTCGGCCAGACGCCCTTCTGTCCGGGAGGGTCGACCAGCGAGCCGTAGAAGGCGACGCCGGCTTTTAGGTTGGGGCTGTTAGCGGCATAAACCCACACCACCCGGCCGCCGCGGCAGAACCCGATGATGCCGAGCTTGCTGGCGTCGCCGCCCTGGCTCTTGGCCCAGGCGGCCGTGGCATCGAGGTCGCCGATCAGCTCGGTGTCGGGCTTGGCGTTGACGATCGGCATCAATTCGGCCGTTGCTGTGATTTTCGTCAAGTCAACGCCCTTGCGGAAGTAGTAGTCGGGGGCCACCGCGAAGGCGCCGAGCTTGGCAAGGCGGCGCGTCACATCCTTGATGTATTCGTGCAGGCCGAACACTTCCATGGCGACCAGAATGACGGGTGCATTCTGAGCGTTGGCAGGCTTGGCGAAATAGACCGGCATGTCGCCGTCCGCAACCTTGACCTTGGCGTCGCCGGTGGCGAGGCCGCTGGTGTCGGTCGTCACCACCTGCGCCCGCACTGGACCGGCGGCCAGCGTGTAGCCGGCGGCGGAGGCGGCGGACGCGGTCATGAAACCACGCCGCGACAGGGGTGCAGTCTTGAGCAGCCCAACAACATCGGCAGGGAGTTCGTTCGGTTCGGCCATGCGCAGTCTCTCCACGTGATTGCCTTGCGGTCCGCCTTGCCGGGCAGGACTAAGCCAACAACCCAACTTGTCACGCCGGAAGCCATGCCTGCTTCGATCAAAGTGCCGTGACATCCCCAGCGCGGCAGTCACGTCTGTGTGAGGCTGGCGCACGGCCGGTGACGGCTACGCTCCGGTCGCGCGCTGCCCAACCCCATCTTTTCTTGGCAAAAAGGAGAGAGATGGTGAGCCAAATTCACGGGCCAAGTTCACAGGCCCAATTCAGGGGCCAAATTCACAGGCCTGATAAACGAGCCGGCCTTGGCGATAGACGATGGGCGAGCGGGACCGCCGTGCTGATATTGTTGCTGACACTCAGCTATGTGCTCGCGCCCGCCAGTCCATCATCGGCATCGGTCTTTAATTCGGACACCAGCCCCGATCAGAGCACCGGCCCCACCGATCCCAACGGCCCCCCGCACTGAGAACGAAGCGGCCGATGCGGCGTCACGCTCGTGCCGACCATGGTCAGCTATCGGATATGCGATAGATGCTGGTGCGGAACTCCCCAGCATTCAGCACAGGCGCTCCTTGCTCAGTCGCAGCGGGCGGTCCTACCGTCGTTCTGCCTGTAAGGCGACTGCGCCAGATGCGTGCGAATGACGGAGCGGCAATGAGGGTGCTGCATTTTTACAAGACCTACCTGCCGCATACCCACGGTGGTGCGCAGCAGGTAATCTACGAAATATGCGAGGGAACGAAGCGCTACGGCATCGATTGCGAGGTGCTGGCCACGACCGCGCAGGAGAGCGACACGCGCATCGTCGGGCGGCATCGCGCGCATTTCCAGCAGCGCGCCGTCAAGTTCGCCTCGACCGACCTGTCAATGTCGGCCGTCGGCCGCTTCCGTGAGCTGGCGGCGCACGCCGACGTGGTGCACTACCATTTTCCATGGCCGATGATGGATGTCGCGCACTTCCTGGTGCTGCACGGCAAGCCGTCCGTCGTCACCTATCACTCGGATATCGTGCGCCAGCGCTTTCTGTACTTGTTCTACCGGCCGATCATGCACCGGTTCCTGGCAAGCGCGGATGCTATTGTTGCGACTTCGCCGGCGTACGTGCGCACCAGTCCGGTGCTGCGCCGCTACCGCGACAAGGTTCGCGTCATCCCGATCGGCATCGACGATGCATCCCTGCGCAATCCGGCTCCGAGCCTGGTGCAGCACTGGCGCGCGAAGGTCGGCAGCGGCTTCTTTCTGTTTATCGGCGTGGCCCGCTACTACAAGCGGCTCGATGTGTTGATCGAGGCGGCGCGCGGAACCGGGATGCCGGTCGTGATCGCCGGCGCGGACAATGATGATCGGCCAGCCCCTCAGTCACGCGGCGAGGTGCGGTCTGAAAACATCATCTATGCCGGTGCCATCAGCGATGCGGACAAGGCAGCCCTGTTGCACCTGTGCCATGCGGTGGTGCTGCCATCCAGCCTGCGATCCGAAGCGTTCGGGATCGTGCTGCTGGAAGGCGCGATGCTGTCCAAGCCGCTGATCTGCTGCGAGCTGGGCACGGGCACGACCTATGTCAATGTCGACGGATTGACCGGATTTGCTGTGCCGCCCGGCGATGCCCTGGCGCTCCGTTGCGCCATGCGCCGCCTGCACGACAACCCTGACCTGGCGCGGCAATTGGGACACAACGCGCGCAAGCGTTATCTCGACTTGTTCACAGCCGATCGCATGGCAAGAAAGTATGCCGGGATATACGAGGACGTGAACGGACTACCGATGCGTTTGTCGGCTGGTCATGCGCCGTTGCGAGCTCTGCCCCGATGCGGCTCGTGATCGGCGCGAGGACGTCAAGGTCAAACCGGCGCAAGTGTGCTCGCCTCGGTATCGCCGATCAGCGGCACGAAGCACACGTCGGCCAGGGTTTCCGAGACGAAGCTTTGCGTATCCTGCCGGGTTATGCGGATCAATTCCTGCGCCCACCGCGTTGGGCCGACCGGTATCACGAGGCGGCCGCCGATTTTGAGCTGGGCCTGCAACGCCGGCGGCACGCTCGGAGCGGCAGCCGATACCAGGATGGCATCAAACGGTCCCATGTCCGCCCACCCCTGGGTGCCGTCCGCGTGCTTGACGCCAACATTGGTGTAGCCGGCATCGCGCAAGGTGCGCGATGCCTTCTCGCTCAGTTGAGGGATGCGCTCGACGCTGTGGACCTCGCGCGCGATCACAGCCAGGACGGCGGCCGCGTAGCCGGATCCCGTGCCGATCTCGAGCACGGACTCTCCGCCTTTCAGCTGCAGGGCCTCGACCATGAATGCCACGATGTAGGGCTGGGAGATGGTCTGGCCCTTGCCAATCGGCAACGGCGCGTCGGCGTACGCACGATGGCGCAGCCGGCGCGGCAGGAACGCCTCGCGCGGCACTTTCTCCATGGCCGCGAGGACCAGAGGATCGTGTATCCCGCGCGCCATAAGGTGGCGTTCCACCATGCGCCTGCGCAGCTCGCTCATGCTTGCCATGCCAGCACCTCCGGCACTGCAACGGTGCTGATCGTATTCTGCCACAAGGGACGCTCCAGGTGAGCATCCACTTTCGCACTCCCGGCTAGCCGCGGCAGCACCGGGGGTTTGGGCCTCGCCCTTGAGATTGGCCACTTTCCACCCCATGTCCTTGATGCGCGTCATGCGGGGCGCCGACTCCCGCATATCTGCCTAAATTGGGGCTGGCGCCCACCCTCTCTTTGCACAGCTATGTCGCCGCCGGGTTGCCGAGCGGCTGTCGCCGGCGACCTGTGAAGCGCAACCGGGCGGGCAGGACAGGACAGCCATGAACGATACCGCATCAAGGCCGATCGACTACAAGACCCACATTCTGATTGGCGTTCGCGCCAACGGCGGCATGACGGTCATCTGCGACTGGCCACATGTGCCGACCCAAGCGCAGGTGCAGCAGGAAATTGACGGTGCGCGCGACGGATATGTCACATACGCGCTGTGCACGCCGACGTCCGTGATACCGGCGGGCGGCGAAACTGGCGGCGATGCATCAACCAGGTCGCGATTTGGAGGGGTCTGAAGCGGGACACGACGCGGGCATGCGTGGCCTCGACAAAACGGGGCGGGTCTTGTCTAAGAATGGACGTTATGGCCGGGCATGTATGATCCGGTTGGGGCAAGCGTGGAGGGGAAATAGCGTGAGCAGCGAACCGACAATTCAAACCAACGTCGACGTGTTCAGTGACAATGGCGCCTATTTCGTGCGGACCGAGATCGAGGCTCGCATCGTCAATGTGCATGGGCCAGTGTCGGACCTTGAGGCCGCCAAGCGCGAGCAGGAGAGGCACGTAGCCCGCCTGAAGGCATCAAAGGAGACGCTGCGACTGGAGCTGCAGCGCGCCACCGAGTAGCTGTCGCTGCCGACAACGGCTGCTGCGATCAACCTTTGCCGGTGAGCAGCAAGTCGATCCACGCGTTGAGGCCCGTCTGCATTGTCCAGCGCGGCTTGTAGCCGAGCTCGCGCTGGGCGCGGGCAATCGACAAAGCTCCCTTGCGCACGGATTGGGTACCGTCGACGAACTGCAGCGGTCCTGGACCATAGGAGATGTCGGCCTTGGGCAGGCGCGCCTTGATGATGCCCACCACCTCTGCGAAGGAGACCGCGACGCCGGTGGCGATGTGATAGGCGTCGTATGTGTGGCTGGGCTTGTCGAGCGCCAGCAGTACGCCCTGCACGACATCGTCGATATGCACCTGATCGACGGCGTAGCCCGCGCCGCCTGGCAGGTGCAAAGAGCGGCCGCTGACGGCGGCGTCCAGCAGGTTGCGGGGGGCCCTCGGGCGCGGAAAGTATGGCCCGTACACCCAGCAGGTGCGGGTGTGGATGCACTCCAGGCCATGCGCGGCGGCATAGTCGCGGGCCACCTGCTCGACCACGAACTTGGAGATGCCGTAGGGCTTGGTCGGCAGACAGCGGTGGTCCTCGTCGATGGTGTCGGAGAGGAACGGCCCGTAGATTTCCTCCGAGCTGATGTTGACCATGCGCCGCACGCCGAAAAAGCGCATGGCTTCGAGCAGATTGATGGTGCCCTCGACGTTGACGCGGAAGGTGCCGACCGGCGAGCCGACCGATGCCGGCACACCGACCACGGCTGCGCAGTGCACGATCTTGTCTGGCTTGCCGTCCTTGATGAGGCGCACCAGCAGGGGCCACTCGGTGATCTCGCCGGCGCTGAACGTCAGGCGTGGATTTTGCTCGGCAAGCGTTTGCAGGCGCGGGCTCATAGCGACGTCGGTCGCAATAACGTCGTCAGCGCGTGCCAGCAGGGCTTCGGTCACGCCGTAGCCGATGAAGCCGCTTGCCCCGGTTACGAGCACGCGCGCCATGCGAGCCTCCTGTCAGCCGTTCGTGGACTTGAAGCCGGCTTGCACCAGGCGTCGCGCGCTGTCCTCGATCTGGGTGTCGGCATGCGCGGCGATGATCTCCAGCACGGGCAGCTGCCGGTGGCCGATCTCGGCAAGGACGGGCGGCACCACATCGAAGGGTACGTCACCGAGACCGACCGCGTCGTGCCGGTAGACCCGTTGATTGGTGTCGGACAGGTGCACGAGCGCAAGGCGCGGCTTGGCGATCCTGATGCCCTGCGCGATGTCTTCCTTGATGAAGTGGCCGTTAGCGACGTCGTAGACGACACCGATGTCGTCGCTGCCGAAGGTGTCGAGCGCGGCCATCAGATCGGCGATGCCTGGCAGGAATGCGAAGGGCATGTTCTCGGCCAGCAGGCGCGTGCCCGCTTTCTTGGCGAGCGGCACGAGACGCTCGAGGCCGCGGAAGAAGTGGCCCAACAGCTGATCGCGGGGCATGGGCAGCAGCGGGTTGGCCTTGCCGGGGCCTACCACGACGCCAGCGGCGCCGAGATCTCCGGCCAGCGCGACGATGCGCTCCAGATGATCGAGGCAGAGCGCGCGCATATCGTCGGATGCCGCGGCGATGTTGACGTCGATATTGGGCATGTTGATCGTCACGATGCGCGCGCCGAGGCTGTCGGCGTGTCGGCGCAGGTTGGCGCGATCGGCGGCGCTCATGGCCTTGGGCCACATATGCCCGGGATAGACCATTAGCTCGAAGTCGCGATAGCCGCGGCCGGCGAGTTTGGTGAGAAATGCCTCGGCCGTGTGGTCGATCGTGTACGAATAGGAGTTCATGCCGAACACGGGCTGCGCTGCGCTACTCATCGAGTGTCCCCTGTCTCCCATGTGGCCTGGCCGGCGAGCATATCGCGCCAGGTGATGGTCGGCTCGTAGCCCAGCACCTCACGCGCCTTGGTGATGTCGATCACCGAGGCGAGCGGATTGGCCTTGTAGTAGTGGGGCCGGCGCACTTCGGGCACCTTGCCCCAGCGCTCGGCGGCTATTTCCAACGTCGGCTTGGTGTTGAGGCCGTCGCCGGCGGAAATGGTGAAGAGATCGTAGCCGCGATAGTCGATCTCCAGCGTCTTGTGGAAGCCCTGCGCAACATCCTGCGGCGCGACGTAGGCCCAGAAATGGTAGTTCTGGGGGTCGCTGCCGCGCGCTTGCAACTCGGGGTACTCGGGCGGGAAAACGATGTGCACGGGCCGGATGCCGAGCACTTCGAGTTTGCGCCGCGCAGCAAAACTCTCGGCAATCGTCTCGGTGACGCGCTTGCTGAGCGAGTAGAACTCGGTGGGACGACAGGGATGGGCCTCGTCGACCGGCAGATATTTCGGCGGCCAGTCAGGGGGATTGTAGGACAGGCCGAACACGGAATCGCTGGAGGCCACGGTGACGCGGCGTACGCCTGCATCCTCGGCAGCCTGCATCACCACCCAGGCACCCTGCACGTTGGTATGAAACGTGACCGGGGCCGGCGCGGTGCGCGGATTGGGAATGGCGGCCAGATGGATGACGGCGTCCTGGCCCTGGAACGCCCGCCGCATGGCCGCATGGTCGGTGATGCTCGCGCAGATGTACTCGACGCCTTTCGCTAGTCCGGTCGGGCTGGCAGCGATATCGAGGACGGTCACCTGGCAGTGTTTGGCCAGCCGATCCACCACGCTGCGGCCGAGCTTGCCCGCGCCGCCCGTCACCACGACCTTGTCGAATTTCACGCCGTCCTCGCTGCGCGTCCCGGAATTTTTGCGCAGATTATTTTCACCATTTGCGAAGTCAACCCAAATTGTGAGAAACGTAGGGCGACACGCCGCCCGCTGGGTGGCCGTATCTTTGATCGATCGGGCGCGGAGGTGAGCATGCAGGCTGCGGCAAAAACCGAGGACAAGAGCGTCGCCACCATTCCGCAGCTGATCGGCGGCCAGTGGCTGGCTGCGGCCGAAACCGTTGCGGTGCGCGATCCTTACCGCGGCACCGTCATTGCGCGCGCGCCCCGGTCCAGCGTGGAGGATCTGCAGGCCGCGGTCGCGGCCGCGGTGGCGGGCAAGCCGGTGATGGCTGCGATGCCGGGCTACAAGCGCGCCGAGCTGCTGCGGCGCGTGGCCGCTCTCCTCAACGCGCGCGTCGACCAGATCGCCGCGGTGATGGCGCGCGAGACCGGCAAGGCGATCAAGGACTGTCGCGGCGAGGTGGCGCGGTCGCAGGACACCGTGCAGCTGTCGGCGGAAGAGGCGATCCGCATCGAGGGCGAGCAGGTGCCGCTTGACGGCAGCGCCATGGGTGCCGGCAAGATTGCCTTCCTGCTGCGCTTTCCGGTCGGGGTCGTGGCGGGCATTACTCCTTTCAACGCCCCGTTCAACCTGGCTTGCCACAAGGTGATGCCGGCACTTGCGGCCGGCAATACCATCGTGCTGAAGGCGCCGCCGCAGTCGCCGGGCGTGGTGCATGAGATCGCCAAGCTGTGCGTCGACGCGGGAGCGCCGGCAGGCTCGGTGAACGTGCTCTACGGCGACCTTGTGGGGCCGGCGCTGGTGCGTCATCCAGATGTCGACTTCATCACCTTTACGGGCTCAAGCCGGGTCGGTGCCGAGATCAAGGCGGCATCCGGGCTCAGGCGTGTGGCGCTGGAGCTTGGCGGTGACGGGCCGACCATCGTGGCCGCCGACGGATCGGTGGAGGAGAGCGCACCGATCGCTGCGAGAAATGCCATGCGGCTCGCCGGCCAGAGCTGCATCTCGGTGCAGAACGTCTATGTGCACGAGAGCCTGTACGAGGCGTTCGTGGCGCGCCTGGTGCAGGAGGTAAAGACCCTCAAGACCGGCGATCCGCTCGATCCCGCCACCGACGTTGGCACGCTGATCGACGAAGCGGCGGCCCAGCGCGTCGAGGCCTGGGTGCGTGAGGCAGCGCACCAGGGCGCGCGCGTGCTGACCGGCGGCCGCCGCAACGGCGCCCAGATCGAGCCGACCGTGCTCGTCGACGTCAAGCCGAACATGCGCGTGGTTTGCGAGGAAGTGTTCGGCCCCGTCGTCAGCGTGCAGAGATTCAAGGACATCGACACGGTGTTCGAGTTGATCAGCACGAGCCGGTTCGGGCTGCAATGTGGTCTGTTTACCCGCTCGCTCGACCTCGCCATGCGTGCGGTGCGCTCGCTGCGCACCGGCGGCGTGATCCTGAATGGCACCTCGACGTTCCGTACCGATCAGCTGGCCTACGGCGGCATCAAGGACAGCGGCATCGGGCGCGAAGGTCCCAAGTACGCGATCCGCGACATGACGGACGAGCGGCTTGTCGTTTTCAATCTTTGATTTTTTGCCAGGAGGAGCTCGTGACCGCACCCGAGCAAGACATCGTGACCGCATCGAGCACCGAGTCGCGCGGCGAATCCATGAAGGAGCGCGGCGGCGTCCAGTCGATCGAACGAGCCTTCACCATTCTGGAAGAAGTGGCCAGCCACCGCGATGGCATTCGGCTGGGCGAGCTGAGCCGCAAGGTCGGGCTGCATACCAGCACCACGTTCCATCTGGTCAAGACCATGCTGATGCTGGGCTATTTGCGGCAGATGCCTGACGACAAGACCTACCGCATCGGCACACCGGTGTTTCGGCTGGCGGCCAGTGCGCTCGACGAGCTTGAGATGGCAACGTTGGCCAAGCCGGTTCTGGAAAGCCTTTCGGCGAACACGGGCGAGACCAGCCATATCGCGGTGCGCGCCGCCGACGACATCGTTGTGTTGGCGCGCACGGTTGGAGCCGGCCCGTTCCAGCTTGCAGATCGCGTCGGCGCCGTGCGGCCCGGCCACTGCACGGCGATCGGCAAGATCTTGCTGGCGGCGCTGAGCCAAGAGCAGCTGGAGGCTTATCTCGCCCGCCGCCCGCTTGCTGCGCTGACGCCCAAGACCATTACGGACATCGATTTACTGCGACGCGAGATTGCCGCCGTGCGCAACAGCGGCATTGCCTATGATGATGGTGAATACAGCGCGGAGGCGCGCTGCGTCGCGGTTCCGGTCAAGGATTTCTCTGGCGAGGTGCGGGTCGCAATCGGTATCTCGGGCGCGGTGTGGCGTCTGTCATTGCAGGCGCTCGAGGAAAAATCGCGTTTCGTGCGCGAAGCGGCCGAGCACATGTCGGCTCAGTTCGGCTTTGTGCCTGGTGCAGCCAAGGCGCCCGCGCCGGCCAAACGTCGAGGCGCAAACGGCCGCAACCGCTGAGCTTTTCTGTTGACACCGGGCCCTATGCCTCTAGTATTTTTTCACAAACTGAGAAGGCATCCCGTAATGAGAAATACGGGGGCTGGAGGAACAGGCGTCATCCGGTGCCCTAAAGGGTCGATCTGGTCGACGCGGGCCCCAAGGGAAAGCAGGCAATGACCATCCTCGTCACGGGCTCCATGGGCCACGTTGGCTTCGAGGTCGTCCGACAGGCAGTTGCGCGCGACCATCGGGTCATTGCCGCCTATCGGGGTACATTCCGGGCCCGCGACGCCGAGGCGCTCGGCCGCAATGTGACCTGGGTGCGGGCCGATCTCGCCGATGCGGCTGCCATCGCGGCTATTGCCGACACGCACAATATCCAAGGCGCCATCCATAGCGCCGCCGTTCCCAACGACAGCGTCGCACGTCCTGATCCTTTGGGTGCCATCAAGTCGAACGTGGGGGGCGTCGCCAGCCTGCTCGAGCAAGCGCGGCGGCACGGCTGGCGCCGCTTCATTAATGTCAGCACCGGCTCGGTGTTCCAGAACGCGCCCGATCCGGTGACGCCGATCCTCGAGGGCCAGGTGCCTGCGGTCACCAACATCTACAGCACCACCAAGTATTGCGGTGAGTTGCTGACGACGATGTACCGCTCGCAGTTTGAGGTATCCGCAGCAACGGTGCGCATCTCATGGGTGTACGGCCCGCCGCTGGTGCCGCGCGTTCGCGACAATCCGAGAGGGCCGATCCCCTGGTTTCTCAGGTGCGCGCTTACCGGCGTACCGGTCGAGGACGGCGCCGGCAACGACTTCCTGGCGAGCTATACGCATGTCGGTGACGTCGCGGCCGGGCTGCTCGCGGCCTACGAGACCAGGACGCTGCGCCACCCGGTCTATCACCTAGGTTGGGGCAAGAATTTCTCCACGGCCGAGGTGGTGCGGGCCGTGCGCGCCGCCGTGCCGAAGGCAGTGATTTCTGTCGGGCCGGGTACGGCGCCCTGGACGGACCACACCCGCATGCGCGGGCCACTGGCCGGCAACCGGCTGTTCGAGGACGCAGGCTTCAGGCCAAGCCTCGACCTGGACAAGGGCGTTGCCTTGTTCGCCGACTGGATGCGCAAGCACGAAGGGGAGTGGAAATGAGCGCGGCCGGCGCACATTCGCAGATCGTCAAGAGGTCGCAGCTCGGCGTGTGGCTCGCCCAGGCGCCAGGAGCCGTCTACCTGCTCGCCGTGCTGTCGATCGGCCTGACCATCCTCACGCCCAATTTCTTCTCGATCGCCAACCTGACCAACGTCACGCTGCAGATCGCCGTGCTGGTGATCGTGGCGCTCGGCATGACGCTCGTGATCCTGACCGAGGGCATCGACCTAAGCCTCGGCCCGGTGTTGGGGCTGTGCGGCGT
Source organism: Hyphomicrobiaceae bacterium (assembly GCA_035762425.1). Lineage (GTDB taxonomy): Bacteria > Pseudomonadota > Alphaproteobacteria > Rhizobiales > Hyphomicrobiaceae > AWTP1-13. The sequence goes on along the minus strand of DASTOW010000062.1, from coordinate 23,242 downwards.
CGTGATGGGCATGATGGTGGTGACCGACTGGCCGCTGTGGATGGCGCTCGGTGCGGCTATGCTGATCGGCGCTGCCTTCGGCGTCGTCAACGGTACGCTGGTGTCCTACGTCGACATGCCGCCGTTCATCGTCACGCTCGGCACGTTCGGCATCGCCCAGTCACTCGCTACCATGCTGACCGAGGGCAACTCGGTGACGGGGCTTCCCGATTATGTGCGCTGGTTCAACGACGGCGCGCCACTCGGCATCCCCGTGCCGCTGTGGGCCACCGCGGCCGTGTTCGCGCTGACCTACGTGCTTCTCTATCGCACCAAGTTCGGCCGCTACACCTTTGCCATCGGCGGTAACCGGCGGGCGTTGGTGCTGTCGGGCAGCAACGCGCGCTTCTATCAGGTGCTGGTGTACGTCTACGCGGGCGTGCTGACAGCGCTGGCGTCGTTCATCATGACCGCGCGCCTGAATGCGGCGCACCCGACCATCGGCGTCGGCCTCGAGTTCGATGCCATTGCCGCAGTCATTCTCGGCGGCACATCGTTCGAAAAAGGGCGAGGCGGCATCATCGGCACGCTGATCGGCGCTCTGGCGGTTGGTGTGCTGCGCAACGGCCTGAACCTGATGGGCGTGTCCACCGAGTGGCAGGTCGCCATCGTCGGGCTGATTATCATCGGCGCGGTCAGCCTCGACTCGATCCGGGGGCACTACGCATGAGCGTTGCCGTAGCGAGCCGGCCGTCGGGCCACCTATTCGGGATGTCGCCCGACCGGTTGTTCGTCGTGCTGTCGCGGCTTGTTGCCCTGACCGCGCTGATCGTCACGCTATCGATCCTGTCACCCTACTTCCTGACCTGGAACAACCTCATCAACGTGCTGCGCCATGCGGTACCGCTGTTCATCATGTCGGCAGGCTTGACCGTCGTCGTGCTGACCGGGGGCATCGATCTTTCGGTCGGAGCGGTGCTCGGGCTGTCCGCCTGCCTCGCGGCATCCCTGATTGCCGGTGGTCACCCGGAGCTAGGCATCGCGGCGGCGCTGGGAGCGGGTCTGGCCTGCGGCCTCGTCAACGGCATGCTGGTTTCCTACGCGCGCATCCCTTCCTTCATCGCCACCTACGGCATGCTGTGGATCGCCAACGGCATGGCCTACGTGTTCATGCAGGGCGAGGTCATCTACGGGCTGCCGGCTGCCTTCCGCACCATTGGCACGGGCATGCTGGGGGCGATCCCAGTGCCGATCCTGATCATGCTCGGCACACTGCTGATCCTGCACGTCATCATGCACCGCACGCCGTTCGGCGTCGGCGTCTACGCTATCGGCGGCAACCCGGTGGCGGCGCGACTGTCTGGCATGCCGGTGCGGCGCCGCCTGGTCATTGTCTATGTGCTGAGCGGGTTCATGGCGAGCTTTGCCGGGCTGATCGTGATCGCGCGCACCAATGCCGCCGATGTCAGTCTCGGCGAGGAGCAGTTGCTGCCGGCCATCGCAGCCGTGTGCCTGGGCGGCACCTCGCTGTTCGGCGGGGTCGGTGGGGTGGCCGGCACCGCGGTCGGCGCCCTCATCCTGGCGTTGGTGCTGAACGGCATGAACCTGCTCGGGGTCAAGACGTTCTGGCAGGCCGGCGTGCTCGGCCTCATCATTCTCTTATCCGTGCTTGCCGACCAGGTGGTGGGCGGGCGGATCAACAGAACATCCACGTGAGTGGAGGTAATGGCGACTAGGCATTGAGAAGGAGGAAACCAATGACAATCACTCGCCGCAGTTTCACGACGGGCGCCCTCGCGCTCGGCAGCGCCGCCGCCACCGGCGCGCTAGCCATGCCCGCATTTGCGCAGGGCAAGAAGCCGACCGTTGCGTTCTTCGTGAAGAACGTGACGAACCCGTTCTGGAAGGCCTGCCGCATCGGCGCGGAGAAGGCCGCCAAGGAGCTCAACATCGACCTCGAGGTCGTCGCGCCGACCAAGCCCGACAACATCGAGGAGCAGACCCGCCTCGTCGAGGACTGGATCGTCAAGAAGCCCGACGCATTCGTGTTCGTGCCGGTCGACTACAAGGCGCTGGTGCCGAGCATCCAGAAGGCCAACAAGGCCGGCATCCCGATCATCAACTACAACAACAAGATGACCGACATCGACAAGGTCACCTTCATCGGTTCGGATGACGAGCTGTTCGAGTACGAGATGTGCAAGTACCTGTTCAAGTCGCTGAACGGCAAGGGCAAGGTCGTGCATATCGATGGCGTGCCTGCGGCCATCACGGCGCAGATGCGCAAGAAGGGCTTCGAGCGGGCCGTGAAGGAGAACCCCGGCATCGAGGTGCTGGCCTCCCAGCCCGGTCAGTATCGCCGCCTGCCGGCTCAGCAGGTGTTCGAGAACTTGATGCAGCGTTTTCCCGAGATCGACGCGGTGGTCTCGGCCAACGATGACATGGCGGTGGGCGTCGTCGAGGCGCTGCACGCGGCAGGACGCGGCGGCAAGACCAAGGTGGTCGGCATCGACGGCATCCCGGATGCGATCCAGGCGATCGCCGAGGGCAAGATGTTCGCCACCGTCGACTTCTCGGGCCACGACCAGTCGTATCTTGCCGTGCAGGCAGCGGTGCGCACGCTGAAGGGCGAGAAGGTGCCACCGGAGATCCTGCTGCCGGTGTTCATCATCGACAAGGACAACGTTGCCAAGGTGGCCCGTACGCCTGAAGAGCGGGCGGTGCCGTCCTGGGACAAGACCGTCAAGAGCTGATATATCCACTAGCTGAGCGGGCCGGAGGGCGAAAGCTCTCCGGCCTTGCTCGATTAGAATGCCAGAGGCGCGCGCAATGACTGAAACCACTCCCACGCTGGAAATGCGGGAAATCTGCAAGCGTTACGGTGGCGTGCAGGCGCTGGCCGACGCATCGATCAAGATCTATTCGGGAGAGGTGCACGCCCTGGTCGGCGACAACGCGGCCGGCAAGTCGACGCTGATCAAGATAATGTCCGGCGCGGTGACGCGCGACTCAGGCACAATCTTCTTTGCCGGCCAGGAAGCCCACGTCGACACTCCGCGCGCGGCCAAGGCGCTCGGCATCGAGACCGTCTACCAGGACCTGGCGCTGGCCGATAATCTCGACGTGCCCGCCAACGTCTTCCTAGGGCGCGAGCTGACCCACAAGGGGTTGCTGCGCGGATTTCTGGATCTGCGCAAGATGGAGGAGGAGGCGCGCCGGCTGCTCGGGCGCCTCAAGATCAACATTCCCTCGACGCGCCAGAAGGTGCGGTCGATGTCCGGTGGTCAGCGCCAGTCGATCGCGATTGCGCGCAGCGTCTACTTCAATGCCAAGGTGGTGATCCTGGACGAGCCAACCGCGGCGCTGGGCGTGGAAGAGACGCGCAAGGTCTACGACCTCGTTCGCGAGATGCGTGCCCAGGGCCTGGCCGTGCTGATGATCAGCCACAACATGAACCACGTGTTCGAGCATGCCGACCGGATCACGGTGATGAAGACGGGCCGCGTGGTCGGCACGCGGCGTACGGTCGAGACCTCGCACGAGGAGATCCTGCGCATGATTGTCACCGGCTCCATGCAGCCGACGCCGCCGTCGGAGCCGACCGGGCGCCAGACGCTGCGGGCGGTTGGCTGATCTATCACCCCAGGTCGACAAGGATGACGTTGTGAACGTCGCAGTCATAGCGGGCGCCACCGGCGCTGTTGCGTCGAGGCTGGTCGAGCATCTGGACGCATCGGGCTGGGAGGTGGTCGGGCTGTGCCGTCGGCCGCGGCCTGCTCACGGCCGCGTTCGCTATGTTGGTGTCGATCTGCTGGATGGTGCGTCGGTGGCGCAGGCGCTGCACGGCGAGCCCAAGGCAACGCACGTGTTCTATTCGGCTCGCGCCAAGTTTGGCGAAGGCGGCCTGGAGAACGTCGAGGACAATGTCGCCATGCTGCGCAACGTGCTGGATGCGGCCGAGGCCAACTGCCCGGGGCTGGCGCATGTGCATCTGGTCGAAGGCGGCAAGTGGTACGGCCAGCACCTCGGCGCCTATCCAACGCCGGCCAAGGAAGATGACGAGCGACACATCCCGCCCAACTTCTACTACGACCAGGAGGACTTGCTGCGCAGCCGGCAGGCCGGCAAGCCCTGGGCCTGGTCGTCGTCGCGGCCCAATGTCATCTGCGACTTCGCGCCGGGACGGGCGCGCAACATTATCTCCATCGTCGGAGCCTACGCGGCGATCTGCCGAGAGCTTGGTGTGCGGCTCGATTTTCCAGGCCACCCGCATCAGTTTCGCTCGCTGACCGAGGTGACGGATGCGGGTCTGCTGGCGCGCGGGCTGGCGTTCATGGCCACGGCGCCCGCGTGTCGCAACCAGGCGTTCAACATTACCAACGGCGACGTATTCCGCTGGCAGCGGCTGTGGCCGCGCATCGCCGCCGCATTCAAGATGACGCCGGGCGTGGTGCGCACCATCACGCTCGCCGACTGGATGCGCGACAAGGATCCGGTCTGGCAGCGCGTGACCGAAAGGCATGGCCTGCGGCTGAGCCGCCTTGAAGAGATCGCGCAGTGGACCTTTGCCGATTGGCTGTTCCGCCAGACCTATGACATCGTCTCCAGCACGACCAAGCTGCGCCGAGCCGGCTTCCACGAGGCGGTGGACACCGAAGAGATGTTCCTGGAGCAGCTCGCCCGCTATCGCGAGGCGCGCATTCTGCCCTGAGGAGAGCGTGATGCGTTTCGGCAAGGTATTGATGACCGGGGCCGGCGGCTTGCTGGGCGGCTACGTGGCCCGCGAGTTGGCGGGCAAGGCGCAGATCTCGGGCCTTGATATCGCCAGCCCGCTAGATGCGGAAGGTATCGGTACGTTCACGCGGGGCTCGATCGAGGATCCGGCGGCCGTGACGGCGGCCATGAAGGGGCAAGACGCCGTCGTGCACATCGCCGCCCGGCCCAACATCTGGAGCGGCCAGGGCCATGAAATTATGCACACCAACGTGACGGGTACCTGGAACGTGCTGCAGGCAGCCGAGGAGGCGGGCGTCAAGCGCGTCATCCTCACCTCCAGCGACTCGGTGATCGGCTTTACGGTGCTGCAGGGATCGATGCTGCCGCCGGACTATCTGCCCGTGGACGAGACGCATCCGCGGCGCCCGACCGATGCCTATGCCATCAGCAAGAAGCTGTGCGAGGAGTTGGGCCGCAGCTTCGCGGAACGCGGCAAGCTCGAGGTCGTGGTGCTACGGCCGGTGTATGTGCTCTATCCCGAGTTCGAAGGCGAGGTGCGGGCGCGTGCCGCCAACCCGACCACCTACACGGGACCGGCGGCGGGTGGCCGGCAGCCGGCGGGCGGCGGCGTGATGTGGCACTATGTCGATCCGCGCGACTTGGCGCGCGCCTATCGACTGGCGCTGGCGGCCGACAAGCCGGCGTTTGGCCCGTACTTCATTTGCGCGCGCACGACGCTGGCGCCCGAGCCCACCATCGAGCGGTTGGCGGCGCGGATGGGCCGGCGCATCCCGGTCATGCGGCCGCAGGTGTACGAGCAGAGCCCGCACGCGCCGCTGTACGATCTCACGTTCGCCGAGCAACAGCTTGGCTTCGTCGCCCAGCACGATATGCGCAGCCTGCTCTATCCGGAGACGTGATCGTGGCGGTCTTGCACACGGCGCATCTGCGTTCCACACCCGCGGCGGTGGAGCAGTACAAGGCGCGCCTGTTGCAGCACGCGCGCAACAGCCTGGAGCGGGAGAAGGGCGGCTGCCTGCGCTTTGATGTGCACCAGGACAAGCAGGATCCGACGTTGTTCCTGCTGATCGAGATCTATCGCGACGAGGCGGCCTTGGCGGCGCATCGCAACTCGCCGCACTTTCTGGCCTACCAGCAGGATACGCAAGACTGGGTGGCTGAGCGGATGTGGTGGTACTGGACGCCGCTCGAGCTGCCGCCCGCGTGACACGACGGAGATGGCAATGATGAGTCAGCAATCGGGCCGCTTTCTGCCGGTCGACCTTACCGGATCGCGCGTGGTGGTGACGGCGGCGGCGACAGGGATCGGGTACGTCATCGCCGAGGCTTTCCTGTCGCGCGGCGCGCGCGTTGCCATCTGCGACGTTAATCGCGACGCCCTGGATAAGGCGGCGCAAAGCCTCGCAGGCGCGCTGGTGCGGCACGTCGATGTAGCGCGTGCCCACGCCGTAGCCGGCTTCTTCGTTGACGTCGACAAGGAATTGGGCGGCGTCGACGTGCTGGTGAACAACGCCGGCATCGCCGGGCCGACCGCCAATGTCGAGGATGTGACCCCGGAGGCATTGGCCGAGACGCTAAATGTCAATGTTGCCGGGCAGTTCTACGCGGCCAGGCACGTGACGCCCGGCATGAAGGCGCGGCGCAGGGGCTGTATCATCAACCTGAGCTCGATCGCGGGCCGGCTGGCGTTTGCCATGCGCAGCCCGTACTCCGCCTCCAAGTGGGCAGTGGTGGGCTTCAGCAAAAGCCTGGCGGCGGAACTGGGCGAGTTCGACATCACGGTCAACGCAATCCTGCCGGGTCACGTGCGCACCGAGCGCTTCAGCCGCGTGGTGGCCGCCAAGGCGCGCGCCGTCGGCATGCCGGAAGACGAGATGCGCCGCCGCTATCTCGAGCCGGTCTCGCTCAGGCGCAACGTCGAGATGGAGGACATCGCCAACATGGCGCTGTATCTCGCCTCGCCGTTCGGCCGCAACATCACGGGCCAGGCGCTGAGCGTATGCGGCGACGTGCAGATGATGCGCTAGCGTTGAGAACCGCCGCGCGCACCGAGCGCCATGGTCGGGGACGTCCCGGCCATGCATGAATTTCCCCCGCGTGTTTGTGGATGGCGGGATGCTCGGGATGAGCCCGGGGATGACACGCGTGTCCTGCGCTGCGGGTTCGCCAAACCCGGAGAAGCTGGCTACAAGATGCCGTAGCGGGCGAACACGTCGGCCAACTTGTCGCCGCGCTGCAGGTCGGCCAGCGTGTTCTTCTCGCCCTGCACCTTGGCAAAGGCGAGGCGCAGAACGTCGGCCTCCGCACTGCTAGGGATCACCACGACGCCGTCGGCGTCGCCCATGATGAGGTCGCCGGGGGCAACTTTCACGCCGCCGCACTCGATGGGCACGTCGACGGCCATGATGCGGCCGCGGCCCTTGGAGTCGAGCGGGCCGATGCCACCATGGAAGACGGGGAACTGCATGGCGCGGATGGCTTTGACGTCGCGGGTGCAGCCGTCCATGAGGGCGCCGGCGGCACCACGCGCGCGGGCGGCGGTCGACAGTAGCTCGCCCCAAGGGGCAACGCGGGCCGGGTTTGAGCAGGCGAACACCGGGATATCGCCGGGCTTCAGGCTGTCGACCAGGGCGATCTCGAGCTCATAGGGGTTGCTGCCGGCCTCGTGATGGTAGACCTCCATGAAGGCTGCCGTGCGGGCCCGGCCGACCATCACGAGTTCGTCATCGAGCGGGCGGATGCGGAAGGGCAGCGCCTGATGCATGAGGCCGACCGAATCGAGGCAATCGGACAGTACCGACACGAAGAGTTTGGCGCGGATATCGTCAAGACTGTGGGCGGCCATGGTTTCCCTCTGGTTAGCTTGGCTGTGGGCGGCGCTGACCCGAAGTGTAGCCCGCGGTTGCCGTGCGCGGAATGCGCGTGCGCCCCTTTCTTGGTTCGCAACTCCCCTGTATGGTCCGCAACACAGAATTGCCGACAGGCCGATCAACGGCCGGACGATCGGGGCATCGTCGCTTGGGAGGTAACGTGTCGTCGGTCACCCTGCGCGGACTTACCAAGCGTTATGGCGATCTGACCGTGCTCGACAATGTTTCGCTCGTCATCAAGCACGGTGAGCTGGTTTGCCTGCTTGGCCCGTCGGGGTGCGGCAAGACCACGGCCTTGCGGTTGGTGGCCGGCTTTGCCGAGCCCACCGCTGGCGAGGTTATGCTCGGCGATCGGGTCGTGTCTTCGCCCAAGCGCACGCTGGCCCCTGAGCAGCGCAATGTCTCCATGGTGTTCCAGAGCTACGCCCTGTGGCCGCACATGACGGTAGCGGAGAACGTCGCCTACGGCCTTACCCTGCGCAAGCTCGACCGTGCGATGATCGCCGACAAGGTGAAGGCCATCCTGGCCACTACGCGCCTTAGCCCGCTCGCCGATCGCTATCCGGCGGAGCTGTCCGGCGGCCAGCAGCAGCGTGTGTCGCTGGCCCGCGCGCTGATCGTCGAGCCCGATACGCTGCTGCTCGACGAGCCGCTGTCCAACCTCGACGCCAATCTGCGCGAGGAGATGCGCTTCGAGGTGCGCCGCCTGCACGACGCCTACCGCTACACCACGATCTATGTCACCCACGACCAGGGCGAGGCGATGACCACCGCCGACAAGATCGCCGTGATGAACGGCGGCCGCATCGAGCAGCTGGGCAGTCCGCAGGAGGTGTACGACGCACCGCGCTCCGAGTTCGTGGCGCGCTTCCTGGGCGGCAGCAACATCCTGCGCGGCAAGGCGCTCGATGCGGCAACGGTGGCGTTTGCCGGAGTGTCGATTGCATGCACCGGCGTGGCGCTCGCCCCTGGCGCCGACGCGGCAGTTTCCATCCGCCAACATGAGATCGGCATCACCAACGGCTCAGGTGATCACAGCGGCAATGCCGTGCCGGGCACGGTGGTACGCAACGTCTTTCTTGGCAATGCCCGCGACTATATTGTGGAAACGAAGGATGGCAGCCAGCTGCGCATCACGGCCGAACCGGCAAGCGACTTCGCCAGTGGCACGCCGGTGTGGCTGCAGCTGCCGCAGCAGCGCTGCCGGGCATTGCTGGGCTAACCAAGGGAGGACTGCACGATGCGCAAGGGCAGTACGCGGGGAGGCAAGGGCACCAGGCGACAGGTTCTGCAGGGGCTCGCCGCGACGTCACTGCTGATGCCGCACCTGGCACGGCGAGCATCGGCCGCGGCGCCCGCAGCGAGCAAGGTCACGCCCGAGCTGATCGAGGCGGCCAAGAAGGAAGGCAAGGCGGTGTGGTACACCGCGGTGGACCTCCCGGTCGGCGAGCGCATCGCCAAGGCGTTCGAGACCAAATACCCGGGCATGTCCGTGCGCGTCGAGCGTTCGGGCGGCGAGCGCATCTTCCAGCGCATCGGCCAGGAGCTCGCCAGCAACATCCATGCGGTCGATGTGGTGAACAGCTCGGATGCCGCGCACTTCATCGTCTGGAAACGCGATGGCATCCTGGCGCCGTATGTGCCGGAGGATGTGGCCAACCATTATCCGCCCGAACACAAGGACCCGGACGGCCAGTTCGCCAGCTGGCGCCTGTGGCTGTCGGTGATCGGCTACAACACCAAGATGGTGAAGGCCGAGGAGGCGCCCAAGAGCTTCGCCGATCTGCTCGATCCGAAGTGGTCGGGCAAGATCGTCAAAGCCCACCCCGGCTACAGCGGCACCATCATGACGGCCACCTATCAGATGTCGCGCGACATCGGCTGGGACTATTTCGAGAAGCTGGCGGCGCAGAAGGTCATGCAGGTGCAGTCGAGCGCCGATCCGCCCAAGAAGCTGGCGCTGGGCGAACGCGCCATCATGGCCGACGGCAACGAGTACAATCTGTTCCAGCTCAAGGAAAAGGGCGAGCCGGTCGAGATCGTCTATCCGAGCGAGGGCACGCCCCTGATCGTTGGACCATCCGCCGTGATGCGCAAGGCGCCCAATCCCAACGCAGCGCGGCTGCTGCAGAGCTTCATGTTCTCGGCGGAGTGCCAGCAGTTGATGATCGACTTCGGCGGGCTGCGCTCGGTACATGCCCTGACCAAGGAGAAGGGTGGCCGCACGCCGCTGAAAGATATCAAGCTGATGAAGGATGACCCGGCGGCGGTCGAGAAGCAGGCCGACGATATCAAGGCGCGCTACCTGAAGTACTTCAAGGTGTGAGGCCGGTGGCAGGCATAGGTTGGGTTGGCGCGTCGGCGCAACCCAACCCCGGGGCACGGCGAATGTTGGGCTAGGAGCTTCGCTCTAGCCCAACCCACGGGAGGCGCCAGTTGACGGTCGAGACACTGCAGGCGCCGACGGCAACCAGGGTGCTCCGCGCCCGCATCGACCTCTCGGGTGCGGTGATGGCGCTGCTTGCCGCGGCGCTGTGCCTGCTGATCATTTTGCCGATCGGCTGGCTGGTGGTATTCGCCTTTACCGACCGGGCGCGCAACCCGACGCTTGCCAACTTCCAAACATTCTTCACCGATCCAGCCTTCGTCGATCCGCTGCTGGCGACGCTGACGATTGCCACCTCCGTCAGCGTCATTTGCTGCCTGGTGGCGGCGCCGATGGGATGGATCGTGGCCCGCACCGACATGCCGATGCGCGGGGCGGTGCGTATCCTGGTGATGGCCTCGTTCGTGACACCGCCGTTTCTCGGCGCCATCGCCTGGGAGCTTCTGGCGGCACCCAACAGCGGCCTGCTCAATCAACTCTATCGACTGGTAAGCGGGGCAGGACCGGATGCGGCGCTGCTCAATATCTACTCGCTGCCGGGGCTGATCTTCGTCATATCCTGCTACACGTTTCCCTACATCTTCGTGCTGGTTGCCAATGCGCTCGACCGGATTCCGGGCGATCTGGAAGACGCCTCGTCGATGCTTGGCAGCAGCGCCTGGCGCACGGCTCGCCGCATCACCATTCCATTGGCGCTGCCAGCCCTGCTGGCTGGCGCGCTGGTTGCGTTCCTGCAGGCCATGACGCTGTTCGGGTCACCGGCGATCCTGGCCCTGCCGGCCGGCTTCCACACCATGACCACCAAGATCTGGAGCCTGTTCCAGTTTCCGCCCAAGCCGGAGCTGGGCGCGGCGGCCGCGCTGCCGCTGTTGATCCTGACCGTGGTGCTGCTGAGGGCGCAGGCGGTGGTGCTTGGCCGGCGCGGCTACACGGTCGTGGGCGGCAAGAGCGGGCCGCCGCGACCGGTCCGACTAGGCGTGCTGAGGTGGCCGGCGTTTGTGCTTTGCCTGCTGGTGCTGTGCCTGCCGGTGTTCCTGCCGTATGGCGCGCTGGTCAATGCTGCGCTGTCGCGCGTCGCTTCGCAGCCGCTGACGCCGGAGACGTTCACGCTGCACAACATCTATTTCGTGTTCTTCGAGCTGTCCGCCACCAAGCTCGCCATGAAGAACACCTTTCTGCTCGGGTTGATGGCCGCCAGCTGCGGCACCGTGCTGGCGCTGGTGGTCGCCTACCTGACCTCGCGCGCGGCGGTGAGGGGGCACCGGGTGCTGGGATTTCTTGCCACGGCGCCGATCGCTATTCCGGGCATCGTGCTCGGCGTCGGGCTGTTCCTGGCCTATACCCGCGGACCGCTGGTGCTGTACGGCACGCTGTGGATCCTTCTGCTGGCCTACGTGACGATCGAGCTGCCGGCCGCCTACCAGCAGTTGCAGTCGGCGTTCCATGCGCTATCGCCGGAGCTCGAGGAGGCCAGCCGCATCCTGGGGGCCTCGCGGCTGCGGACCCTGCGCGACGTTACGGCGCCGCTGCTGGGACCGAGCCTCATCGCCACCTGGTGCTTCATCTTTGTCGCAGTTGTGCGCGAGCTGTCGGCGGCGGTGATCTTGTTCACGTCGGAGACCAAAGTGCTGTCGGTACTGATCTTCGACCTGAAGGAGAGCGGAGACCTGGCCGCCATCGCGGTGCTTGGGCTCACCATGCTGATCTTGACCTCGCTCGTCATCATCGCCGCCAATCGCGTGCCGGGCTTCGGCGGCGGTGTGCGCATTCGCAACAACTGAGGGCGGGCTGGTATGGCGGATCGCCCGTCGGTTGCCGAGGACCTGGCCGAGCGCGTCTCGCGCATCGAGGCGCGCCTGCTGCCGGCGCCGGTGCGCGACACCTGCGAGCGACTGCTGATCGACGTAGTCGGCTTGTGTGTGGCTGCGCGCGGCAGGAACTACGTGACGGCAGCGTGTGCGGCCTGGCCGGATGCGGGACCGGCAACCGTGATCGGCTTTGCGCAGACGCGTAGTGCAGCAGGGGCGGCGTTCGTCAACGGCACCGCCGCCCATGGCGAGGATTTCGACGATACCTTCGAAGGTGGACCGGTGCATGCCGGCGCGGTGGTGGTGCCGGCCGTGCTGGCGGCGGCCGAGCATGAGGGATTGCGGGGACCGGCGGCGCTGGTGGGCATTGCGGTCGGAGCGGAGGTGATGTGCCGGCTGAGCCTGGTGGCGCCGAAGGCGGTGCATAAGGCAGGCTTTCATCCGACGGCCGTGTTCGGCGCGATCGGCGCAGCAGCGGCCGCCGGTGCGGCCCTGCAACTTGGGCAACGCCAGCTGGTCGATGCGATGGGCATCGCCGGGTCGATGGCGAGCGGCATCATCGAGTATCTGGCCGACGGCAGCTGGACCAAGCGCATGCATCCGGGCTGGGCGGCGCAATCTGGCTTGCGATCAGCGATGCTGGCGCGCGCGGGCTTCACGGGTCCACGCACTGTATTCGAGGGCGCGCACGGCCTGTTCCACGGGTTTGCGCACACGCGCGACGGCAACTACGGTGCGCTGCTCGACGGCTTCGGCGAGTGCTGGCTGATGCAGACGCTGGCTTTCAAGCCGTATCCGTGCGGGACGATGATGCACCCTTACATCGACTGCGCGCGCCGGCTGCACGGGCGCATCGATCCGCATGAAGTGGTGGAACTGGTGTGCGAGGTTGGCGAGGGCACAGTACATAGGCTGTGGGAGCCGCTGGCGCAAAAGCAGCGGCCACCGAACGGGTATGCGGCGAAGTTCGCCACGCCTTACGGCATAGCGGCGGGCATCATCAATGGCGATGTCGGCCTCGATGCATTCACCGATGCGGCGGTCGGCGATCCTGCGGTGCGGGCGCTGGCGGCGAAGGTGCGCTACGAGATCGATCCTGCCAATCCTTATCCCAACGCCTACACCGGACACATTCGTGCCCGCCTGCGCGACGGGCGTATAGTCGAGGAGCGGCAGCCGCATTTGCGCGGCGGTGCACGCGAGCCGCTGTCGCGTGCCGAGCTGGAAGCCAAGGCCGCGTCCAATCTCCGGTCCGGCGGCTGGGCACAAGCACAGGTCGAGCCGGCGCTCGCGCTGGCCCGCAATCTGTGGGACGGTCCGGTCGATCTCGCACTTCTGCGCATGTGAGGGTCACGCCATGAGCACCAATCAGGATCTCGCCGGTCGCGTCGCCATCGTTACGGGCGCCAGCCGCAACATCGGCCGGGCCATTGCCCTGACGCTGGCACAGGCGGGAGCCGCCGTCGTCATCAATACGCGTGCCGATCGTGCGGCGGCAGATGCGGTGGTCGCCGAGATCGAAGGCAGGGGCGGCAAGGCGCTGGCGGCGATGGCCGATGTCACGGATCAGGCGGCGGTGGAGCGCATGGCGGCGGCTGCTGTGGAACGCTTCGGCAGGATCGACATCCTGGTCAACAATGCCGCCGGCCGACCGGAGAAAAAGTTCGACGAGATGACGCTTGCCGACTGGCGTTGCGTGCTGGCGGTGATCCTTGATGGCGCTTTCCTGACCGTCAAAGCCTGCCTGCCGCATCTGCAGCAGAGCGGCGCTGGTGCCATCATCAATATTGGCGGTGTTTCTGCGCATGTCGGCACCAAGCATCGCGCGCACGTGGTGACTGCCAAGGCCGGACTTATTGGCTTGACCAAGGCGCTGGCGCATGACCTGGCGGCGGATGGCATCACGGCCAACTGCGTCGTGCCGGGCTTGATCGAGACGGCGCGCGATCCCAACGCCAAGCTGCCGCACCATCACAACGTCAGCAAGACATTGGTCGGCCGTCTGGGCGAGCCGCAAGAGATTGCGGCTGCGGTGCACTACCTCGCCGGGCCGAGTGCGCGCTACATCACCGGACAGGCGCTGCACCTCAACGGCGGGATGTACCTGGGTTGAGGTGTTGACATTCCGGCACCTGGCCAGCCGATATCCGCAAAGCCAGTAGCAGCGTGCGATTTGCTTTGCAGCGCTGGGTCCCGGACATTTGGCCTTGCGAAATTCCCAGATGACAATCACTTGCCCGCGGCGTGGCGGGCGGCGATGTAGCCGAAGGCCATGGCGGGACCGAGCGTAATGCCGGGGCCGGGATAGATGCCGGCCATGATCGAATCCATGTCGTTGCCGCAGGCATAGAGCCCGGCCACGATCGATCCGTCCTGGCGCAGCACCTGCGCGTGCTCGTTGGTAACGAGGCCCACGCTGGCGCCGATGTCGCCGGGAAAGACGTTGACCGCGTAGAACGGCGGTTTGGCGAGCAGGCCGATGCAGGGATTGGGCTTGTGCGCGGCATCGCCGAGGTTGCGCTGGTAGGCGTCGCTGCCCTTGCCGAAATCCACGTCCACGCCGGTTGCCACGAAGCTGTTGTGGCGCGCGATGGTCCTCTCCAGCGCGTCCGCCGGCATGCCGAGCGCCTGCGCCAGGCCGGCGATGGTATCGGCGCGCGTGAGATAGCCGTCGCGGATGGCGCCGGCCAGATTGAGCCGGCGTGGCCGCACCATGCCAAGCCCGTACTTGGCGATAAAGTGGTCGTCGCAGATCAGGCAGCACGACTGTCCGGGCCGGTCCTTCAGCGCGCCGAACATGGCCTCGACGAACAGATGATAGTTGGTGGACTCGCTCACGAAGCGCTTGCCGTCGGGATCGACGGCGATCAGTCCAGGCTTGCCGCGGTCGAGCACCAGGTGCGGGAAGGCGGCGATCGATCCGTCGCGGCGCTTGCGCAGCGAAATAGGCGACCAGAAGCTGTTGCTGGCGTGCTCGGAGCCGAGATGACCGCCGGCCCTCTGGGCGAACCTGGCGCCGTCGCCGGTGGCGCCTTCGGCCACGGGCGTATGGGCGTTGAGCGAGCTTGGCATGAGTTCGGCCCGCAGGGCAGAATTGCGGGAGATGCCGCCGGTCGCCAGTACGATGCCGCGGCGGCTGGTGAGGGTGAAGGTTCCCTCCGGCGAAGTCACCTTGGCGCCGATGACGCCGCCGTCCTGGGCGATCAAGGGCTGGGCTTGCGTTGAGGTCATCACGGGCACGCCGCGCTGCAGGAGCGAATAATACAGGCGTCCGACGAGCGCGTTGCCCATGACGAGGCGGGCGCCACGGGCAAAGCGCACGCGATGCAGTCCGTAGCGTGACACGAGCCCTGCCGCGTACAGCAGGGATCGCGCCGATTTGGAGGCATTGAGCAGGTGTGCGATGTCGGTGCGGTCGACCATCATGCCGCCGAACAGAGTGAACTCGGGCAGCGGCGGGCGCAGGTTGGAGAAGTTTTTCCCGAGCACCACGGCGTCGAAGGGAACTGGCTCCAGCACGCGACCCGACAGCGTCGCGCCCGGCAGCGTTGCGAGGTAGTCGGGATGGTGGGCGTAAGGGCGGAAGGCAACCTCGCTGTTGTCTTCCAGCAGCGCGATCATGGCGGGGCCGGCATCGAGATAGGCGTGCGTCATCGCTTCGCGCATGCGATTGCCGAGCGCACAGCGCAGGTAGAGTAAGGCCTTGTCGGGGTCGTCCGTGCCGGGGGCGCTGTGGCGCGAGTTCGGCACCCAGACGGAGCCGGCCGAGCGCGCGCTGGTGCCGCCGACCAATTGAGTTTTCTCCACCAGCGCGACGTCGAGGCCGAAAATGGCGGCGGTGAGCGCTGCCGTCATGCCGCCGGCACCACTGCCCAGCACGATGAGGTCGACTTCCCGCGACGCCAGGCTCATTGCACTTTGCGCCGATCCGCCGTTCGGCCCTCGCGGATGTCGGCGGTGATGAGCGCGGCGTCGCGCGCCTCCGGCGCACCGAGGCCGCCACCGCCGGGCGTGAGGATCAGGAGATGCTCTCCCGGCTGCACGACCTGCGTGCCCTTGCCTTTCATCTTGCGGCCGTCCTTGATGGCGACGGCGCCCGGCGCACCCGGTTTGCCGCCGGCGCGTCCGCGCGGCGGGTGCTCGATGCGATCGAAGGCGGCCAGGAGGTCGAAGGGCTCACCGATGTTGCTCTCGATCTCGATGATCTGGCCGAGGCCTCCGCGGGTGCGTCCCGGTCCGCCGGAGTCGGGGCGCAGCTCCTTCTTCCAGAAGATCAGCGGTGTGATGCTTTCGGCGATTTCGACCGGGGTGCCCTTCACGCCCGACGGATAGGCCGTGGCGGACAGGCCGTCGGCGTGCGGCCGCGCTCCAGTGCCGCCGTTCGAGGTAATCGCCATGGTGAAGCCGTAGTTGCCACCCTGCCCGCCCTTCACGGAACCGCGCACGATGATGTTCCAGAGGCAGGAGGTGCCTTCGGCCGGCACGCGGTCCGGAATCGCCTGGGCGAGGCAGCCGAACACCACGTCGGGCAGCATCTGGCCGGTGACGTGGCGGATGCACACGGCGGCCGGCTTCTGCGCATTGAGGATGCAGCCCTCGGGAGCGGATACGGTGAGCGGCGAAAGCGAGCCGGCGTTGTTGGGAATGCGGCTTGCAACGATGCAGCCGAGGCCGAACACCGTGTAGGCGGTGGTGTAGGCCAGCGGCACATTGATGCCGCGCGGGGACTGAGGGCTGGTGCCGGTGTAGTCGACGTGGATGCCGTCGCCGCGGATGGTGGTGGTGGCGGTCAGGCTGATTGGTCCGTCGAAGCCGTCGATGACCATGGTGTTGGACCAGCTGCCCTTGGGCAACTTGGCGATCTCGGCCAGCACGGCGGCGCGACTCTTGGAGCAAATGTGCTGGCTGAGCTCGTCGAGGTTGTCGAGCTTGAACTCGTCCATCATCTCGATCAGGCGCGCGCAGCCGACATCGTTGCAGGCAGCGAGCGAGTAGACGTCGCCCACCGTGTCGATCGGCAGGCGCGTGTTAGCACGGATCATGGAGATCAGCGTCTCGTTGACCTTGCCCTTCTCCAGCAGCTTCAGGAAGGGGATGTAGAGCCCTTCCATGAATACGTCAGTGCCGTCCGGGCCGAAGCCGATGCCGCCGATGTCCATCAGGTGCGAGGTGCACGAGAACAGGCCGATCAGCTTGCCCTTGTAGAAGCAGGGCGTGGTGATGACGAAGTCGTTGAGGTGGCCGGTGCCCATCCACGGGTCGTTGGTGATATAGGCGTCACCCGGCTGCATGTTCTCCAGACCGAAGTGGCCGATGAAGTGCTTGACGGATTCCGCCATCGAGTTGACGTGGCCGGGCGTGCCAGTGACGGCCTGCGCGAGCATGCGGCCCTGCCGGTCGAAGATGCCAGCGGAGAGGTCGCCGGCCTCACGTACGATCGCCGAGAAGGCGGTGCGCAGTAGCGTCTGCGCCTGCTCCTCGACCACGGCGATCAGCCGGTTCCACATGATCTGCAGTTCGATGTCGCCGATCGGCTTGGTCATGGGATGGGTCCTCAGGAGGCGTCGGCGCGGGCGGTCAGTACGAGGGCGCCACCGGCGTCGACGCTGAGGTCGAAGCTCGGCGACACGTAGGTCGAGGTGCCGGCCTCCACCACCAGAGCGGGGCCGACCAGTGCGGTGCCGGGGGGCAGCTGATCGCGCTCGAACATCGGCACGGCGAGGCGTCGGCCGAGGCGGGCATCGAAGATCGAGCGTTCGGCGACGGCCTTGGGCGCGAGTTTGCCGGTGGCATCGCCGAGGCGTTTTGGCGGATCGGTGGTGGTGGTGGCCAGCACCAGCCAACTCATGATCTCGATCTCGGCGTTGGGGATATGACGGGCAAACAGGCGGGTGTATTCGCGTTCGAAGTCGGCGCGGAAGGGGTCGGTATCCTGCGCTGTGATGGGTCGGTCCGGCAGCGCCACAGTGATCTCGTGGCCCTGGCCGGCGTAGCGCATGAACGCCGAGCGGCGCACGGATACGGAACGATTGCCGGCGGCAGCGCGGCAATGCGTGAGGGCCTCGTGCTCCATGTCGGCGATCAGCGCGTTGGCGGCCTGCGCATCGAAGGTGCTGAGCCGCATGTAGCGCGAGCGGATCATCTCGTAGGCAGCGGGTGCGGCGAGAAAGCCGACGGCCGAGCCCACGCCGGCGTCGGGCGGCACGATCACTCTGCCGATGCCGAGCTTTTCGGCGAGCCGGCTGGCATGCAGAGGGGCCGCGCCACCAAAGGCAATGAGGGTGCGCTCCGCAATGGCGACCCCGCGCTCGACCGCGTGCACGCGGGCAGCATTGGCCATGTTCTCATCGACGATCTCGGCAATACCGATGGCGCCCTGCTCGGCCGACATGCCCTTAAGGGTGGCAGCGAGCGCGGCTTCAGCCTTGTCAGGATGGAGGGCGATCTTGCCGCCGGCGAAGCGCGCGATGTCGATCTTGCCGATCGTTACGTCGGCATCGGTGACGGTTGGCTCACAACCGCCGCGGCCGTAGCAGGCAGGTCCGGGCTCGGCACCCGCGCTCTCCGGTCCGACCTGGATGCGCTGCAGCGTGTCGATGCGGGCAATGGAGCCGCCGCCGGCGCCGATTTCCACCATCTCGATGACGGGAATGCGCAGCGGCGTTCCGCTACCCTTCCTGAAGCGCGACTGACGGTCGACCTCGAAGGCACGGCCCTTGAGGGGCTGGCCGTTGTCGATCAGGCAGATCTTTGCCGTCGTGCCGCCCATGTCGAAGGAGAGGATGCGACTCTCGCCGCGCTCAAGGGCAATGTGTCCGGCCAGAATGGCGCCGCCGGCGGGGCCGGACTCGATGAGGCGTACGGGGAATTGGGCGGCGGTGTCCAGGCTGGCGAGGCTGCCGCCCGAGGTCATCAGATGAATCGGCCGAGTATAGCCGAACTCGGTGAAGGCGCGCTGCAGACGTTTCAGGTAACCGGCCATCAGCGGCTGCACGTAGGCATTGGCGATGGTGGTGGAGGTGCGCTCGTACTCGCGCGCCTCGGGGCTGACGGCCGAGGACAGGCTGACGCTGATGGAGGGATAGAGCTCGGCGAGGACGGCGCCGACGCGCTGCTCGTGTGCGGGATTGGTGTAGGAGTGGATGAGTGCCACCGCGATCGCCTCGATGCCGGCATCGGCGATGCGCTTGGCGACGGCCCGCACGGCGCCCTCGTCGAGGGCGAGCCGCACCGCGCCGTGCACGTCGAGGCGCTCCGGGACCGTGAAGCGCAGCTCGCGCGGCACCAGGGGAGGCGTCTTTGTTATGTTGATGTCGTACTGGTCGAAGCGGCTCTCGTCGGCGATCTCGATGACATCGCGGAAGCCATCAGTGGCGATCAGGGCGGTCTTGGCGCCCTTGCGCTCGATGATGGCGTTGGTGGCGAGCGTGGTGCCATGCACAAACAAGGCGATGTCGGCAAACGCCAAGCCGGCGCTGGTGAGCGCGCTACGCGTGCCATCGATCACTGCCATCTCGGGTGCCTTGGGCGTCGTCAGCACCTTGCTGACGAAGCGCCGCTCACCCTCGATCAGGACGATGTCGGTGAACGTGCCACCGATGTCGACCGCCAGCCGGGCAGTCGGCCCTCTTGCGCTCATGCGATATTCCTCTTTTTTGCGGACCGTATCTGAGCCCAAGCACTGGCAGCCTGCAAGGGGCGCCTTGCAGGGCTGCCATGTCCGCGGGCGGAGGTTCAGGCGCCGAGGAAGATGCGCCGCACCTCAGGGCTGTCGACGAGGCTCTTTGCCTGTCCTTCGACGGCCAAACGGCCGCTTTCCAGGATGTAGCCACGGCTCGCCATGGATAAAGCCAGGCGCACGTTCTGCTCGATGAACAGGATGGCCATGCCCTCGGATTGCAACTTCTCGAACACGGCCTGCATCTGCTCCATGACCTGGGGCGCGAGGCCCAGGAACGGCTCGTCTACCATCAGCAACCTGGGCAGTGACATGAGCCCCCGCCCGAGCGCAAGCATCTGCTGCTCGCCGCCAGATAGCGTGCGGGCGAGCTGGCTCCTGCGCTCAGCCATGCGCGGGAACAGGGCAAAGATGCGCTCGGTCGTCCTGGCCCGCGCGGCCCTGGCGGCGGGATGCCACGCACCGAGCGTGAGGTTCTGTTGCACAGTAAGGTGGGGGAACACGCGCCGCCGCTCGAGAACGTGGGCGATGCCGAGTGCGGCGCGCGCATGCGTCGGCTGGCCGACCAGGCTCTTGTTCTCGAAGCGGATGTCGCCGGCCTTGGACCGGATCAGGCCGGTGATGGCGTTGACAACCGTGCTCTTGCCCGAGCCGTTGGGGCCAAGTAGGGCGACGCTCTCGCCGGCCGCGACTGTGAGCGAGACGCCCCACACCACCTGGTAGTCGCCGTAGGCGACCTCGAGATCCTTGACCTCAAGCAGCATGCGTGGTCGTCCCCAGATACGCGTCGACCACCGCCGGGTCCTGCCGCACCTCGTCGGGCTTGCCGAAGGCGATGCGCCGGCCCGCATACAGGGCAAGGATGCGGTCGCAGATGCGCATCATGACCTGCATGTTGTGCTCGATGGTGACGATGGTGACGCCTTGGCGCTTCAATTCGAGCACCAGATCGACTAGGCCCGGGATGGTGCGCTGGTCGACGCCGCCGGTTACCTCATCCATTAGTACGATGCGCGGCTTCATGGCGAGCCCGCGCGCGAGTTCGAGGCGCTTGCGCTGGCCGGTCGAAAGCTCGCGCGCGAAGTGATTGCGCTTCTCCAGCAGGTCGACGAAGGCCAGCGCTTCGAGGGCCGCATCCCGCGCGAGCTTCATGTCGGCGGTGCGGGCGAGCGCACCGACGATGACGTTTTCGGTGACGGTGAGATCGGGAAAGGGTTTGAGCTTTTGGAAGGTGCGGGCGACGCCACGGCTGGCGATCTTGTCGGGGCGCAGGCCCGTGATGTCGTGCCCGTCAAGGACCACCTGGCCGGCATCGAGCGCCTGGAAGCCGGTGATCAGGTCGAACAGCGTCGATTTGCCAGCGCCGTTCGGCCCGATGATGCCCAAGATCTCGCCTTGGTTGACGTCAAAGGTGATATCGGAGTTGGCGGTCAGGCCGCCGTAGCGCTTGGTCACGCCCTTCACGTCGAGGAGGGCGCTCATGACGTTCCCCCGCTGCGGCGCCGGATGCGCTCCTCGAACAGGCTCAATATGCCGCTCGGCCGCCATATGCACACGGCCAGGATCAGCAGGCCGTAGACGATGAGGTCGATGGTGCGGCCGGTACCGCCAAACCAGATGCGGCTGTATTCCGAAAGCGGGATCAGGATGGCGGCGCCGAGGGCCGGCCCCCACAGCGTGCCACTGCCGCCGAGCACCGTCATGAGCAGCACGATGATGGAGATGTCGGCCGATAGCAGGCGCTCGGGGTCGAGCACCAGCACATACTGTCCGTAGAAGGTGCCGGCAACCGACATCATGGCGGCCGAAATCATGAAGGCCATCACCTTGTGACGGGCCACCGCGATGCCGAGGCTGGCAGCGGCATCGGGCTCGTCGCGCAGCGCCTGCAAACGAAAACCGAAGCGGCTGCGCCGGATGTACCAGACCGCCAAGTAGGCGAGCGCGGCTGCGCCCAGCGCGAGGTAGTAGTAGGGCACCTTGCTGGTGTGGAACTGCAGGTAGTACCAGGGGGCAGTGCGGTTGATCGGTATATAGAGGCCGGAGGCGGCGCCCACCCAGTCCCAGCGCTGGACGATGATCTGCACGCTGGAGCCGATCAGCAGCGTGGCGATGGCGAAGTAGTGGCCGCGCAGGCGCAGCGTCGGCACGCCGATGGCGACGGCGGCCAGTGCGGAGATCGCCATGCCGACCAGCAGGCCGATCCAGGGCGTGATGCCGAACTTGATGAACAGAACGGTCGATGAGTACGCACCGATGCCGAAGAAGATCGCGTGCCCGAGGCTGATCTGGCCGGACAATCCCGCCACCACGTTCCAGGACTGCGCCATCAACGCGTAGAGCAGGATCAGAATCATCAAGTGGTGCGAAAATGGTGTCTTGAAGAGGAACGGATAGGCGAGCAGGAATGCGGCGCCAACGACGCCGACACCGATCGCCCACACGGGCGGCCGCGGCCAGACCCGCTCGCTTCTCGCCACCTCCAGCATGCGTGCCCGATCGCTTGCCATGCTGCTAGAACCTGCCGAACAGGCCATTGGGCCGCACGATCACCACCGTGAGATAAAGCGCGAACACGATCACCGTCTTGTAGGAAGGGTCGAGCAGAAGGCCTCCGAGGGATTCGACGAGCCCGATCAGTAGGCCGGCGACGAGACTGCCGAGGATGCTGCCGAAGCCGCCGAGCGCCACGGCGACGAACGCCAGCAAAGCAAAATTTACGCCGACATCGGGAAAAATATAGAAGAAGGTGGAGAGCAGAGTTCCGGCCACGCCAACGCAGCCTAGCCCGATCGCCCAGCCGAGCGCGAACATGCGTTCGGTAGGAATACCCATCACCGCCGCAGCCTGCCGGTCCTGTGCGGTCGCCTGCAGGCCGAGGCCAGTCTCGGTACGCGTGACGAACAGCCACAGGGCCAGGAACGACAGCAGGCAGATGACCCCGGCCATAAGCTGCGGCTGGCCAATGAAAATGCCTCCGATCTGGACGCGGCCGGCGATCCATGGATTGGCTATTGTGCGAAAGTCGGGGGTCCACAGGAACTGGGCCATCGCCCGCAGCGCCACGGC
This sequence comes from Hyphomicrobiaceae bacterium, assembly GCA_035762425.1. GTDB lineage: Bacteria > Pseudomonadota > Alphaproteobacteria > Rhizobiales > Hyphomicrobiaceae > AWTP1-13. The sequence goes on along the minus strand of DASTOW010000062.1, from coordinate 715 downwards.
CAGCCCGAAGGTGCCGCACACCTGCGCCAGCATCGGTGCCTTCAAGAGCGGCCGGATAACGCCAAAGTGCACCAGGATGCCGGCAAATGCCAGCAGGGCAGCCACCAGAGGCAGCGATAGCAGTGGGTCCAATCCGCCCAGCGTCCAGAACCAGAAGGCGGCGAACATCGCCAGCATTAGGAACTCGCCGTGGGCGAAATTTACAATCTCCATGAGCCCAAAAATTAGGCTCAGGCCGACCGCAACGAGGGCATAGATGAGGCCCATCAGGATGCCGCTGACGATGGCCTGGATGATGAGATCTCTCGACATCGGGTGGGAAGTACTCTCTTTGTCAGTTCGCCGATTGACGAGCGCTTGCAAAAGACGCTCCAATCTCCCCCCGGGACGTTAGGCGTTCGAACGGAGTGAGGCTAATGAAATCGAAAATCGCGATGCTTGCGGGCGCCGCCTTGATGGTCGGTGCTACGGCCGCCCAGGCGCAGCAGGAGGTGAAGGTCGGAGTGCTTTATCCGCTGTCGGGACCGACCGCGCAGATCGGCGTCGACGCCGTCGCGGCCGTGAAAGCGGTGCTGGAGATCGTCAACGAGGGTGCGGATCTGCCGCTGCCGCTCGCCAAGAACAAGGGTCTGCCGGGCCTCGGCGGCGCGAAGGTTACGGTGATCGTGGTCGATCACCAGGGCAAGCCCGAGGTTGGCCTGAGCGAGACCGAGCG
>DASTOW010000061.1:0-3596 GCA_035762425.1 Hyphomicrobiaceae bacterium | reverse complement strand
GCCTTGCAGAGAATCTTGTACAGCGCCTGCTCGATGTAGTCGGGCTGGCCCTCCTCGACGATCAGCACCGCGCGTTTCGAACGGCAGAAATCGGCCACTTCGTCATCGATCAGGGGATAAGTGACATTGAGGACATAGAGGGGCACGCGCGTCGCACCCCAGACGTCAGCCAGCCCCAGAGCCTGCAGCGCGCGCATGACGCCGTTGTACATTCCCCCTTGCAGGATAATGCCGATATCGGCGGCATCGCCGGCGAACACCTCATTGAGCTTGCGCTCCTTGATGAACTTGACGGCGGCTGGCCAGCGCTTCTCGACCTTCTCCCTTTCATGCGCAAAGGATGCGGGCGGCAGCACGATGCGATTGGTGTCGCGCTTGGGGTTCTCCAGTGCCTGCGCCAGCGTGAAGACCGGGCGCCGATTGTCCTTTGCTGTGAAGCGGCCGTGCATGTGGCAGGATCGAATGCGCACTTCCAGCATGACCGGGGTGTTGCTGACTTCAGACAGCTCGAAGCCGTCTTCGACCGCCTGCACGATGCGCTCCAGATTGGGCCGGGGATCGAGCAGCCAGATCTGGGATTTCATGGCAAAGGCGTGGCTGCGCTCCTGCATGATCGAGGAGCCTTCGCCATAGTCCTCGCCGACGATGATCAGCGCTCCACCGGTAACACCACCGGAAGCTAGATTCGCCAGCGCATCGGAGGCGACATTGGTGCCAACCGTCGACTTGAACGTCACCGCGCCGCGGATGGGATACATCACGGAAGCGGACAGCATGGCGCCGGCGGCCGCCTCGGACGCCGATGTCGTGAACCGCACGCCAAGCTCAGAAAGGACGTCCTGCGCGTCCGCCAGCACATCCATCAGGTGAGAAATGGGCGCGCCCTGGTAGCCGCCCACGTAGCCGACGCCCGATTGCAGCAGCGCCTTGGTAATCGCAAGGATGCCCTCGCCGCGAAACTCCTGGCCGGCGCCGAGCCGCAAATGCTCGACTTCCCTTGCAAAAGACCGCTCCGCCATGGCTTCCTCAGGATCGCTTCAACTGCGATGCGGCGACCGGCACGTCGGGAACGGAGCCGCATCGAGCGGATCTTCGGTGTCTTTTATACATAAAATAAATCGAGCGTCAATCCGGGCAGTCCTGGCGCTCAGGCGCGGTCGACCAAGACGCCGCCGTCGTGACAGCTGTGTACCCCAGAACGCGCATTTGTTGGTCACCAGCAACGCATTCTGTAGGCTCTCGGTCTGGCGAGACTGCTAACCGAGCACAATGATTGACATCATCGTTGCCTTGAAGGATATTTTAGTTGTGAAGTAAAATGCGACGCAGCTGAGGCATCTCGTGGCACGCCAGGCTGTGGCTTGCGCGACGGCAAATGCCACTGAGATCGCAATGCAGAGGGCGCCCATCTGGTTGGCGGCGCAGTCTGTATCGGCCCAAGACAGCGCACATGAGGGACGAGGGTAGAGCTGTGCACATCGTCTGCATCGGCGGCGGTCCGGCGGGCCTTTATTTCGGGCTTCTCATGAAGAAGCTCAATCCGGCACACAGGATACAGGTGATCGAGCGCAACAAGCCCTACGATACGTTCGGCTGGGGCGTGGTGTTTTCCGACGCCACCATGGACAACATGCGTCAGTGGGATGCACAGACCGCGCAGGAGATCGAAACGGCCTTCAACCACTGGGACGATATCGAAGTGCTGATCAGGGGCCGGCGCATGCGCACCTCGGGCCACGGGTTTGTCGGCATCGGGCGCAAGAAGCTGCTCAACATACTGCAGGCCCGCTGCGAGGCACTAGGCGTGGAGCTTGTGTTCGAGCGCGAAGTCAACTGCGACGAGGAGTTCCCGGACGCCGACCTCATCATTGCTTCGGATGGGGTCAACTCCAAGATCCGCAACAAGTATGCGGCCGCTTTCAAGCCCGATCTTATTGAACGCCCCAACCGCTTCATCTGGCTCGGCACCAACAAATCCTACGACGCCTTCACATTCGACTTCCGGCGCACGCAGCACGGCTGGTTCCAGGCGCACATTTATAAGTTCGACGACCAGACCTCGACCTTCATCGTCGAGACGACGGAGGACGCGTTCAAGGCGCATGGTCTTGACCGCGCCGACCAGGATCAGTCCATTGCGTTCTGCGAGGAGCTGTTCGCCGAGGTGCTCGATGGTGCGAAACTGATGACCAACGCGCGCCATCTGCGCGGCTCCGCCTGGCTCAATTTCCAGCGTCTCGTCTGCGGCACCTGGAGCCACTGCAACGGCAAGAGCCACGTCGTGCTGATGGGCGATGCTGCCCACACCGCTCATTTTGCTATCGGCTCTGGAACCAAGCTGGCGCTCGAGGACGCCATCGAGCTCGCGCGGCAGTTCCAGCTGATTGGCGACAAGCGGGAACACATTCCGCAGGTGCTCGCCGCCTACCAGGAAATCCGCGCCGTTGACGTCATCCGCATTCAGAACGCGGCACGCAATGCTATGGAGTGGTTCGAGGTTGTCGGCAGCCGCTATGCCGATACGCTCGAGCCGGAGCAGTTCATGTACTCGCTGTTGACGCGGTCACAGCGCATCAGCCACGAGAACTTGCGCCTGCGCGACAAGTCCTGGCTTGAGGGTTATGAACGCTGGTTTGCCAGGCGCTGCGGCGTTGAGACTGCGGCGGGCGCGCCAGTCGTCCCGCCGATGCTCACACCGCTGCGTCTGCGCGGCGTGACATTGCCCAACCGCATCGTTGTTTCGCCGATGGCCATGTACTCGGCCGTCGACGGCATGCCCGGCGATTTCCACCTCGTGCATCTGGGCAGCCGCGCACTCGGTGGAGCCGGCTTGGTGTTTGGCGAGATGACCTGTGTATCCGCCGAAGGCCGCATCACACCGGGCTGCGCGGGCCTGTGGAACGACGAGCAGGCGGCCGCCTGGGCGCGCATCGTCGCATTCATCCACCGCATGACAGCGGCCAAGGCGGGCTTGCAACTCGGCCATTCGGGGCGCAAAGGCTCGACCCAGCTTGGTTGGGAAGACATTGACCAGCCACTCGCGCAAGGCAATTGGCCCCTCATATCAGCCTCCGCCGTGCCGTATCACGGCAATGGCCAGATCCCGCGGGCGATGACGCGGCAGGACATGGATGCTGTGACCGCCGACTTCGTCGCTGCCGCCAGACGCGGCGCGAGTGCAGGATTCGACGTGCTCGAGCTGCATTGCGCGCACGGCTATCTGCTCTCGAGCTTCCTGTCGCCGCTCACCAACACCCGGGCTGACGAGTACGGTGGCGGTCACGAAAATCGCGCCCGCTATCCGCTCGAGATCTTCCGCGCGGTCCGCCAAGTGTGGCCGCAGGACCGCCCCATCTCAGTGCGTCTGTCGTGCCACGACTGGACGGAGGGCGGCAACACACCGGCAGATGCAGCCGTGTTCGCTCGCCTGTTCAAGGAGGCCGGCGCCGACCTCGTGGATTGCTCGTCCGGCCAGGTGTGGGATGACGATAAGCCGGTTTATGGCCGTCTCTACCAGACGCCATTCGCCGACAAGATCCGCAACGAGATCGGCATCGCAACCATGGCGGTCGGCGCCATCTTCGAGGCCGACCACG
>DASTOW010000060.1:0-7505 GCA_035762425.1 Hyphomicrobiaceae bacterium | reverse complement strand
CCTCGGATGAAGAAGCCGGACGATTGCTGCTCGCACTGAACTTCGGGCTGGCGGCATCAGGCTGGCGCACCGAGGTGGCTGCGACATGCGTGTGGAGCAATCGAGCGGCCAGCAGCTGCATCAGGGTTGGTGCCTCTGTGCAACCATACGGGGCGACTCGGGCTGGTCTGCTGACCAAGCAAGCCATCGATCTGGGGGATGGGCGGACGGCAAAAATCCTGTCCGTGTGCCATTGAGGCATGAACGCCCGTTCAGATTACCGACATAAGTGGCCGGTTTTGCCGGGTTTGTAAGCAACCGATCCCGGGGCAGTGCCGGGATCGCGGCTAATACGAAATGTGATGCTCGCCGGGCATTGACTCGGGCGTACATGACAAATATGTGAAGCCGCCAAGTGGGACGCCTTGTCCCGCCGCGGCAGTCGAGTGACGCGTCTGGTGCGTCTCAATTCAGAGTGGTTCGGATCTCTTGCAGGGGGCGGTCATGGAACTCTCGAATTACGAGCTCGTACGGTATCCTTCGGGTCAGTTCGTTCTGCTGCGCGGCAGCGTGAACGCCCAGGGCAAGCCCATCTCCGGACCGCGCGATGTGGTCGCCGCCTTCACCAGCGAGACGGAAGCGCGCACCGCGCTGCTGCGCCTCGCCGGTCTCTCCGAAGCGGCAACGCCCACCAAACTCGCCGGCTGACGCCGGCCACTCCTTCACTGCTACGCGGTTGAAAAGTCTCGCCCCAACATAGGCGCGCCACACGAATCATCGTCTGGTCTGCCCTTGCATCCGGGGGAAGACCGACATGACCGACCGAGCACCGGCGCGCCATCCAACCATCTATCTCCTTAGCGATCACCTTGATGCTGCGCTGGCGATGGGTGAGGACCTGCTCACCGAACGCGTGGTGCTGGCGGAAGCCGAGCAGAAGCTCAACATGAGCCGCCTGCTGCGTCAGAGCGGCGAGGTGGCCGACTTCCTCAACAACGTGCGCACGCTGGAGCTGAGCCTGATCGCGCGGCTGCTGCAGGCGCGTCGGCGGGCTGAGGAGATCAAGCGCAGCGAGACGCGGCTCAAACCGCTGATCTCGCTATTCGTGGGTGGCACGGCGGCGCTGGTCGATGCGGCCGAGGAACTGGGCGATACCACCAATCAGGCGTTCGCCACAGGCGACGCGGCGCAAGCCTTCCTGCGCAGCCGTGGCATCCTAGCGCGCGATGCAGCAGGGCTGGAGCAGATGTCGCAGCTGATGGTGACCGAGGAGTTGCTGGTGGCCGGCCGCATCCGGCTCGGCACGCTGCTCGACCTGATCGCCACCTTCCTCGACACGCTCGATGTGATGTTCGAGTTGTATCAGGACGACCCGGCCGTCGCGACGGCGCCGGCGGCGGCCTCGACGGAAGCGCAAGACGAGGCGGCGGTTGTCGAGGCGGTGACCTAAGCCACACGTGTCATGGTCGGGCTTGTGCCGACCATCCATGCCTCAATTTGCTCCGCAGCCGGTCGATGGCTGCAACCTCGCGACAAGTCCGAGGATGACAAGCGTGCTCCGTTGCTGCCACTACTCGGCGGGTGCGACGATCGGGCGGCGAGCGCGGCGCGGGGCGCCAACGCGCAGGCGGCGGTCGCTGAGCGACAAAAGGCCGCCAAAGGCCATGACGAGGCAGCCGATCCAGATCAGCCGCACAAGCGGGTTGAAGTAGACGCGTACCACCCAGCCACTGCCGTCCTGCATCGCATCGCCCAGCACGACGTAGAGATCGCCGGCCCAGGAGGCATGGATGCCAGCCTCGGTGGTGGCCTGGCGAGGCTGGTCGTAGATGCGCTTGGATGGATCGAGATTGGTGACCGGCAAGCCGCCGCGCGTCACGGCGAACACACCGATCTGCTCCTGGTAGTTGGGGCCCTGGTTCGGCGCGACGCCGCGGAAAGCGAGTTCGTAGCCGGCGATCGCCATGCTGTCCCCGACCTTCAAGGTGACAACGCGTTCGCTCTGCCAGGCGGTGGTGGCAACGATGCCGAGCACCATCAGGCCGATGCCAGCGTGGGCCAGGGTGGTGCCGTAAGCCGAGCGCGGCAGGCCACGGGCGCGGCGCCAAACCTCATCACGGCCGGCGGCGAACAGCTTCACCCGCGCGCACCATTCCGCAAGCGCGCCGGCGACGATCCATACACCGAGCGCAATGCCGAACGGCGCCAGCCACGGGCCGCGCCAGAACAGCGCGAAGGCGCCCGTCAGGCCGACCAGCGCCAGGATGCCAGCAACGAACAGGCGCTGCAGGGCGGCATTGAGGTCACCGCGCTTCCAGGCGAGGTAGGGGCCGACCGGCAGCGCCAGCAGCAGCGGGATCATCAGCGGCACGAATGTGAGATTGAAGTAGGGCGGGCCGACCGAGATCTTGGCGCCGGTAAGCGATTCCAGCGCCAGCGGGTAGAGCGTGCCCGTCAGCACGGTGGCGCAGGCGACGGTCAGCAGCACGTTGTTGAGGACCAGAGCGCCCTCGCGGCTGATGGGTGCAAATATGCCGCCCTGCTGCAGACGCGGCGCGCGCAGCGCATAGAGAGCGAGTGCGCCGCCGATCAGCACGACCAGGATGGCGAGGATGAACACGCCGCGGCGCGGGTCGACGGCAAACGCATGCACGGAGGTCAGCACGCCGGAGCGCACCAGGAAGGTGCCCATCAGCGACAGCGAGAAGGCGAGGATGGCAAGCAGGATGGTCCACACCTTCAGCGCCTCGCGCTTCTCCATGACGAGGGCCGAGTGCAACAGCGCGGTGGCGGCGAGCCACGGCATGAACGAGGCGTTCTCCACCGGATCCCAGAACCACCAGCCGCCCCAGCCGAGCTCGTAGTAGGCCCACCACGAGCCCATGGCGATGCCGAGCGTCAGGCAGATCCAGGCGGCCAGGGTCCAGGGGCGCACCCAACGCGCCCAGGCGGCGTCGGTGCGGCCTTCGATCAGGGCCGCGACGGCGAACGAGAAGGCCATCGAGAGGCCGACGTAGCCGGCGTACAGGAAGGGCGGGTGGAAGGAGAGGGCCGGGTCCTGCAGCATTGGGTTGAGGCCGCGGCCCTCGATCTGCGGCGGGATGCGCGTGAAGGGATTGGACGCGAACACGATGAACACCAGGAAGCAGACGGCAATGCCCGCCTGCACGGCCAGCACGTTGCAACGCAGCGTTGTCGGCAGGTTGCTGCCGAACAGCGCCACCGCGGCCCCGAACACCGCGAGGATCAGCACCCACAGCAGCATGGAGCCCTCGTGGTTGCCCCATACGCCCGACACCTTGTAAAGCATCGGTTTCAGCGAGTGCGAGTTGGACCACACGTTCTCGACGGAGAAGTCGGAGGTGACGTAGGCGTGGGTGAGCGCCAGGAAGGACAACGTGATCAGCGTGAGCTGGGCAAGCGCGGCCGGCTCGGCGGTTGCCATCAGGCGAATGTCACCGACGCGCGCGCCCCAGGCCGGCAGCACCATCTGCACGAGGGCGACGCCGAGCGCCAGGATGAGGGCGAAGTGGCCCAGTTCGATGATCATGGGCGGCTTACTCCTACCGCTGGCCGCTGTTGTGGTCGGGCTTGTCGCCACCATTAAACCATGCGCGAGCGCCGGTGCGAGTTGATCGCTCAATCCTCAAGACAAGCCCGAGCCTCAAGACAAGCCCGAGCCTCAAGACAGGCTCGAGGATGACAGCCGATGGCGCACCGCCACGCCGCCTCGCGGAGGAGGCACGGGGCCATGCACGGCTCAAGCGCGTCAGGCCGATATCCTGCGGGGTATCCAATGCACCTGCTCCATGAAGCGCTCGAGGCGCGCGAAGGCGTGGTCTTGATCGACGGCACGACGCCACTGCTTGTCCTCGATGTGCGTGTCGATGGATCGGAATTCGAGGTAGGGTCCATTGTACGGATAGGTACACGGCACTTGAACGATGCATAAGTCATGCATCGAGGTCCACGCGTTGAGGACGGGCTCGTAGGGTGAGGCGCGAACTTGCTCGACCAAACGCAGCATGGCGGCGATGTCACCCGAGCCACGATAGCTCGCCTCGATGTCCGCCCACGGCCTGGTCATGGTTTTTGTCACTTGGGCTTCGCCTTGCCTTCGTGTTGCCAGAGGCCTTGCTCCTTCAGGGACTTGGCGACTTCGGGCGGCATGTAGTTCTCGTCGTGCTTGGCTAGCACGGTGTCGGCGAGGAAATGGCCCGCGGTGTCGAGCACACCCTCGGTGACGACGCCTTGGCCTTCGCGAAACAGGTCAGGCAGGATGCCGGTGTAGCGCACCTTTATGGTCTGCACCGTGTCGGTGACCGCAAACTCGACCGTCTGGCCGAGGCCGCGCTTGACGCTGGCCTCGGCGACCAGGCCGCCGAGGCGAATACGCTTGCCGGCCGGGATCTGACGCTGCATCACCTCCTTGGGCGTGTGGAAGAAGACGATGGTGTCTTTCAGGGCGAACAGCACCAGGAACACGGCGACGCTGAGGACACTGACGGCCGTCGCGATCAACACTCCGCGCCGCTGCTTGCGTGTCATCGATCAACACCCTCGTTGTCGAGCATCATGAACCAAACCCCAGACGCTGGGCGAGTGCCGACAATTCGGCCATCGCCTTGTCGTCGCCACCGAGCTGCTTGCGGGCGTTGGCCAGCGCCGTGCGCGCGTCGCTGTCGCGACCAAGTACGGCGTAGGCGTTGACGAGGCGCACCCAGCCGGCGAGGTCCTTGCCGTCTTGCTCGAGGCGACGGGCGAGGCCGTCGACCATGCCGGCGATCATTTGGGAGCGCTGCTGCTCGGTGAGCTGCTGGGCGGCAGCAATGTCCTGCGCGCTCGGCCCACGCGGGGCGTCCTTGCCCACACCGGGCTGGCGGCGCGAGACCTCGGCGACGCGCTGCTCGACGCTCGATCGCCAGGGCGCATCGGCCGGCGCTGCTGCCAGGATCGCCTTGTACTCCGCAAGCGCCTCGCTGAGTTCCCCATCCTGCTCGCGCGCCAGCGCCAGCCAGAAGCGTGCCTGCGGTTGGCCCGGCTGGAGCTTGAGCATCTTCTGGAAGGCAAGCCGGGCCTCCTCGGTGACGACGCCATCGGCGGCGAACACCGTCGCCTCGGCGAAGCCGGCCAGGCGCTCGAAGGTCTCGCCCCTGAGCTCCGCAGCGCGCGCGAACGCGTTGGCAGCATCCTTGTAGCGGGCCAGCTTGAAATAGACGGGTGCGATGACGGCCCAGCCGTCGCCGTCGCGGGGCTCGGCACGCAGGCGTGCCTCGACCTTGGCAATCAGCTGGCTGAGCGGCGCGTCGGCCATCTGCCCCGATTGGCGGTCGGCGACCGGGAACGCCGGCATGTTGGGCTGGCCGTAGGTGAGATAGAGAGCCAGACTGGATACGGTTACGAACGCGGCTACGGCGACGGCAAGCGCGACGCGATGCTCGGGCATCTTGGCCGCGACGGCTTGCGCCTCCGGAGCGGCGGCGCTGGCCAACAGGCGGCGGGCGATTTCCACACGCGCCGCCTCCGCCTCGGCTGGTTCGACCAGGCCGCGGGCGCGCTCGGCCTCAACCTCCGCGAGCTGGTGGCGATAGACCTCGAGCGTGCCGGCATCGGCATCGTCCGCACGCGCCGCCGGCCGCGACAACGGACCCAACACGGCGATCAGTACGACCGACGTCACCAGCGCGAAAATAACCCACAGAAGCATATCCCAACTGCTCTCCTGCTTGGGGCGTGAACCCTGCAATAGGACTGCGGTCACGGCGTGGCAAGGCGGCCGGCCCAGTATGGATTATGTGTCGCGGTAAAGCTAAGCCCCAGCCCGCGCAGGCGGGCGGAACAATCGCACTTCACAAAGGCCTCGACGCTGCATATATGAGGCGCGGCTTTCCCGAAAAACTCGATCGAATCGGGCTTGTTGGCCGGCACAGGTGCCACGCAGGGCCAGAAATTTACGATTGCCCCGACGGCGAGGCCTTAAGACAGGACCGATGCAAGAGATTGCGCCCTCCCCCGCCGCGACACTCGATCCGACCGAGCGCGAGATCGCCCGCCGGCGCACGTTCGCCATCATCTCTCACCCCGACGCCGGCAAGACCACGCTGACCGAGAAGCTGCTGCTGTTCGGCGGTGCCATCCAGCTCGCCGGCCACGTGCGTGCGCGCGGCGAGCGCCGGCGCACGCGTTCGGACTGGATGGCCATCGAGCAGGCGCGCGGCATCTCGGTGACGAGCTCGGTGATGACCTTCGAGCGCAACGGCACCATGTTCAACCTGCTCGACACGCCGGGCCACGCCGACTTCAGCGAGGACACCTACCGCACGCTGAGCGCTGTGGACGCAGCCGTTATGGTGATCGACGCCGCCAAGGGCATCGAGAACCAGACGCGCAAGCTGTTCGAGGTGTGCCGGCTGCGCGATATTCCGATCGTCACCTTCATCAACAAGGTGGATCGCGAGGGTCAGGACCCGCTGGCGCTGCTGGACGAGATCGCTTCGGGCCTGGCACTCGACGTGGTGCCGATGACGTGGCCGGTCGGGCTGGGCGGAGAATTCCAGGGTTGCCTCGACGCCCTGCGCATGCGCATGCTGCTGCCGGGCACCGAGCGCAACAGCGCGTTCGAGCGTGCCGAGCAATTGCATGCGCCGGAGGATATCCTGGCGATGCCAGGCGTGGACGGCGACATTGCCGCGCGCGCACTGGAAGGTCTGGAGCTGGCACGCACCGCGCTGCCCGAGTTCGACCTGACGTCGTTCCTGGAGGGGCACCTGTCGCCCGTATTCTTCGGCAGCGCGTTGCGCAACTTCTGCGTGCCGGAGCTGCTGGATGGTCTCGCCGCCTGGGCGCCGGGGCCGCGCCCGCGCAAGGCGGCGGAGCGCACGGTGCAGCCGGGCGAGAAGGCGGTCACGGGCTTCGTCTTCAAGGTGCAGGCCAACATGGATCCCAACCATCGGGACCGGGTGGCATTCCTGCGCTTGTGCTCGGGCCGTTTCCGGCGTGGCATGAAGCTGACACACGTGCGCGAGGGGCGAACCATCGCGGTCGCTTCGCCTATCCTGTTCTTCGCCCAGCAGCGCGAGACGGCCGATGAGGCCTACGCCGGCGACATCATCGGCATTCCCAACCACGGTACGATGCGGGTCGGCGACACCTTCAGCGAGGGCGAGACGCTCAAGTTCCAGGGCATCCCCAACTTCGCGCCGGAGCTGCTGCGCCGCGTCCTGATTGAGGACGCCATGAAGGCCAAGCAGCTCAACCGCGCCCTGCACGATCTCGCCGAGGAAGGCGTGGTGCAGGTGTTCCTGCCGGTGCTTGGCTCGCGCACCATCCTGGGCGTGGTGGGCGCGCTGCAGTTCGACGTGCTGCAGTCGCGCCTGCAGGCCGAGTACGGCGTGCCGGTACGCTTCGAGACGGCGCCGTGCGTGGCGGCACGCTGGGTGCAGAGCGACGACAAGGAGGCCCTTGCCCGCTTCATCGAGCGCAACCGCCTGATGCTGGCCAAGGACCGCGACGACGCCTACGTGTTC
>DASTOW010000059.1:0-9211 GCA_035762425.1 Hyphomicrobiaceae bacterium | reverse complement strand
GGGATCATCAGGTGGCCGGTCTTCGAGTAATACTTGGCGTAGCGATAGTGCTGCCCGCTCTCGTAGGTCGGGTAGTTGTTCTCCGCGCCGTCCACGACGCCGGTCTGCATCGCGTTGATGAGCTGGTCGAAGCCCATCGAGACGCCGTTTCCGCCAAGCGAGTTCATCGTATCGACGAACACGGGGTTGCCCATCATACGGATCTTGAGGCCTTTGAGGTCCTCGACCGTCGTGATCGGCTTCTTGTTGTTGTAGACGTTGCGCGTCCCGGCATTCATCCAGCACAGGCCGATCAGGCCGGCGGTCGGATGATCGGACAGCTTCTTCAGCATCTCGTCGCCGATCTCGCCGTCGATCACCTTCTCCATGTGGGCGTCGTCGCGGAACATGAAGGGCAGGTTGAACACGTTGAGCTCAGGCACGATCGGGCCCATCGGGCCGACGCTGATGCGGGCGATCTGCAGGGCGCCGAGCTGGGCTTGCTCGATCATCTCCTTTTCGCCGCCGAGCTGCATCGACGGATACATCTGGATGCTGATGCGGCCCTGCGTGGCGTCTTCGAGCTTCTTGCCCATACGCACCACGGCCTCGACGGTGGGATATCCCAGCGGATGCACGTCGGTGGCCTTGAGCACCATCTTGGCTTGGCCGAAGGCGGCCGGAGCTCCGGCAGCGCCGAAGGCCAATCCACCCAATCCGAGCTTGAGTACTGACCGTCTATCCATCTGGTTTCCTCCTTTGGACCTGAGACGCTTTCTGTTACCAGCCTGCCTCTTCATACGTGAGGTGTTGAATGGCGGCTAGATCAGAATTAGAATTTGTACGATGACCCGACAAATATCGAACTTGCCCGGCCCTGGCAAGCTGCGTTTATTGCAGCCCCTGCGACCGCCTCGCAACCTGATGGAGGAGGTGGTCGCGCGCATTGCGGGCGAGATCCGCAGCGGCCGGCTGGCGCCCGGCGCGAGGCTGCCGACCGAGCAGCAGCTGATGGAGGCCATGGGGGTCAGCCGCACGGTCGTGCGTGAGGCGGTGGCTGCCCTGCGTGCCGAAGGCCTGGTAACCACCAGGCAGGGTTCGGGCGCCTTCGTTTCGGCCGACACCAGCCGCGTGCCGTTCCGCATCGATCCGGACGGTCTGGTTTCCATCGAGCATGTGCTGGACGTTATGGAATTGCGCCTGGCCATCGAAGTCGAGGCGGCGGCGCTGGCGGCCGAGCGCACGACAACGCAGGCGTTGGCCTCCATCGAGGCGGCGCTGCGCGACATGGAAGCGGCGATCGGACGCGGCGAAGGCGCGGTGAGCGAGGACTTCGCCCTGCATCGCGCCATTGCGGTGGCTTCCGGGAACCCACGCTTCGTCGAGCTGTTGAGGTACCTGGGCGGCTATGTCATTCCCCGCCAAAGCGTGCGTCTGTCGGTCGATGCGCCGGAGCAGCAGCGCCTGTACCTGATGCGCATCCAGAAGGAGCACGGCCGCATCTGCGAGGCGATCGCCGCGCGCAAGCCGGCAGAGGCGCGCAAGGCCATGCGCGTGCATCTGACCAACAGTCTCAAGCGCTACCGGCGCCTGGCGGAGCGGCAATTGAAGTCGAGCAAGGAGGCAGAATGAAACGTGTATTGCTGACCGGAGCGTCCGGCGACGTGGGCGGGCGTCTGCGCAAGCTCTTGAAGCCGATCTATCCGGAGCTGCGGCTGAGCGACATCAAGAAGCCGGCCAATCTCGAAGGCAATGAGGCGTTCGTCGCCGCCGATCTCGCCAACATGGACGAGGTCGAGAAGATCTGCGACGGCATCGAGGGCATCATCCACCTTGGCGGTTTCTCCGTGGAGGGGCCGTGGGATACGATCCTGCAGTCCAACATCATCGGTTGCTACAATCTGTTCGAGGCGGCCCGGCGCAAGGGCGTCAAGCGGGTGATCTTCGCGTCGTCCAATCATGCGGTGGGCTTCTATCCGCGCACCACAAGGATCGGCGTCGATGTCACTGTGCGGCCGGACTCGCGCTACGGCGTCAGCAAGGCATTCGGCGAGGCGCTAGGCGCATTCTACTCCGACAAGCATGACCTTCGGGTTCTGTGCCTGCGCATCGGCAACGTCGGCGACAAGCCGCTTGACCAGCGGCGGTTGTCGATCTGGCTCAAGCCTGAAGACCTCGTGCAATTGATCCGCATCGGCTTGGAGAATAGCGATCTGCGTTTCGAGATCTTCTACGGCGCCTCCTACAACGAGCGCGCATGGTGGGACAACAGCCGTGCCTACGCCTACGGCTACCGCCCGACCGGCAAGGCCGAGGACTATCGCGAGGAGGCGTTGGCCGCTCAGACCAAGATTGCGCCCGATCCGGTGGGCGACTTCTTTCAGGGCGGTACGTTCTGCAGCGCCGAGTTCGACGGCGACGCTGCGCGCGTGTGGAAGCCGCGCTGAACGTCACGCGATGGCGCGCCGGCTGGTCTTGTCGGATACCGACCCGCTCAGCCGCATGCTGTGCAAGTAGGCAGCCTTGAACTGCTCGGCCGGCTCCGGCTTGCCGAGCAGCCAGCCTTGCGCAAAGTCGACATTGCGCGCGCGCAGGTAGGCCGCCTGCTCTTCCGTCTCCACGCCTTCCGCAATGATGCAAAGGTTGAGCGCCTTCGCCATTTCGATGATGTGGGACGTGACGGAGCTGGTGGCGGTATTCTTGCCGATCGTGTCGATGAAGGACTTGTCGATCTTCAAGGCATCCAACGGCAGGCCTTGCAAATACTGCAGGCTCGAGTATCCGGTTCCGAAATCGTCGATTGCCACGGAAAACCCGAGCGCACGTGCCTGCTCGATGGTCGAGCGTGCCGAGTCGATGTCCATGAACCCGCGTTCGGTGGCTTCGAGCCAGATCTGCTGCGGCCAGATGCCCGAGTGCGCGAGCGCATTTTGGATCACAGGCAGGACTCGTCCGGTCTTCATGTCGTCCGCGCAGAGGTTGATGGCGACGTGCAGGGAGCGTTGCGACACCAGCAGGTCATTGAGATCAAATATGACCGCCTCGATCACCTGATCGGTGATGGCCATGATCAGTCCGCTTTGCTCGGCCAGCGGAACGAACAGGTCGGGTCCCACGATTGAACCGTCGGGACGGCGCCAGCGCACGAGCGCCTCGGCGCCGACGCACCTGTCGGTCTTGAGCTCGACGATCGGCTGGTAGTGGGCGATGAACTCGCGATTCTGAACCGCGATCGTCAACTCGCCTAGCGGCGACAGGCGCCTCTTCGAGAGCCACGCCACGAGCCCGACGATGAAGGCGGCAATGAAGGCGCCGATCGGCAGCAGCAGCATCTGCTCGCGCCGCAGGTTGCTCAGCATCTCGTGTCGTGACTGGATGGCGATCGCCATCCAGTCGTCGCCATGCGCGACGGCAAAGAGATTGTGCTGGTCCATGCCATTGCGCGGTTGGGCAATGATCGATTTGAGGAGATCTGGATCTGGAGCATTCAATGTCGCGATCAGGCCTCCCTTGTTGCTGGCGATGGCGAGCCGGATACCGGGATCGACGATGACATCGACAAATCGCATGCGGTCGACGAGGGCGTTGTAGTCCTTGTACTGGATCGCCATCATGGGCTTGCCACGAGTGACGAGCGGCTCCATGCTGATTGTGACCTCGAGGCCGTCGGGGGTCGTATAGTCGCTCGGCACTTGTTCGATGCGGGTTTCCGTTACGCCCCAGGACGTGCATTTCAGCAGGCGGTTCTGGAAGTAGCCAATCTCGTGCACGCTCGGCGTGTCGATGGTCAGCACCCGCATCTGTTCGATGTGATGCTGGGAGCACGGTCGCGCATCAAGGCGCTGAATGGCGTAGAGCGCATCCTTGGTTTCCGCGTATGCCCTGTTGGCGCGAGTGATCGCCCTGTTTGCGAAGGCTTCCAAACGGATATGCTCGGCGTTCACGGCAAGGGTCCAGGATACCTGCAGCATGATCAGGATCGGGGCGACGGCACCGATGATGGCCAGCACAACGGCAACGGCGATGATCTGGAAACGCTGCAAGTCCACTCCCGTGCCAACGATGCGAAACGGCAACCTCGCGGCTGCCGGGCGTGCACGAGCTTCCGGGCAATCGGCTGGCGGCCCACGCTATTCAGCCCGATGATGGTGTGGGCGACAGATTAAGGATTTCCGAGCGAAGCCGACACAAAGCGCCCGATCATTTGGTGGGCGACGCAACACCAGACATGGTAAATTTGCCCACAGGACGGGGGCGCCTGCGAACGGGCGCCTTACAGACGATGCCGGACGGCCGCAAAGCGCTCGGGTATTGCGATGCAAACCAGACTGCTGCTGCTGCTGCTGCTCTGCTTGGTGGGTGCTTCCGCGGCGGCGGCGCATCGCAATGACCGCGGCATGGACTACGGGTCCTACAAGAATGGGAGGGGTGTCCCGTGTTGCAACAACACGGACTGCCGGCCGGCTGATGATTTTGTCGATGTCGTCATCAATGGACAGCTGATGGTGCGGCTTCTGATCGACGGCACTTGGTACACCATCGCGCGCAATTTCGTGGTGGCGGAGAACGCGAGCGACGGCCGTGCGCATTGGTGCGGCAAGATGATCATGTCGCTCGGCGGCGAGCGCAGGCCGGCCCCGATTTGTGTGATCCTGCCGCCTCGCGATAGTTGACGCGTCCCTCGACTTTCACTGCAACCGGCGCGGCGCTTGCGCCCGCATGCTGCACATCGAATGCGCGCATTCGATGCAGGGGGAGGCAAAGCGCGGCCGCCGGAGAGGCGTATCACCGCAGAGACTGGGTCAGATCAGGCTCGCGCCGATGTTGATGGCCAGCGCCAGCACCGCCGTGTTGAAAAAGAACGACAGGATGGCGTGCAGGGTGACGAGCCTGCGCAGGGACTTGGTGCGAATGGACACGTCCGAGGTCTGCGATGCTGCACCGATCGACGTGGAGAAGTAGAAGAAGTCCCAGTAGTCGGGAGGGCCGCTGCCAGGAAAGGCCAGCCCTCCCTCGAATGGCTCGGGCCCTTCGTCGGGCTGGTAGAATTCGTGCGCGTAGTGGAACGTGAAGGCGATCTGGGTGACGAGCCAGAACAGCAGGATGGTCGCTGCAGCCATGCCCACGTGCAGGGTCTTGCCCGTTCCGCTCGCCTGCTTGGCCTCGCTCAGGACGCCGACAATAGCCCAGAAGCTCAACGCCACGGCTACCACGACAAGCAGGAGGATCATCGCCGCGCCGTCGTCCTGCACGGCGGCGCGCCTGCGCATTTCGGCGCTACCGCAGGCCTGCATCAGATAGAGGCTGGACGCGAGGTATATGATGGCGCCGGCGTCGAAGGAGATGGCCGTCCGGAAATTACCGGCAATGCTTGCCGGCAGGACGTAGGCCGCCAACACCCCGATCAGTACGGCCAAATACACCTTCGGCCGGATGGCAATCGACCGCGCGATCGACGACGGTCGGTACCATTGCTTGCGGCGTCGTGCCATCGCGTCACTCCCGCATGGCTCGGCTGCAGTGCAGCCGACACCAGACCCAACCTTCGGCTGACCGAGCCTGGCGGCCGGAGCCGGACCGTGGCCCCGGGGCCGCGAGATGCCAGCGGCGGGCGCCAGCTCGTCCCCCTTGCTTCAGCGCGCGCCCCACGGCATGACCGGCACGGTCGAAATGGCGTTCTGTGGCGACCCGTCGATCAGCTTGTCGCTGATGGCGAGGTAGACCAGCGTATTCCGCTTGGTGTCGAGCATCCGGTAGACGTGGGTGCGCTTGAAGAAGATGGACGTGCGCGCCGAATATACCTCCTCGCCGTCCTTGAGCGAGGCAAGATCGGTGCTGATGGGCCCGGTCTGGCGGCAGGCGATCGAGAAACGGGATGGGTCTTCGGCAAGGCCGATGGTGCCGGACAAACCGCCGGTTCTTGCCTGACTGATGTGGCAGGCGACGCCCGCAACCTTGGGATCATCGAAGGCGCTGACGCACACGCGGTCATTCTTGCCGACCAGCCGGAATGTCGTGCTGACGCAGCTGAGGTCATCCGCGTTGGCAGGCAAGGCCGACCCACTCAACGCTGCAAGCAGTATCATCCATGCCCCGGATGTGCGCATCTAGCTCTCCCGCAAACGGTTGCGCCATAGGAACGCAACTAACCCGGTCGGATCTGGCCGGTGCCGCGCACCACATACTTGAAGGTGGTGAGCTGCTCGACGCCGACCGGGCCGCGCGCGTGCATCTTGCCGGTGGCGATGCCGATTTCCGCGCCCATGCCGAACTCGCCGCCGTCGGCGAACTGGGTCGAGGCGTTGTGCAGGACGATGGCGCTGTCGAGCCGGGTCAGAAAGTGCTCGGCGACGGCTTGGTCCTGCGCGACGATGCAGTCGGTGTGCTGCGAGCCGTACTGCTCGATATGGGCGATGGCCGCGTCGACGCCGTCTACCACCTTCACCGCGATGATGGCGTCGAGATATTCCGTCGACCAATCCTTGGTTGTCGCTTTCCTGACGCGCTGGTTGACCTTTTGCGACGCCGTATCGCCGCGCACCTCGCAGCCGGCCTCCAGCAGAGCGGCGATCAGCGCTTCAAGCACGTCGGCGGGTGCCTTGCGATCGACCAGCAGCGTCTCGGTGGCGCCGCATACGCCGGTGCGGCGCATCTTGCCATTGACAGCGATGCGCTTGGCCATCTCCGGGTCGGCGCTGGCGTCGACGTAGGTGTGGCAGAGGCCTTCCAGGTGCGCAAACACCGGCACGCGCGCCTCGGCCTGCACGCGCGCCACTAGGCTCTTGCCGCCGCGCGGCACAATGACGTCAATGCATCCGCCTAAACCTTCCAGCATGAGCCCGACCGCCTCGCGATCGATCGTGGGGACGAGCTGGATCGCCGTCTCCGGCAGTCCGGCGTCGCGTAGGCCGCGGGCGAGGCACACCTGGATGGCACGGCTCGACTGGTAGCTGTCCGAACCGCCGCGCAGGATGGCGGCGTTGCCGGCCTTCAGACACAGCGCGCCAGCGTCGGCCGTGACGTTGGGCCGGCTCTCGTAAATGATGCCGATCACACCGAGCGGTGTGCGGACGCGCGCAATGTCGAGGCCGTTGGGGCGCGCCCATTGCGCGATCACGCTGCCGATGGGATCGGGCAGAGCAGCGATGTCCTCCAGGCCCTTGGCCATGCCCTCGATGCGTTTGGGGTCGAGGGCCAGCCGGTCGAGGAACGAGCCTTGGCGGCCGGCTTCGGTGGCCGCCGCCATATCGCGCGCGTTGGCAGCCATGATGGCCGGAGTCTGTGCGCGCAATTCGCGGGCTGCAGCCAGCAGCGCAGTGTTCTTGGCCGCAGTGGCGGCCTGCGCCAAAGCGCGCGCAGCCGCACGGGCCTGCTGACCGAGGCTCGCCGTCAGGTCGGCCACCGATTGCGCGGCTGCAGGCTTGTGTTTGCTCGTCGCGGCCATTGCGAGACCCTAACCCCTGCTCAGCACCATGTCGTCGCGGTGTATCAATTCGGCGCGGCCCTCGAAACCGAGGATGGCGGCGATCTCGCCGCTTTTCTTGCCCATGATACGCACCGCATCAATCTGCGTATAGGCGACCAGACCGCGGCCAAGCTCACGGCCGTCGGCGGCCCGGATCACCACGGCATCGCCACGCTCGAAGGTGCCCTCGGCGCGAGTGACGCCGGCCGGCAGCAGGCTTTTGCCGGACAGCAGCGCCCGTTCCGCTCCAGCATCGATGGTGAGGTGGCCCTTCGGCTCGAGCTGTCCGGCGATCCAGCGCTTGCGGGCCGTGACCGGATCCGACGGAGCTAGGAACCAGGTGCAGTCCGTGCCGTGCTGCAGGGCGCGCAAGGGATGCAGGATCGTTCCCGACGTGATCACCATGTTGGCGCCCGACGCCAGCGCGATGCGCCCCGCCTCGATCTTGGTCACCATGCCGCCGCGCGACAGCTCCGATCCGGCGCTGCCCGCCATCGCCTCGATGTCGGGCGTGATTTGCCGCACCTCGCGCACCAGTGTGCCGGCCGGCGTGCTGCCCGGCGGCGCGGTATACAGACCGTCGATGTCGGACAACAGCACCAGGCAGTCGGCGCTGATCATGCTGGCGACACGCGCCGACAGCCGATCGTTGTCGCCGTAGCGGATCTCGGTCGTGGCGACGGTATCGTTTTCGTTCACGACCGGTACTGCCCGCTGGGCAAGCAGCGTGAATATGGTCTGGCGCGCATTGAGGTAGCGGCGGCGCTCCTCCGTATCCCCGAGCGTCAGCAGGATCTGCGCTGCAGTCAGCCCCTGCGCCTTGAAGGCGTCCTGGTAGGCGCTGGCGAGCGAGATTTGGCCGACCGCGGCCGCGGCCTGCGATTGCTCCAGCGCCAACGCCCCCTTGCCAAATCCCAGCAGATGGCGGCCGAGCGCGATGGCCCCCGACGAGACCACGATGGCATCCTTGCCGGCCTTGGCCAGCGTCGCCACATCCTCCGCCAGAGATTGCAGCCAGGCCGCCTTGAGCTGGCCGCTGCCACGGTCGACCAGCAGGCTCGAGCCGATCTTGACCACGACGCGGCGCGCCTTGGTCCACTCGGGCCGCGCGCGTTGCTGCCGGCCGGTTGCGGCGCCTTGTTCAATGCTGTGACTGGCCTTGCTCATGGCGACTTCGAGTAGCTGGTTCGAGGTGCACCGCATAGCAGAAAAATTTCCCGTGCGCTGCCAGCTTGCCGGGCCAACGCATGGTGAGCTGGGGTGGCGGCCGGCATCACCGACCAAACAGGCTTGGCAACTGCCCCACCGTCACAGCGCGCGGCAGCCCTTCGTAACCTTGCGGGTGCGGTTGTCGGCCGCCGCCAGCATGCGAGCCGGATCGCGCGTGACGACGACGTCGATCATGGTCGGGCGCATCGTGTTGGCGAGGCCCTCCCGCAAGGCGCCCCACGCTTGCCTGCAGCCAAGAGGCAGCCGCATCCTCGACGTCTCTTGCATCGGCGCGGAAGGGGCGCCTGGGTGCGGCCGCTGTCTTCGCGTCGATCCAGACATCGCCGGCGTCGAACTCGTGCTCGGCGTGGGCGACATGCTAAGGCACGTCGATTGGCCCGGGGCCGGGCCGCCAGCGGTCGCGACAGCAAAAGCGCGGCGCAGGTCTTGGCAATGCGCCGATCACCTTGACGCGGATCACATCCTTGACGACCGGAGGCAGCACTTCGAGCTGGCGCGTCTCGTCTGGTGGCAGCAACCTGCAGCATATCCGCGAGT
>DASTOW010000058.1:0-10439 GCA_035762425.1 Hyphomicrobiaceae bacterium | reverse complement strand
AGCAACGCATCAGCAACGCGGTCGGCGCGGCCATCGAGACCGTGCGTCGCCGCGTCGATGCGATGGGCACGGCCGAGGCCAACATCGTCCGGCAGGGCACCAGCCGCATCCTCGTGCAGGTGCCGGGCCTGCAGGACACCTCCGAACTCAAGAAGCTGCTGGGCGAGACCGCGCGGCTGAGCTTCCACGAGGTGCACGGCAGCATGACGGCCGAGGAGGCGCGTCAGACGAGGGTGCCGGCCGGTTACAGGATCTACGAGAGCGGCGCATCGGATGAAGGCGCGCAGCTGTTGCGCGAGACCCCGGTGGTGCGTGGCGATGAACTGGTTGATGCGCAGCCGGCCTTCGACCAGCAGACCAACGAGCCCATCATCAGCTTCCGCTTCAACAACTCGGGCGCACGCAAATTCGGTTCGTTCACCAGGGCCAACGTTGGACGTCCGTTCGCCATCGTACTCGACGACAAGGTGATCTCGGCGCCTGTGATCCGCGACCAGATCCTGGGCGGCTCGGGCCAGATCAGCGGCAGCTTCTCGGTGGAGACCGCCAATAAGCTCGCCATCCAGCTGCGCTCGGGTGCACTGCCCGCCAAACTGACCATTGTGGAGGAGCGCACGGTCGGCCCGTCGCTCGGCGCCGACTCCATTGAGGCCGGCAAGCTCGCGGGCATCATCGGCGGCGTTGCCACCATTGTGCTGACCGTGCTGGCCTACGGCACGTTTGGCATCTTTGCCTGCGTCGGTCTGATCGTGCACGGCCTGCTGACCGTCGCGCTGATGACCATCATGGGCTCGGCCCTGACGCTGCCCGGCATCGCCGGCCTGGTGCTCGGCATCGCCATGGCGGTCGACGCCAACGTGCTGATCTATGAGCGCATCCGCGAGGAGCTGCGCGCCGGCAAGACGGCGATTGCAGCCATCGACGCGGGCTTCACGCGCGCCTTTATCACGATCGCCGACTCCCAGCTCACCACCCTGGCCTGCGCCGCCGTGATGTTCTGGCTGGGATCGGGACCGATTCGCGGTTTTGCCGTGACGCTGACGATCGGCATCTGCACGTCGATCTTCGCATCCGTCACGGTAGTACGCCTGCTGATCTCGTTCTGGCTGCGCTCGGAGACCAAGACCCGCCGAGCCATTGAGGTGCCGGTGTAATCATGAGGCTCCTTCCCAACTTCAAAGGCCACGACTTCTTCCCGCACGACCTGCGCCTGCCATTCATGCGCTACAAGGGCGTGGCGTTGGCGGCGTCGTTCGTTGCCATGGCCCTGTCGCTACTGCTGTTCTTCACCATGGGCTTCAACTACGGGGTCGACTTCAAGGGCGGCTCCATGGTCGAGGTGCAGTCGACCACCGGCCCGGCCGATGTCGCCCAACTGCGCGACAAGCTCGGCAGGCTCGGCCTGGGCGCGGTGCAGATCCAGCAGTTCGGCGCGCCATCCGATGTGCTGATCCGCATCGAGCAGCAACCAGGCCCCGAGAGCGCCCAGCAGGCTGCTTTGGCGAAAGTGGTCGAAGCACTTGGCAACACCTACGTGCAGCGGCGCGTGGAGGTGGTGGGACCGGCGGTGTCAAGCGAACTCAGGATGACCGGTATCATCGCCGTGATGGTCGGCCTGTTGGCGATCAGCGCCTACGTCTGGTTCCGCTTCGAATGGCAGTTTGCCGTCGGCGTGGTGCTGTCGCTGGCGCACGACGTGCTGCTGGTGGCCGGCATCTTCTCGCTGTTCCATCTCGAGTTCGACCTGTCGATCGTGGCGGCGCTGCTGACCATTCTCGGCTACTCGGTCAACGATTCCGTGGTCGTCTCCGACCGCATCCGTGAGAACCTGCGCAAGTACAAGCGTATGGATCTCGACGAGCTGCTCAACACGTCGATCAACGAGACGCTGTCGCGCACGATCCTGACCGGCGTCACGGCCATCGTCGTGCTGATCTCACTCTACATCTTCGGTGGCGAAGTGATCCGCAACTTCAACCTTGCCATGCTGCTGGGCGTCCTGATCGGCACCTATTCGTCGATCTTCATTGCCGCGCCGCTGCTCGGCTACCTCGGCGTCAAGCGCGAGTGGGGCGGCGGCCCAGCCGTCAAGCCTGCCAAGGCGGGTGCAGCCGGCAAGCCGCAGGGCGCGGCCAACGTGGCCCTCAAATGACTGAGCGGTCGGCGCGCTATCCCGGGCGAGCGCCGATCGATGCCTACGGCAATGGCGGCTTCCGGTTCGCGAACATGAGCCACCGCGGCTCCATCCTTTGTCTTCCGAGCGGGGTCTACGCTTGGCCCGTCAGCACGCCTGCGGACCTCGATGCCGACGCCTTCGCGCCGGTATTCGCCGAACGGGACCAACTCGCTGTCCTGCTCCTCGGCACCGGCCGCCGCCAGATCATGCCGGACGCCACCTTGCAGCGTGCCTTCATGGACGTGAATATCGCGCTCGAAGCGATGGACACGGGTGCTGCCGCCCGGACATATAACGTTCTGCTCGCGGAGGGCCGGCCGCTTGGCGCGGCGCTGATTGCCGTCGACTGAGGGGGAGAACGTGCGCCAGATCATCGACACGCCGAAGGCGAGCCTGATCGCGGGATGCATCCTGGCCGTCGTCCTGCTCGTTATCCGGCTGGTCGCCGCCGACAGCATCGAGGTGCTGGCCTTCCTGGTGCGCCTGCTACATGTGCTGGCCGCCATGGTGTGGGTTGGGCTCATCGTGTTCATCAACTTCGTTCAGCTCGTTGCTCTGCAAGGCGCCGACGACCAGGTGCGCGGCTTCTTTGCCAAGCAGGTCATCCCCCAGGTGGCAGCGTGGTATCGGCACGCCTCCACGCTGGCGGTGGCCACCGGCGCCATCTTGCTGGTGACGGCCGGCTACGTCATGCCGAGCCTCGCCTACCCGACCGAGGTCGGCACGCCGCCGGTGCGTGCTGCGCTGTTGTGGGTGGGCGTGCTCGGCGGGCTCGCCATGTGGATGTTCGTGCACATGTATATCTGGCCGAACGTGCAGATGATCATCGGCCTGCGCATCGGTGATGCCGAGGCCAAGGCGCGGGCGCGCGAGACGGTAAAGCTATTCGCCCGTCTCAATCTCATTCTCGCCGTTCCCGTCACGCTGGCCATGATGGCGGCGGCGCATCTCTACTGACGTGAACGGGGCCAGCCCAGGCGCGACTGTGGCCGCGTCGGCCAAGGCCGGAGAGCCCGACCGCTACCTCGCGGCGCTCCTGGCCCCGCCCAGTGCTCGCGACGGCCTGCTGGCGCTGGCGGCGTTCTCTGCCGAGCTCGGCCGCGTCGGCCAACTGGTGACCCGCGAGCCGATGATGGGCGAAATCCGACTGCAGTGGTGGCGCGACGCGCTGCAACCGGCCGGTGCAGGCATGCTCACGGGCAGCCCGATTGCCGACGCCCTGCGCGGGGCAGTCGCGCGGCACCATCTGCCGGCTCCACTGCTGCTTGGCATGATCGATGAGCATGGCCGCGACCTCGAGGCCGAACCCTTCCCGACCCAAGCTGCCCTCGAATCCTATCTCGTCGCCGGCGAAGGCGCCCAGTTCGAGCTTGCCGTGCAGGTGCTGGGCGGCCCGGCTACGTTCGAGCTGCAAGCCGCGAGCAAATCAGCAGGACGCGCCTATGGGCTGGTGCGCCTGCTGCTTGCACTGCCGCACATGCTGGCCCTCGGGCGTTTGCCGCTGCCCCGCGAGCGCCTGCAGCAGGCCGGCATGGCCGATCTCCTGAGCGAGACGGACCCGGCCAGGATTGCTGCTTTGATGCGGGACCTGCACGCCGAGATCCTGCTCAATTTCGAGGCAGCGCGGCAACATGTGGCAAATTTGCCGCGGCCGTTGTCCGTGGCTTTCCTTCCTTTGGCCTTGGTCCACCCGTATTTGCGGGCGCTCGACCGACCTGGGCGCGACTCGTTGCGGGAGATTGCCGAGGTCGCGCCTATACGGCGCATCTGGGCCATTGCCCGCGCGCATTGGCTGGGTCGCATGTAAACCGTACGCTGGAGTGGTGGCGAACGACGGGGCTGACGCAGGTGTCCGCAGGCAAGAGGCTGAGGTGCATCGGTGGCGCTCATCGCGTCGCGGCGGCACTCGTGCTGCTGGTGTTGTGCGGTGCGGCGGCGCAGGCCGAGCCGCGCATCAACTGGAAGGTCGAAAATTCGTTCCGCTTCTTCCTCGATCCGGCTGACACCGAAGTGCATCGCGCTACCTGGGTGAGCCTTACCGACGCCGAGCGCAAGAGCCCGGTGCTGGCCGCCGAGCGCCTTTTGTCGGAGCGGCACGCCGACGGGTGGAGCGCGACCATGTTCGCGAAGACCTGCTGGGACCGCGAGCGCAACAAGTACGGTTGTCGCGAACGGACCGACTACCTGAACCCCAAGAGCCATACCATCATCGCGCACATGGAGGGGTTGGACGACGCACAGACCGTCGATTGCACTTGGCATGCCAAGCCCACCGGTCGGGGCAAGCGCAACCAGCCCGTTACGCTGCCCTGTGACACGCCTCTGCAACTTGAGATTTCCTATCCGGACGGTGCCTGGGTGTCGGTCGAGATCGGCGGTCGGCAGATCGCCGAGATCCTTGTGCAGATCAGCGACCTGTTCATCGTCGGTATGGGCGACAGCTTTGCCTCCGGTGAAGGCAACCCCGATGTGCCGGTGCGCTTCTCGACGGATCGCGCGGCCGACTACGACGCCACCCTGACGGGGTACCCCGCTCGCATTGGCGATTGGCGGGCGATCGGCGACAAGCAATTCATTGAGGAGAACGCGCGCTGGCAGGACCAGGCCTGCCATCGTTCTCTTTATTCGCATCAGCTGCGGGCCGCGCTGCAGCTCGCCATCGAGGATCCGCACCGCGCCGTCACCTACGTTGGCGTGGCCTGCTCGGGCGCGGAGACCGTGTTCGGCCTGTTCCTGCGTTACAAGGGCCACGAGTGGGTGCCGAACCCACCGGCGCTGTCGCAGATTTCCGCCCTGGCGGAAGCGCAGTGCGCGGGCCGCTCCGCGCCCGACTACGATCTGCCGGAGGCCTACCACATCAACGGCAAGGTGCCTGACCTGCAGGGCGGCCTGGTGCTCAAGAAGTGCGACGGCGACCGGGCCCGCAAGATCGATCTGGTCTTCCTGTCGGTGGGCGGCAACGACGTCGGATTTTCCCGGCTGGTCGCCAACGCCGTGCTGTCCGATACGTCCATGCTGCGCAGTCTGAGCGGTTGGTTCGGCCAGGTGCACGGTTTTGCTGAGGCGAGCAGCTTGCTCGACGATCTGGAAGACCGCATCAAATCGGTCAATCGCGCGCTGCACAACATCCTGCACGTGCCGTGGCCCGAGTCGGACCGTATCGTGCTCGTCGGCTATCCGCCGATGGCCATGATGGGCGACGGCAAGTCGGTTTGTCCGGACGGCCGCGAAGGCATGGACGTGCTGCGTGATTTTGCACTGAGCGAGGCTAAGGTACGTGAGGGCGGGGTGCTGGCCGAGCGTCTCAATGACGTCATGCGCGACAGTGCGCGCCAGTACAGCTGGACCTTCGTCAACGCGCACCGCAAAGCCTTCCTCGGCCGCGGCATCTGCGCGAGCTTCACCGATGCGCCGTGGAGCTTGGCCGATGAGACGCGGCTGCCGCGCAAGGTCGACGGGGAATGGAGGCCGTTCAATCCATCTGAGTGGCGTGCCTACGCCCCGCGGCAGCGCTGGTTCCGCACGCCCAATGATGCCTTCATGGCCGGCCACTTCCACGTCTCGCAGTCGCTGCTGCAGAACGTGTTGAAGACCCAGACCTTCTCCTGGGTGCAGCTGCTGTTGGCCAGCATCTACTCCGGTGCGTTCCACCCGACCGCGGAAGGCCAGGCCGCCATCGCCGACGCGGTGGTCGAGCAGGCGCGCAAAGTAATCGTCAAATACGAGGGCCGGCGCCGCGCGGCAAAGAACGAGGCGCTGTCGATCCTTCAGTCCGCCGATAACTGAGCTGTTATCTGGTAACGCCGGGCCTGGTGCGGTGAGGTGGTTCGATGATGATGCATGGCCGCGACGAGCTCACCCGCCTTGCCGCGGGCGATTAACGTTGTTCGCCGACCAGCTTGGCGACCGACCCTATGTGATGGGTAAAGCCTGCGCGGCCGCCGCAAGGGTGTTGGCCTGGGTGTCGGGCTTTCTGTGTTCCAGGTGCAAGTCGCGGTTGCGCACGGCTGTCGAGCGGCATGCAATCTCGTCGCCCACCGCGAAGCATGGCATGCAGCCATGGTTGGCGGGGCCGAAGACTTGATGCGCGACATGCCCTTCCGCTGTACAACCCGCGAATCCGTGCTATCGGAAGGCCGATGCGATGATCGCGAGCAATGTATAACTGCAAGAAGTGTCCCGGTTACTGCTGCTCCTACCCGCTGATCGCCCTCGATAAGCGGGACGTGGAGCGGCTGGCCAAGCATTTCGACCTGACCTTCGAGCAGGCGAAGGCTAAGTTTACGGTCGAACGGCACGGCCGCAAGTATTCGATCCGGCGCAAGGCCGACCAGCATTTCGGCCGCATCTGCACCTTCTTCGACACCGACAAGCGCTGCTGCACCATCTACACGGCACGCCCGTCCGTGTGCCGCAGCTATCCCGGCGGCCGCTGCGGCTACTACGACTTCCTCTCCTTCGAGCGACGCGCGCAGGAAGATGACGAATTCGTCGCCACCACCGACAACACGTGACATCGGCCTTACGCGAACAGGTGGCGGTTGCCGAAGTGCAGGTATGAGGCGTCGAAGCCTGCCACCTCGCTCAACCGCTGCCAGTCCTGGATGGTCAGCGTGCCATTGGCCAGCGTGATCAGGCCGTCCGCCCGCAGGCCCTGCAGTATGCGGTTGATGTGCACGAGCGACATGCCGAGGCAGTCGGCAAGGTCCGACTGGGTTACGGGCAATTCGTAGGTATAGCCCTCACACAGCCCGATCGCCTTGCAGCGGATCAGCAACTCGCACAACAGATGCGCGACGCGGGCACGCGCGGAGCGCCGGCCGATACCGACCATCCATTCGCGGAACTTGGAGCTGTCCGCCAGCGTGTCCCGCCACAGCAGGCGCGTGAGATGCGGATGGTTGGCGGTGATGTCCTGCAGCTTGGCATGCGGGATGATGCCGAGCTCGCAGTCGGTCAGCGCACCGATGCTGTGATCCATCACCTTCAGGACGAAGCTGTAGAGGTCCGAGATGTCGCCTGGGAACTGGAACGACAGGATTTGCCGCTGTCCGTCCGAGGTCATTTTGTAGCGACAGGCAAGGCCCTCCAGCAGCACGCAGGAATGCGTGGGCAGATCACCCTCGTGTACGATGTCCTCGCGCGCCGGCACGAACTGCGTGTCGACCACCAGGTCGCTCAGGATTTGCTTTTCCGCTTCCGAAAGCGGACCAAAATTGCGCAGCTTGCGGATCAGGACGGAGTCCACGAACTGGCCATTGCCATCCCGCTGCGGGCTCGGCGCTGCGAACTCCTGCCAGGGCAGTATGACGTTCATGCCTTTCACCTTCGCGATTGTTTGCGACTGCTCGGCATGAAAACCACGCGCCCAAGTCCAAGGTTCCCCCAGGCTGGGCAATCGTCCGTAAGATATTGACAATCCACAAATAACTGCGCGCGGGAAGGTGCGGCGGAATTGAGCCGTGATGAGGAAAATGCTGCACAGCGAGAGGGCAGGGGTGGGGTAAGCCGCGCCGCGGTCGCTTTGCTGCAACCCGCAAAACAGCCAATCCTCTCAAGGGCCTCGCCTGGGCGTCGAGGTGGCCGTCGCGAAAGATCCGTGCGTCTTGCGGAAGCTTGCCTGCAGCAGGTGCGCATCGAGAACGGACGGGGCCTTGCCGGTGGTGGCATAGATGTAGGCGCCGGTGCGGAAGATCGCTCCAAGAGTGGCAAACACGATGGACACGGCGATCAGATAGAGTACGGCCAAGACGATGGCCGTCACGGCTGCGGTGCTGGCTCCGGAAAGCCCCGCTAGGGCGAGCACAAGAACGGCCGGCAACGATGTGGCAAAGGCAATGATGCCGAGGCCACCCCCACCGCCGAGCGATTCGCCCCAGGTGCGTTTAGGATCTCGGCCGACCGCTTCACGGCCGCAATCGGTCCTAGGCCGTCGACCACGACCACCGGCACCACGAAGAAGGCCGCCAAGGTCCAGCCGAACCCGATAAATCCGCCAAGCATGGCACCGAGCAAGCCCAGCCTGTGGCGCAGCGTATTCTGAAGGACGTTGAGCAGCACGCCTACGGTCGCCGCTACCAGGGTCCAGCCGAGGATCTGCGGCAACCTGCCGGCTGCGGTGGACATTTCGGCGCCCAGAGACGGCTCCTTGCCTGCGAACGCCTGCATCCTGCGAACGCCTGCATGGAGCAGCACACCAGTGCCGCATTGAAAAAGATCACGATGCAGGAGCACACGCAATAGAACACAAACGCCACCGCATAGACGAGCGGGTGGTGCGGGTTGTCCTTTTTGAGGAATACCATCAGGGGCGCCAGGTGCGAGCGCCCCAAGTACATGGACACGCCGATCGCTCCAATGAGGGCCATCAGCGTCCTGAAATGAGCGGGAAGATGAGCAGCTTGGGGTGCAGCTGCGCGCCGCCCAACTGGCCTTGGCGATGCGCCAGCCACGACGGATGCGTGCAAACATCATCAGCTCCGAACAATCGCGTCCGGCAGGCACTCAATTGTGGCGGCAGCGCTTGAGCAATGGCTGGTGGCGAACAGTGTTACCAAATGTAATGCGCTGCAGCTGCAGCAGTTTCCCCGCTCATGGCAGACACACGACCGCCGCAGAGCTGCCGTGCACAAGGTGGCCAGAACGTTGCTGCAACGTCCCCTTTGCGCTAGACCCGTCCCGACATGAGCAAGGCCGGCAAGCCCGCCCCCCGCGCGGCCGGTTGCGTGGGCGAGGCCCACCGCACCATTCACGTCCGCGGGGCCCGCGAGCACAACCTGAAGAATATCGACCTCGAGATCCCGCGT
Organism: Hyphomicrobiaceae bacterium; assembly: GCA_035762425.1. Classification (GTDB taxonomy): domain Bacteria; phylum Pseudomonadota; class Alphaproteobacteria; order Rhizobiales; family Hyphomicrobiaceae; genus AWTP1-13. The sequence goes on along the minus strand of DASTOW010000058.1, from coordinate 1,457 downwards.
GACGCGTTGATCGTGTTCACGGGGCTATCGGGCTCGGGCAAGTCGAGCTTGGCGTTCGACACGATCTACGCCGAGGGGCAGCGGCGCTACGTGGAGAGCTTGTCGGCCTACGCGCGCCAGTTCCTGGAGATGATGCAGAAGCCGGACGTCGACCACATCGATGGGCTGTCGCCGGCCATCTCCATCGAGCAGAAGACCACCTCCAAGAACCCCCGTTCCACCGTCGGCACCGTCACCGAGATTTACGACTATCTGCGCCTGCTGTTCGCGCGCGTCGGTGTGCCCTACTCGCCGACGACGGGCCTGCCCATCGAGAGCCAGACGGTGCAGCAGATGGTCGACCGGGTGCTGACACTGCCCGAAGGTACGCGCCTCTACCTGCTGGCGCCGATCGTGCGCGGCCGCAAGGGCGAGTACAAGAAGGAGCTGGCCGAGTTGCAGAAGAAGGGCTTCCAGCGCGTCAAGATCAACGGTCAGTTCTACGAGATCGCCGAAGCGCCCAAGCTCGACAAGAAATACAAGCACGACATCGATGTGGTTGTGGACCGCCTTGTGGTGCGCAAGGAGGTTGCCACCCGTCTCGCCGACAGCTTCGAGACCGCCCTGGAGCTGGCCGACGGCATCGCCATCGCCGAGTTCGCCGACAAGCCGCTCAAGGGCAGCGCCGCCGACGCGGCGCAGGATGGTTCAATCGCCAAGGGGCAGAAGGCCAAGGGCGGCGACAGTGACATCCTGCGCAACAAGAACGAGACGCACGAGCGCATCACGTTCTCGGCCCGTTTCGCTTGCCCGGTGTCCGGTTTCACCATCGAGGAAATCGAGCCAAGGCTGTTCTCGTTCAACGCACCGGCCGGCGCCTGTCCCAAGTGCGATGGCCTCGGCACCGAGATGCGCTTCGAGGCCGACTTGGTCGTGCCGGACCACACGCTAAGCCTGAAGCAGGGCGCGGTCTATCCGTGGGCGAAAACGGGGAGCACGTCGCCCTACTACGAGCAGACGCTGGAGGCGCTCGCCAAGCACTTCAAGGTGTCGATGACGACGCCATGGAGCAAGCTGCCGAAGAAGGTGCAGGAGGCCGTCCTGTACGGCACTGGCGAAGAAGAGGTCGACTTCGTCTACGAGGACGGAGTGCGCAAGTACACCAACCGCAAGTCGTTCGAAGGGGTGATCGGCAACATCGAGCGCCGCTTTCGCGAGACCGACTCGGATTGGGTGCGCGAGGAGCTGTCGCGCTACCAGGATGCGCACCCATGCGATGCCTGCGGCGGCTACCGCCTCAAGCCGCAGGCGCTGGCCGTTAAGATTGATGGCCTGCACATCGGCCAGGTCACCGACTTCTCCATCCGTGCCGCCAACGACTGGTTCGCAGCTCTGCCGGCCAAACTCACCAAGACGCAGGCGGAGATCGCCACGCGCATCCTCAAGGAGATACGCGAGCGTTTGCAGTTCCTGGTCGA
>DASTOW010000057.1:0-2083 GCA_035762425.1 Hyphomicrobiaceae bacterium | reverse complement strand
ACGGTTCACAGCATTTGGAAACGGCAACGGCCCGCGGCATGCTGGCCATTGGCCTTGTGCGAGCCGGCCGCGACGCCGACGCGGATCGCGAATTCAAGCTCTGCCTGCCGATCCTGACAGCGACGTCCCGCGATGCCGACGATGAGGCGGGAGCAATTGCGCGCGGCCAGAGGTTGCAGATCATCATTGAGTCTTACCTCACGCTGTTGGCGCGGCGCGCCAGTCTCGAGGACGTCGCCGAGGGCTTCCGCTTCGCCGATGCGGTGCGTGGCCGTGCCGTGCAGAAAGCCCTGTCGGCATCGAGCGCCCGAGCGCTGGCGCGTGATCCCGCCCAGGCAGAGCTGGCGCGCAAGGAGCAAGACCTGGAGAAGCAGGTCGCGGCGCAGTTGGGCCTCCTAAACAATGTGCTGGCGCTGCCACCCGAGCAGCGGGACGACAAAGCATTGCAGGAGCTGCGCGCGGAGATCGTCAAATTGCGCGGCCAGCGGGAGGCTGCGCGCAAGGAGATCGAGCGCAAGTTTCCGAGCTACGCCGATCTGACCGATCCGAAATTGCCGGCTCTGCAGGACATCCGTGCAGTGCTCAAGGCCGACGAGGCTTTCCTGTCGTTCTACTTCGGCCAGCAGGCGAGCTTTGCGTGGGCCGTGTCGAAGGATGGCCCTACGGCATTCGCGGCCATCCCGCTTTCCGCTGGCGACGTGGAGCGCAAGATCACCACGCTGCGAGAGGCGTTGGAGCCCAAAGCCGACACCGCCGAGGACATTCCGCCATTCGACCTCGCACTCGCGCACGAGCTCTATACGCTTCTGCTGCAACCGATCGAGGCCGGCTGGCGCTCGGCCAAGAGCGTGATCGTGGTCACCAACGGCGCGCTCGGCTTGCTGCCGCTCGGTGTGCTGCCGACGGCTCAGCCGGCAGGCAACGTCGAGTCCAAGCTCATGTTCGATGCCTATCGCCAGGTGCCGTGGCTTGCGCGCAGCCATGCCGTCAGCCAATTGCCGTCGGCGGCGGCCTTACGCACGTTGCGGCAGCTGCCAGCGGCATCGGCCAAGCGCGACAAGTTGATCGGCTTCGGCGATCCCTTCTTCAGCCCGGAGCAGGCCGCCGAGGCGCAGAAGGCGTCCGTGTCGGTCGAGATGGCCTCCGCCTCGCGCGGTCTCGCACTGAAGCGGCGGGCGCTGGCGCCGACCCGCGGCGTCGACAGCGCCAGCCTGGCCCTGTTGCCGCGACTGCCCGATACCGCAGACGAATTGAGAGCGGTGGCGACGGCGTTGGAAGCCGATCCGGCCAAAGCGCTCAACCTCGGTAAGGACGCCAACGAACGTAAGGTCAAGACCACCGACCTCTCGCGTTTCCGCGTCGTTGCCTTTTCCACGCACGGCCTGGTGCCCGGCGAGCTCGACGGACTGACGCAGCCGGCGCTGGCGCTGACCGCGCCGCACGTGGCCGACGTGGATGGGGATGGCCTTCTCACCATGGAGGAGATCCTGGCCCTGAAGCTCGATGCCGATTGGGTGGTTCTGTCGGCGTGCAATACGGGCGCCGGCCTCGAGGCCGGGGCGGAGGCGGCCTCCGGCCTCGGGCGCGCCTTCTTCTATGCCGGCAGCCGCGCCCTGCTGGTGACCAACTGGAGCGTGCAGTCGGACTCCGCGCGCGAGCTGGTGACCGAACTGTTCCGTCGCCAGGCGGGGAATGCACGCCTCGGGCGTGCGGAAGCCCTGCGCCAGGCGGCTATGGCCGTCATGGATGGGCCGGGTTACGTGCGGGCCGGCCAGTCGCTCTACAGCTACGCCCATCCCTTCTTCTGGGCTCCCTACAGCCTGATCGGCGACGGTAGCGCCGGCAATTAGTCTTGGGCGATCTCGCGAACGCCGCACTCAGCCGCTTTGGCACCTAGCGGATGCGCCCACGAAGGCCGTTATGTCCGTTAATGGGATGGTCCGGCCGTGCTCAGCGGCTCATAGTGAGCGGCAGCGGCTGGGAGGCGTCAGCAAGAGCTCAAGGAGCCTGCGATGCGTACCAGTCCAACCAAGACTCCAGCCGACATCTCGACCATCGGCATCGATATCGGCAAGACGACATT
>DASTOW010000056.1:0-4893 GCA_035762425.1 Hyphomicrobiaceae bacterium | reverse complement strand
ATTACGTTCTCCATGCCCAGCAGCAGGCTGTCAGGCTCGATCGGCTCGCGCTCGGTGACGTCCAGGCCCGCGCCGGCAATGCGCCCTGACTTGAGCACATCGGCCAGCGCCTTCTCGTCATGGATGGGTCCGCGACCCATGTTCAGGTAGTAGGCGGTCGGCTTCATGAGCGCGAGCTTGCGCGCATCGATCAGGTGCCGGGTCTCCTCGTTGAGCAGGCAGCATACGACGACGAAATCGGCCTCCCGCATCAGCGTATCCAACGGCACGATCGAGCCGCCGAGCCTGGCGACCATCGCCGCGTCGGCATAGGGATCGGCAACGATCATGCTACCGAAGAACGACCGGGCGAGTCTCAGGATCTCCTGGCCGATACCGCCCGCCCCGACCAGGCCGAGCGTGCGGCCGGTCAGTCCCTGACCCATGAAGCTGGCGCGATCGTTCCAGCGGCCCGTGTGCACCAGCTCGTGCTTCTTGAACAACCGACCGGCCAGCGCAAAGATCATGGTCAGCGTCGCCACCGCTACCGGTCGGCGCACCGCGAACGGTGTGTTCGTAACAACAATGCCCTTCGCAGAGGCAGCCGGCAGGTCGACCGTGTCGTAGCCGACTCCATTGCGGGCGATAACCTTGAGCCGGCAGTCGCTACGGGCCAGCGTCGCCTGCGTCACGCGCGGCGCGTTGAGGTGCAGGCCGTCGTAGCGAGCGGCGATGTCCGGCGTCATCTCGGCGAGATCCTCGGGCAGCCACTCCCATGTGATGTCGGGGTTGGCCTTGAGCACCTCGAACGCCCGCGACCCGAAGCAAGGCTGGCCGTCGGCTGTCATCAGGTCGCGCGTTACGCCCACCTTGAAGGCCATTACTTCTCTCCAACCGATTGCAGCACGTTGCGGATGCCGGCCATCAGGATGCCCTGGTCGGTACCGGTCGCGATCATGTTGAAGCCGTGCTTGCGGTATTGGCGGGCCCAGTTGACATCCGCCGCCATGAAGCCGAGCGCCTTGCCGTGGCGGCGGCCGGCGGCGACGATCCGCTTCACGGCCGCCAGGTAGTCCGGATGCTCGAACTGGCCTGGAATGCCGAGGAAATTGGTCATGTCGAAGTGGCCAAGCCACAGGCAGTCGATGCCGTCGACGGCAGCGATCTCGTCGACCGCCTCCAGACCACGCTCGGTCTCGATCTGGGCAATCACGATGTTGCGCCGGTCAGCCTCGCGCATCTTGTCCTTGGCATCACCGGGCGCGTAGTCGTCGTGCGCGAAGCCGAAGGCCGCGCCGCGCCGTCCCTGCTTGGGATAGCGTGCCGACTGGGCGATGTCGCGGGCCTGCGCGATGCTCTCCACCATCGGCACCATGATGCCCTGCGCGCCCACATCCAACGCCCGGGCGATGAAGTGATACTCCCCGCGCGGCACCCGCACCATTGGCACCACACCCGTGCCGCGGCTCGCCGCCACCAGCATTTTCAGCGTCTCGAGACCGAGACCGGCATGCTCCATGTCGTAGATGGCGTATTCGGCGCCGGCATGACTGAGGATCTGCGGCATACCCGGCACGAAAAACTCGAACACCATCGAGCCGAGCACCGTTTCGCCAGCCAGCGCCCGCTTGCGGATCGTATTCTTCGCCATCCTCGTTGCCCCACCCTGCCCGGGCTTCTGCGTGCCCGGTTCGCACGCCGACGATGCCGACATTTCAGCCTGTGCGCAACTGCTGTTGATCAGCGCGCTCCGCCGAGCTGCTCGCGCTCCTGCCAATGTCCCTGCGACGTTCGCACCAGTGCCTTGTCGTAAAGGTAGGCTGTCGTGCAGGCATGCTGCGGCATCAAGAATACGCGGTCGCCGACGGCCAGATCGCGTGCCTCGACGACGGTGTGCTCCTCGTTCATCAGTACGATGGAGCCATCCCAGCGGAAGCGCACCGCTACCGGCTGATCGGGCGAGATCGCCTTGGCGCCCGCATCCAGCGTCGCTGTGCCCTCGTGGGTGGAGATCACGGTCGCCAGCACGAAGGCGGCGGGCTTCCACCCAAGCTCGGTCAACTCGATGTCGTGCTGGGCGCTCGAATAGGTCCAGCTGCCCGGCGATACGAAGCGCGCAACATCGTGCGGCCAATGATTGAAGGTGTAGCTGCCGCCGGCGACCACGTCCGTGGCGATGCCATCGGCTTGCAAGGCGGCTCGCAATGCCTTGACCTGCTCCGCCTGCGCTTCGACCTGGGTGCGGCGCTCCTCGGGTGTGCCTTTGACGTGTCCGTCGTAGACATGCCAGCCGGACAGACGCCGCATGGCGTGGACAGCGCGCGCCAGCTTGAGCGCCTGCTCGTCCATGGCCGCGCCCGTGCGCCCAAGGCCCGGATCGAGATCGACACGCAGCCGCAGATTGGCAGGTGCATCGCGCAGTTCGGTGCGCCAGACGGCGAGCCCACGCTCGCTATCCAGCATGCCCGTGATCTCAGCATCCGCATACCGGCGCGCCAGCGCAACGAAGCGCTGCACGTGCGCCGGATTGACGGTCGGATAGGACCATGTAACGGCCTTGCCCCCGGCAGCCAGAACCATGTCCGCTTCGGCGACCGTCGCGCACTTGAAGGCCGTCACGCCTGCCTCGGTGAGCAGCTTGATGATCCACGCAGCACGGTGGGTCTTCACATGCGGCATCAGCCGCTCAACACCGCCAGCCGCCTCGGCGGTGCGGGCGAGGTTGTGCCGGATGCCGTCCTCCACGATCACGAAGCAGGGCGTCGCCACCGGCTCGTTCGGCAACACGCGCAGCAGCCGCGCATGGTCGCGGGCATCGATTTGGTCGGTCATGGTTGCGGCTCAGTTCTTGGTCCGGGGGACGTTGCGGGCATTGGCGATTGCGTTGACGCGGTCGCCCGTCTTCAAGCCCATGGCGCCGAAGGGTTTCAGGGTCAGGACCGAGGACATCTTGTAGTGCGTGCCGACCAGCTTGACGTCGACCGGGCACATAACAGCACCTCGCTTGATGGCCGTCACCGCGGCCGGCGGCTCGTGGCGTGCACCGTGCTTCATATCATCCCTCCGTTCGTCCTTGTGGGCGTCTGCGGCAAATGCCGGCGCGACCTGCGACCCGGTGACGAGGCGATCGCGCCAGGCGTCGCGTGATGCGCGTACGATCAGCATCCAACCTGCTGCGACCGCGTCCTCGTTAACGCGGCCTCGTTGCGAAGCGTGCGGCGGCGCTCGAGGGCCTCGCTCGATGCCACCACCGTACCACGGCAGGCCGCATGTGCGGCGTCGATCCATTTACCGCACTCGATGGTCGCAAACAACCGCTGCGCATCGAAGGCCATGCCGACCCGCTTGGGCGTTAACACCAGGACATGGCCGGCCAGCGCGATAGCGATCGGCGTGAAGCCGGAGCGAATGGTTGCATCGGCGAGCGGCTTGTACCTGATCTGGTTGTCCACATCGCAGAAGAGAATGCTCCGGATAATCCTGTCCGCTTACCTGCGCCATGCCCGGCCTCAGTAAGTCGGCACGCGATCGTCGTCCGACGTTTGCCGCGCCCAGCAAACCTCTGCACTCACCGATCTGGTCAGCCGCGGTCATGGTGAACAGATCGAGACATCAGGCAGACGAACTGCGCCTTTCGCAGCGAGCGCTTGCACGGTGTCGTGGCTGCCCGCCATCGTTGCGCGCACCCCCGGCACCGGCTTGAGGCCGAAGCTCTTCAGCACGTGCACGTGCGTGTGCCCGCCACCCAGCAGAACCAGATCTTTCACACCAGAAGGCGCACGCACGCTTGCGGGTCTCCGGACTGCGGGGGCTTGGCATCGGCCACCGGCGTTAATGTAGTCGATCGAAAACCGCGCGTGCGAGTGCGCAATCGAGTTGCGTTGAACCTGCACTCTTGTGGGCGTTATGATGCTATGCTGAACGGGGCGCGGGCGCAGCAGCGAGCCCCCTGCACCCTACGGACAGCGGACATTGCCCTGCTCATCGCTCAATTGAGCCCGAAGCTTTGCCGCCTGGCCTGGTGCGACAACCAGCCCCGCGCCTCATGCACACTGGACGCAAGGGCGCCATAACCCGATATACGGTAAGGCTGCAGGAGGGCCGGTGTGATGATCGAAACATTCGCCGTAGTTGGCAGCGAACGTCTCGATCATCAGGCTAGCAAATCAACGGCTCTAGCGTCCCCTATGATGCCGAAGTTCGCTCGGGACGCTGGCGACGAGGCTTGGCGAACTTCGGACTTGGGACACTAGTGGGCAGCCAAGACGACCAGGAAGAGAACCGCTTCAGCGCGCGCGCAGCCCGCTACGTCAAGGTCGGCACCAACGTAGGTGCGGTGGCAGCCAGGGTGGCGAGCCAGCGGCTGCTCGGCCTCGATGCCGACGACAGCAAGAATGCCGCGGCTTTGGCGGCGGCACTCGGCGGCCTCAAGGGGCCGATCATGAAGGTGGCGCAGCTGATGGCCACCATCCCCGAGGCCCTGCCGGCCGAATATGCCGAGCAGCTCGCGCAGCTGCAGTCGCAGGCCCCGCCGATGGGCCCCGCGTTTGTGCGCCGGCGTATGATCGCCGAGCTGGGTGCCGACTGGGCGAGCCGCTTCCAGAGTTTTGAGCCGCAGTCGGCAGCCTCGGCGTCGCTCGGCCAGGTGCATCGCGCGGTCGTGCACGATGGCCGGGCGCTGGCCTGCAAGCTGCAGTACCCCGACATGAATTCGGCCGTGGAGGCCGACCTCAATCAGCTCAAGGTGGTATTCGCCCTGCATGCGCGCATGAACCCGGCCATCGACACCGCCGAGATCCTGCAAGAGGTGTCGGCGCGGCTGCGCGAGGAGCTCGACTACGACCTGGAAGCGCGCCACATGGGGCTCTATGCTGCGATCTTCGCCGCCGAGCCGCGCATCCGCGTGCCGGAGCT
>DASTOW010000055.1:0-3019 GCA_035762425.1 Hyphomicrobiaceae bacterium | reverse complement strand
ATGACGCGGCGCACGAGCTGGATGCGACGCTCGGCATTGGTGAAAGTGCCGTCCTTCTCCAGGAACGTCGAACCGGGCAGGAACACGTGGGCGTAGTTGGCCGTCTCGTTCAGGAACAGATCCTGCACGACCACGCATTCCATGGCTGCAAGGCCGGCGGACACGTGCATGGTGTTGGGGTCGGACTGCAGGATGTCCTCGCCCTGGATGTAGATGGCCTTGAACGAGCCGTCGACGGCGGCATCCAGCATGTTGGGGATGCGCAGGCCGGGCTCGGGGTTCAGCGGCCGCCCCCATAGCGCCTCGAACATCGAGCGTGTGGCGTCGTCAGAAATGTGGCGGTAGCCAGACAGCTCGTGCGGAAAGGAGCCCATGTCGCACGCGCCCTGCACGTTGTTCTGGCCGCGCAGCGGGTTCACGCCCACACCCTCGCGACCCAGGTTGCCGGTGGCCATGGCCAGGTTGGCGATCGCCATTACGGTGGTGGAGCCCTGGCTGTGCTCGGTGACACCTAGACCGTAGTAGATGGCGGCGTTGCCGCCGGTTGCATAGAGGCGAGCGGCGCTGCGCAACGCGGCTGGATCGACGCCGGTATACTTGGCGGACTCCGCGGGCGAGTGCTCCGGTCGCGACACGAACGCGGCCCACTCCTGGAAGTCCTCCCAGTTGCAACGCTCGCGCACGAACGCCTCGTTGACGAGGCCCTCGGTGGCGATGACGTGCGCCATGGCTGTCAGCACGGCGACGTTGGTGCCGGGTGTGAGCGGCAGGTGGTGGTCGGCCTGGATATGCGGCGAGCGCACCATGTCGATACGGCGCGGATCGAGCACGATCAACTTGGCGCCCTGGCGCAGGCGCTTCTTCATGCGGCTGGCGAACACGGGGTGGCCATCAGTCGGGTTGGCGCCGATGATCATGACCACGTCGGTGTGCTCGATGGAGTCGAAGTCCTGTGTGCCGGCCGAGGTACCGAACGCGGTCTTCAGGCCGTAGCCGGTTGGCGAGTGGCAAACGCGCGCACAGGTATCGACGTTATTGACGCCAAAGCCAGCACGAATGAGCTTCTGGACGAGGAAGGTCTCCTCATTCGTGCAACGCGAGGAGGTGATGCCGCCGACGGCGTCCTTGCCGTACTGGTACTGGATGCGCTTGAACTCGGTGGCCACGCGGCCGATTGCCTCCTCCCACGTCGTCTCGCGCCATGGGTCGGTGATCTTGTCGCGCAGCATCGGCTTGAGGATGCGCTCGGTGTGGGTGGCGTAGCCCCAAGCGAAGCGGCCCTTGACGCAAGAATGGCCACGGTTCGCCTTGCCGTCCTTGTAGGGGACCATGCGCACGACTTCCTCGCCGCGCATCTCCGCCTTGAACGAGCAGCCGACCCCGCAGTAGGCGCAGGTGGTGACGACGGAATGCTCCGGCTGGCCGATCTCGATCACGGCCTTCTCGGTCAGCGTGGCCGTGGGGCAGGCCTGCACGCAGGCGCCGCAGGATACGCACTCGCTGTCGAGGAAGCTCTCGGACATGCCGGGGGAAACGCGGCTGTCGAAGCCGCGGCCCGAGATGGTGAGCGCGAAGGTGCCCTGCACTTCCTCGCACGCGCGCACGCAGCGGTTGCAGACGATGCACTTGGACGGATCGTAGGTGAAATAGGGGTTCGATTCGTCCTTGGGCAGCCATTCGCTGTTGGCCTTGCCGTTGTGCTTGGCGAACACGTGGTTGGCGCCCTGGTAGCCGTAGCGCACGTCGCGCAGGCCGACGGCGCCGGCCATGTCCTGCAGCTCGCAGTCGCCGTTGGCAGCGCAGGTCAGGCAGTCGAGCGGCTGGTCGGAGATGTAGAGCTCCATTACGCCGCGACGGATCTGCTTCAGGCGCTGGTTCTGCGTGTGCACGACGATACCCTCGGCGACCGGCGTGGTGCAGGAGGCCGGCGTGCCGTTACGGCCCTCGATCTCGACCAGGCACAGGCGGCAGGAGCCGAAGGCCTCAATCGAGTCGGTGGCACACAGCTTGGGGATCTGCGTGCCAATCTCCATGGCAGCACGCATGATCGAGGTGCCCTCGGGCACGGTGATCTTGGTGCCGTCGATGGTCAGCGTGACGGCCTTCTCGGCCTTTGCAGCCGGAGTGCCGTAGTCCGTCTCCTTGATCAGGGCCATGCGTTCCTCACTCGGCGGCCTGCAGCCGCGGCGTGCGCCGGAAATCCTCGGGGAAATGGGTAAGCGCGCTCAGCACTGGGTATGGCGTGAAGCCGCCGAGCGCGCACAGCGAGCCGAACTTCATGGTGTTGCAGAGGTCCGTAACCAGCGCCAGGTTGGCCTCGGACGCATCGCCGGCCATGATCTTGTCGACCGTCTCTGCCCCGCGCGTCGAGCCGATCCGGCACGGCGTGCACTTGCCGCAGCTCTCGACGGCGCAGAACTCGAAGGCAAACCGCGCCTGCTTGGCCATGTCGGCCGTGTCGTCGAACACAACGACGCCGGCGTGACCGATCAGGCCATCACGCTTGGCAAAGGCCTCGTAGTCGAACGGCGTGTCGAAGTGGGAGCGCGGGAAATAGGCGCCGAGCGGACCGCCCACCTGTACGGCCTTGACCGGACGGCCCGATGCAGTGCCGCCGCCGATGTCCTCGACCAGTTCGCCGAGGCAGATGCCGAAGGCGGTCTCAAACAAGCCGCCGCGCTTGATGTTGCCGGCCAGCTGGATCGGCATGGTGCCGCGCGAGCGGCCCATCCCGAAATCGGCATAGGCTCTTGCCCCGCCGGCGAGGATGAAGGGGATTGCCGCGAACGACAGCACGTTATTGATCACGGTCGGCCGGCCGAACAGGCCCTTGTGCGCCGGCAGCGGCGGCTTGGCGCGGACGAGGCCGCGCTTGCCTTCCAGCGAGTCGAGCAACGACGTCTCCTCGCCACAGACATAGGCGCCCGCGCCGACGCGCACTTCCATGTCGAAGGAATGCAGGGAACCAAGCACGCGCCGGCCCAGAACATCGTTGCGGCGGGCCACATCGATGGCTTCG
>DASTOW010000054.1:0-17119 GCA_035762425.1 Hyphomicrobiaceae bacterium | reverse complement strand
GCGACCAGTCGGTGAAGCGCGAGGACTTGTCGAGGTCGCGCCCTGTGACCTGCTTGACCAGATTGACGTAGCTCACCGCCTCGCCGAAGCCGCACACCATGGCGGCAACCTGCGTATCGAAAATCGGATGCGGGATCAGCTTGGCCTGCGTCCAGACGATCTCGAGATCCTGGCGCGCAGCGTGGAACACCTTGACCACCGCCTCGTTGGCCATCAGGTCGTAGAACGGCTTGAGGTCGATGCCTGCCGCCAGCGGGTCGACGATGGCCTCGTCCTCGGGGCCGGCGACCTGGATCAGGCAGAGCTGCGGCCAAAACGTCTGCTCGCGAATGAACTCCGTGTCGACCGACACGAAGTCGTGCTTGGCCAGGCGTTTGCAGACCTGAGCGAGATCGGACGTTGTGGTGATGAGACGCATGGGCGCCGCGTTATAGCGCAGGGAATGTGGCTTGTCGCGCCAAACCCTTGGCCTCGCGGACAAAACGGCAGCGATGTGCTCGCGCGCGCGGTTAGCGCGGCTGCACGATGAAGTCGGTATAGGTGCCGGTCTCGCCGCTGACGCCGTGATCCGAGATGATGATCGAGGCGCCGGTCCACAGGCGCTCGGAAATGAACTGGCGCGTCTCTTCGGGCATGTCGATGCGATCGAGTGCGCCGGCGGCCGTCTCGTGCGGCCGGCCCGGCGCAGGTTCCACCGCTTGGGCTGCCTTGGCGCGCCGCGACCTGGGCCGGTCGTCATCATCATCATCGTCGTCATCATGGCGGGCGACCGGCTTGGCGGTCGGGAACGTCACCGACAACCAGCGCAGGCTCTTGCCGTCGGCGGCCGGCTCTGTGGCCAGATAGGTGTGCGTGCCGATCAGCGCCTCCGGGTCGCGGATGGTCACGGCAACCTCGTGGATCGGTGCCCAGGCCTGCCGGATGTAGAGGCGGCCGGTTTTCTTGCTGACGAAGATGGAAATTGGATCTGTGCCGCGCGCGGCGGCTTTGGCCTCATCGGCAGCGATGCGGCTGGCGTTGCCGGCGTCCCAGGCCGCCCGCGCTGCTGCCAGCGCTTGCGATGTCGCGTCAGCTTCCACCGCGCGCGCCTCCTCGCTGGCCTTGCTGGCCTCCGCCAGGACGGCCTCCGCTGCCGCAACATTGGCCTTGGCGCGCTCAGCGGCCTCGGGGGTCTTGACCGCATCCAGCGCCTTGATGGCCGCATCCAGCCTGGTTTGGGCCTTGGCCACGGCCAGTTCGGCGCCACGCAGGGCGGCGATGGCCTTGTTGGCTTGCCCGGCCTTTGCAGCCGACAGCTCCGTGGCAGCTTTGGCTGCCTTGCCCGTTGCAACCACCTCGGCGGCGGTGCGAATTTTGGCAGCGCGCGCCCGTTCCAGCGGATTGAGCAGGCGCGGCACGGCCACCTGTGGGGTATCCACGCCTTCGCTGCGAGGCCCGGCCAGCGCCATCGAGACCAGCTCCGGCTTGGCTTGATCGTTCGGCGTCCCGTCGGGAGCCGGCGTCAGCGTGGGAAGAGGCAGACGCGGACTGGTGAGTTCGACGGCGCTCGTCTCGTCCTGGGCGACGATGACGCGGGCGCCCATCTTGGTCATGCCCCACAGCTCGGCCGCAAAATGGTGTGGCAGGCGGATGCAGCCATGCGAGGCGGGATACCCTGGGAGGACGCCAGCGTGCAGGGCGATGCCCGACCAGGTGATGCGTTGCATGTAAGGCATCGGCGCACCGCTGTAGATGTTGGAGCGGTGATAGCGGTTCTTCTGGATCACGCTGAACACGCCGGTCGGCGTGCGATGCCCTGCCTGTCCGGAGGATATGGCGCTTTGCGCCAGCAGGCCTTCGCTGCCGTAGATGGAGATGCGCTGGCGGGCCAGGGAGACGACGGCGATCAGCGGACCGGGTGCGGGCTTGGCTGCCGCCTTGTCGCGAGCCCCGACCGCGGCCCCCCGCGCGGCACGGTTCGACTGCTCGGTGCGCGCGCCGGCCTCACCTACGCCCATCGCCAGCCAGACCAAAAGGCCCGTGGCCGACACGCTCACCGTGCGGGAAATACCCCGCCAACCTAGGAAAACACCTAGCACCACCTGCAACTCCAAAACGCTGATTGCGGAAAACCGTTGCCCTTCTTATAGGCGATGATAGGGCGGCATCCGTGCCCCGGGCGCCACACCCGGCCACTCTCGCACATCCAGGTTGCGAAGGCGTTTGCGCCGGCCGGCTACCCGCCCGGCATCCTTGACACCCACCGGACTACCGTGCTCTTCCGCCCGTCAACCCCAGGTAGACCTTTGTGAAGGAACAGCGTGGCCATGGCTGACGCGAAAAAACCGGCGCAGCGCGCCGCTGCGGCCGATGCAGCACCAAGCGGCGGAGCTCTGCACCGCTACCGCTCGCACACCTGCGGGGCGCTGCGCCAAAGCGACGTAGGCAAGCGCGTGCGCCTGTCGGGTTGGGTGCACCGCGTGCGCGACCACGGCGGCCTGCTGTTCATCGACCTGCGCGACCACTACGGTCTGACCCAGGTGGTGGCCGACCCGGACAGCCCGGCTTTCAAGACGGCCGAGGCGGTGCGCTCGGAATGGGTGATCCGCCTCGACGGCAGTGTACGCGACCGCCCGGTCATCGATGGAAAGTCGACGGTGAACCCCGAGCTGCCGACAGGCGAGATCGAGGTGACGGCCACCGACATCGAGGTGCTGTCAGCAGCCAGGGAGCTGCCCATCCCGGTGTTTGGCGAGCCCGACTACCCGGAAGACCTGCGCCTTACCTACCGCTTCCTGGATCTGCGGCGCGAAACGCTGCACGGCATCATCATGCAGCGGCTGGAGATCACCCGCTCCATCCGCCGGCGCATGCACGAGGCCGGTTTCAACGAGTTCCCGACGCCGGTCCTCACGGCGTCCTCGCCCGAGGGCGCGCGTGACTTCCTGGTTCCCTCGCGCATGCACCCTGGCAAGTTCTACGCCCTGCCGCAGGCGCCGCAGCAGTACAAGCAGCTCTTGATGGTGTCGGGCTTCGACCGCTACTTCCAGATCGCACCCTGCTTCCGTGACGAGGATCCGCGCGCCGACCGGTTGCCGGGCGAGTTCTACCAGCTGGACCTCGAGATGAGCTTCGTCGAGCAGGACGATGTGTTCGCCACCATGGAGCCCATTCTGACCGGCGTCTTCGAGGAGTTTGCCGGTGCCAAGACCGTCCGTAGGGGCTGGCCGCGCATTCCCTACGATCAGGCCATCGCCAAATACGGTACCGACAAGCCCGACCTGCGCAACCCCATCGAAATGCAGGACGTAACCGAGCACTTCCGCGGCTCGGGCTTCAAGGTGTTCGCCGGCATGATCGAGAAGGACGCCAAGGCGCGCGTGTGGGCGATCCCCGCACCGGGCGGCGGTTCCAGGGCGTTCTGCGACCGCATGAACGGCTGGGCGCAGAAGGAAGGCCAGCCCGGTCTCGGCTACATCTTCTGGCGCGATGCCGCTGTTGTTGCTTCCTCGAGTGCCGGCGGCTCCAAAAAGGAAGCCCAGGATCCGACCAAGCACACGCCGATGGTCGCGATTCTCGAAGGCGCGGGTCCGGTCGCCAAGAACCTCGGGCCCGAGCGGACGGAGGCGCTGCGCGCGCAGCTCGGGCTGGGCGACGGGGACGCTGTGTTCTTCGCGGCGGGCAACCCGGAGAAGTTCTACAAGTTCGCCGGCGATGCGCGCACGCTCGTTGGCCAGGAACTCAAGCTCACAAAAGACGACCAGTTCGCCCCGGCCTGGATCGTCGACTTCCCGTTCTACGAGTGGAACGAGGAGGAGAAGAAGATCGACTTCTCGCACAACCCGTTCTCGATGCCCAAGGGCGGCCGCGAGGCGCTGGAGGCGGCCGAGAAGCAGGGCCGCGAGGCGTTGCTGGCGCTCAAGGCGAACCAGTACGACATGGTCTGCAACGGCTATGAGATCGCCTCAGGCTCGATCCGCAATCACGTGCCGGAAACGATGGTCAAGGCGTTCGAGATCACAGGCTTGACGCGGGCCGACGTTGAAGGCCGCTTCGGCGGCCTCTACCGGGCGTTCCAGTACGGCGCCCCGCCGCACGGCGGCATGGCTGCCGGCATCGAGCGCATCGTTATGCTGCTGACGGGCTGCAAGACCGTGCGCGAGGTGGCATTGTTCCCCATGAACCAGCAGGCCAACGACCTGCTGATGGGTGCGCCGAGCGAGGCCGCGCCCAAGCAGCTGCGCGAGCTGCACATCCGTCTCGCAGTGCCCGACAAGAAGGGCTGATGCTGCACGCTGCGCCGGCTGCTCCGGGGGGTGGCTGGAGGGCGTGCCGGGTCGGCTAGGCGGCCCGTTGCGTGGCGAGCCAGCCATCGAGTGCGTGTGCCAGCTGATCGGAGATCGAGGACAGGGGCAGACGGCACTCGGGCGATGCGATCAGGCCTTGGCGCCAGAGGCAGTGCTTGATGGGCATCGGGTTCGCTTCCTGGAACAGCTTCGGAATGCAGCGAGAAAGCGAGCGCCAGGTCGCACGCGCGGCGACCATGTCATTGGCCGCGATGAGACGGCCGATCTCTACGAACCGCTCCGTTGCCAAATGTGCCGCCGCCAGGATGCCGCCATCGGCGCCGTTGCATAGCATGGTGAAATAGAGCCCATCCTCGCCGGTCAGGACGGAGAAGCCGGGTGGCTTGCTCGCCAGCAGCTCCAGCGATTGGGCGATGCTGCCGGAGCTGTCCTTGACCCCGACGATGTTGGTGCGCTCGGCCAGACGCAGAAGCGTATCGTTGGCGAGGTTGACGCAGGTTCGGTACGGGATGTTGTAGATGAGGATCTGCCGGTCGGTCGCATCGGCGATAGCCGAGAAGTGCTGCCGCATGCCGTCCTGCGAGGGTCGGCTGTAGTACGGGCACACGGAGACGAGGCCCGTGAATGCGAAGCGTTGCAGCTGCCGGAGCGTCTTGATGACCTTGCGTGTGTCGTTGCCGCCGATGCCGACGAAAACGGGCAGCCGTCCCGCCGCAACCTCGACGGTTGTGGCGACGATCTCGTCCACCTCATCGTCGTCCAACGTCGGCGCCTCACCCGTGGTGCCGAGCGCAAACAGGGCGCTGGCGCCCCGCGCAACGTAATGCTCGATCAGGCGCTTGTAGCTCGCCAGATCGAGGCGGCCATCCTTGAACGGCGTGACAAGGGGGATCCAAACACCCGTGAGCATGACGGCGGTCTCCATCGCGGCAAGCCCGCACATCGACAGCTAGCGCCGTTCCAATATTTAGTATAACTATTCATATTAATGTTTGCCTTTAGAGATCGTAATGAATTGAAAGGCACATGAACCGCAACATCGACGTGGCCGTCGCGCGCGCATTCCTGGCTGTCGTCGAGACTGGCAGCGTGACGCTGGCGGCCCGGCAGCTCAACCTCACGCAGGGCGCCATCAGTCAGCAGCTGCGGCGCCTGCAGGAGATGGCCGACCACGCACTCTTCGCCCGTGCCGGACGCCGCATCGTGCCCACGCCGGAGGGACGGCGGCTGGTAGCCGCGGTCAGCCAGTTGCTGGCCGCCAACGAGCAGTTGATCAGCGCGCTTCGGCAGCCCGCATTCGCAGGCGAGGTCAGGTTCGGCGCCCCCTACGACCTCATCGGCAGCTACGCGCCGCCCATCCTGCGGCGCTTCAGTCGGGCATTCCCGAGCATCCGCGTCACCCTGGTCTGCAAGGATACGATCGATCTGCTGCAGGAGGTAAAGAGGGGCAGCATCGATCTGGCACTGACGACCGAGCTGGGCTGCGCAAGGGGCGCCGAGACCTTGCGCAGCGACCGACTGGTGTGGATCGGAGCGCGCGGCGGCGAGGCCCACACCCGCGATCCGCTGCCGGTGTCGCTCGGGGCGCAAACCTGTGTGTTCAGGCCGGTCGCGGTGACCGCCTTGAAGAAAGCCGGCCGCCATTGGCAAGCGGTGTGCGAGGTCAGCAACATGGAGCCGGTGCGCGCGACACTGGAGGCCGATCTGGCCGTCGCCCCCCTGCTCGGCCATGCCATACCTGACAGCCTGGAAATCATCCCCGCCGATCGGCGCCTACCGCGGTTGCCAATGTTCCAGGTCAACCTGTACGAGGCGCGCCACCCGAGCCCCGCTGCAAACGCCTTCGCAGATCACGTACGGCGGAGCGTGGCGATGAGCGGGACGGAGCGACTGGGCAGGTAACCGCCGTGCCATCGCCGCCCAAGCGAGCGCGCTTAGCCGGCCAATACCCTGTCCACCATGGCGGCAGCGCAGCCGAGGTAGTTGGCCGGATCGGTCAGCTCGGCAAGGCGCTTTGCGTCGAGGTGCTTGGTGACATCAGGCCGCTTGTGCAATTCGGCCAATAGCATGGTGCCGTTCTGCAAAGCCGCGCGCGAGGCCTCGGCGACGATGTGATGCGCTGCCTGCCGACCGGTGTGCTCGGCTAGTGCCATCATGACGGCCTCAGCCACGATCAGCCCGCCGGTGAGATCGAGGTTGCGACGCATGCGCTCGGGCTCGACAATAAGACCCTCCAGCATCGCTCGCGTGTGCCGCAAGGCGCCACTGGCGGCGATGAACGCTTCCGGTACTGCCACCCACTCGAGCTGCCAGGGCCCGGTGGCACGCTCGTGGTCGGCTGCCATGCCGTCCAGCATCAGGCCGGCCTGCTGGCGCACCACCTTGGCCAGGGCGAGGATGAACTCGCAGGCGATCGGGTTGCGCTTCTGCGGCATGGTGGAGGAGGAGCCGCGGCCTTCCTGGTAAGGCTCGAAGGCCTCGCCGACCTCGGTCTGCATCATGAGCATGATGTCGGTCGCGATCTTTGCCAGCGTGCCGGCGATGAGGCCAAGAACCGATACCGTTTCGGCCAATCCGTCGCGCGCCACATGCCAGGCGATCGGCGGACGACCAAGTTTGAGCTCATCCATCAAGGCGTCGTGCACCGCGAGCCCCTGGTCGCCGAGCGAGGCCAGCGTGCCGGCTGCGCCGCCGAACTGGCCGACCAGCACCCGCGGCTTCAGCTCGGCAAGGCGCTGGCAATGCCGTCGCACCATGCTGAGCCACACCGCCGCCTTGTAGCCGAAGGTCACCGGCAAGGCGTGCTGCATGTGGGTGCGGCCGGCCATCACGCTGTCGCGGTGGGTCCTGGCGAGGCCTGCCAGCGCCGTCTCGATGCCGGCCAGGTCGGCTTCGACCAGCCCCAGGGCGTCCCGCACCTGTAGGATGAGGCCCGTGTCCATGATGTCCTGGGTGGTGGCGCCCCAGTGCACGAACCCGCCGGCATCGCCGCACTGCGTGGCGAGCTGGCTGACCAGCCCGACGATCGGATAGCCGACCACATCCGTCTTGGCTTTCAGGGCCGCCAGGTCGATCGCCTTGGCGTTGGCCGATCTGGCAATGGTGTGGGCGGCCGCCTCAGGAATCACGCCGACCCGGGCCTCGGCGGCAGCCAGCGCCACTTCCACCTCGACATAGCGTGCGACGGTCGTCGCATCGGCAAACACCTCGCGCATCGCCGGGGAGCCGAATGCATCGCGGAAGATGGCAGAATCGAACACCGTTGAGGGCATCGGGCAATCCCGCTCGGCTGAGGGGCCGCCATCCGGCACGGCAGCCCAGGCAACGTATCGAACCAGTGCGACGATCGAAAACGTCCGCTACCACCCGCGGCCAGGTCGAGAGGCCAAGTTCGCGATCCGCCAATCGCACTAGCACACTGATTCACCTGGTGTCTTCAGAGATTCCCCTAGTGTCCTCAGATCGCGAAATTCGTTCAACATCTGCCGCATGCGGCAACGAATTTCGCGATCACGCCACTAGGAGGCTTGCGACGTGGCCGGAGCAGGGCCCTTGCCGGGCGCGCCGGTCGGGCTGAGCAAGGCGGTCGCATTGGTCGCCGCCAGGCGCTCGATCACCTCCGCGCACACAGCCTTGATTGCGGCTCCGGATTCGCCGGGATACTTGGCTGAATAGGAGCGCTCCACCGAGCTCAGCTGCGCGGCGTGCTGCATGGCGCTGGTGCGCGGGATCGCCTGCTTGATGCAGCGATTGTCGGGATTGCCGGCGAGCCAGCGATGATAATCGCCGTCGACGGCCGAGTGCAGGTCCTTCATGTTGATGATGACGCCGAGGTTCTCGGCGAAGCCCATCTCCGGGTTCAGCCCCTTGAAGCGGCGGAACACTTCGAGGCCGCAGGTGGACACGTAGTCGGGCTTGGTCGGCGAGAGGTGGAAGTCGGCCTCGCGCAGCCAAGATTCGGTGAGTACCGAGAGGCCAGGCGGACAGTCGATCAGGACAATGTCGAACACGCTGCGCACGTGGCCCAACAGGGCGCTGATGCTGGTGCGCAGGCGGGCGTGCAGGCTCTCCTTGGACACCTCGCGCTCGAACAGCGTGAGCTGCATGTCGCTCGGGATAAGGTAGACGGTGCGCGCTTCGTCGACATCCGACACGCCGCCCACCACGAAGCGCGGCCAGTCGACGGCGACGTTGTTGAGCACGCTCGCCACCAGCAGGTCGACGATGGTCAGACCGTCCGACTGCAGGCGGTGCAGATTGGCCGCGGTCAGCAGCATGGCGCTGACGCTCGCCTGCGAATCTGAGTCGATGATCAGGACGTTCTTGCGAAACTGGGCCGACAGCGTTTCGGCCATCGCCAGCACGAGGGTGGATTTTCCAACCCCACCCTTCGTGTTCATGACAGCAATCGTGTTACGCATGCCCCGCCAGCCCGTCCGAGCGTTGGTCGAAGAAATCTACCCGCCTAGGCCCCCATGAGGTGTGCATGGCAAATGTGGCGGCCTGCGGGTGGGCCTACCAAGGCCGGTCGCCGTTCGTCAACCGGCTTTGCCCCCCCGGCGCCTCGCGCCTGCCCGATTTGTGGGGGCCACCCGGGAAGCGGCCACAGGCGCTGACTTGTCCATAGTGTGCGCGGGGTGCCGGACCATGTAGTGGTATTCGCGATTGGGGCGCATGTCGGTCGCCGCAGCCATCCGGTTGGTCATATTATAGAAAGCCGCCACGGCGGCGATGTCCCAGATGTCCCGGTCGACGAATCCCGCCTTGCGCAGGCACTGCCGGTCCGCCTCTTCGATCTTGTCGGGCTGCTCGGTCATCTTGACGGCGAAGTCGAGCATGGCCTTCTGACGTGGCGGCAGGTCGGCAGCCCGGTAGTTGTGGACCATCAGCTCGCCAAGTTCCGGGTCGCCCGCACGCTGCCGCACGGCCGCCCCGTGCGAGGTCAGGCAGTAATGGCAGTGGTTCACCGCGCTGACGGCGACGGCGATCATCTCGCGCTCGAGCTTGGACAACCCGCTGTCGCCAAGCATCAGGTCATCGGCCATCAGGATGAAGGCGCGCAGCTTGGCGTTGTCGAAGGCATAAGCGGCCAGCACATTGGGGACGAAGCCAAGCTTCTCTCGGCATTTGGCGAAATAGTCCTGATTGTCGGCATCCAGCCTGGCGGCCGGGCCGGCATCGAGTGCCATGGGCTTGTTCTTTACGGTCATGCGTGATTTCTTTGGATTACCCGCCACGATTGTCAACGGCCAGCCAACCTTATTGTTAGTTTGAGGCGGCGGCTCAAGCGTTGCGCGCCCTAGTGTCCTGTCTGCGATTGCCTGCACGTTTTGCCGCAGCGTTGGCAAGACAATGCGGAGACTGCAGGACACTCGCAAGAGTCGATTCTAGTGCGGTTCAGTCTGGCAAATGCCATGATGGAGCCCACCACAAAGGCTGATGGCAGGGGCCAGACACCGCACTAGGGCCGCCAACACAGAGCACAGCATGGCCGACGACGCAAAGACGGACGGCAACGGGCTGATCCGCCAGGTTCAGCAGATCTTGGGAGCCGCCACGCCGGCTGCGAGTTTTGCTGCCCTGCTGTATGCCCGCACCGACAGCACCAGCCTTGCACACCTGACGCCGGCCCGGCTAGCCCGCACCGCCCGCGATGCCTTCGAGTTCATCGCCGAGAAGGCGAAGGGCCGGCACAAGGTCGGCTTGCGCCGCAGCCCGGCGAGCGCCGACCTGCCGGCAACGACCGTGCTCGAGGTCTTGAACGACGACATGCCCTTCCTGGTCGACTCGGTGCTGGCCGAGGTCGGCGCGCGCGGGCTGCCGATCAGCCTGCTACAGCACCCAATCTTCAAGACCAGGCGCGAGGCCTCCGGCCGCCTCACCTCGATCGAGGGGCCGGGCGACAGCGCCTGGGGGGACGGGCATCAGGAAAGCTACATCGCCGTTCACCTGCCGCCTATGTCGGAGGCCTCGGCGGCCGACCTCGGTGCCGCCGTCTCCTCGATCCTGCGGCAGGTACGCATGGTGGTGTCCGACTGGAAGCCGATGCTGGCCGCCGTCAAGTCAGCCAACACGGCGCTGGGATCAGCACCAGCGAGCATTCCCGCGCCGCTGCTGAGCGAATCCATCGCCTTTCTCGAATGGCTGGAGCGGGACAATTTCACGTTCCTCGGCGTGCAGGAGCTGGAGCTGTCCGGCGATCATCAGACCGGAGACCTGGTGCCTGTCGAAGGCAGCGGGCTCGGCGTACTGCGCGACCCATCAGTGCAAGTGCTGAGGCGCGGCCACGAGCTGGTGGCGATGACGCCGGAAGTGCGCCGCTTCTTCTTTGCACCCTCGCCGCTGATCATCACCAAGGCCAACGTCGTCTCCATGGTGCACCGGCGCGCGCACATGGACTATATCGGCATCAAGACCTATCGCGCCGATGGCACACCCAAGGGCGAGATCCGCGTCGTCGGGCTGTTTACGTCGCAGTCCTATTTCGCCTCGCCCACGCAGGTGCCGTTCCTGCGGCACAAGGTCGACGCCGTGCTCGGCGCGCTTGGCTATCCGCGCTCCAGTCACGACGGCAAGGCAATCCTCAACATCCTGGAAAGCTTCCCTCGCGACGAGCTGTTCCAGATCGGCGTCAGGCAGCTGCGCGAATGGGTGGACGGCATTCTCGATCTGGAGACACGGCCGCGCGTGCGCGTGTTCGCCCGCGTCGATCGCTTCGACCGGTTCGTCTCCCTGCTCGTCTACGTACCGCGCGACCGCTACACCTCCACGATCCGCGAGCGCATCGCCACCTTGCTGTCGGAAGCCTACGACGGACGCGTCGTCGCCTTCTATCCGCACTTTACGGATGGCCCGCTGGTGCGCGTGCAATTCATCGTTGCGCGCTACGCCGGCACCACACCGCAGGTCGCCGGCGAGGATCTCGAGCGCGGCATCGTCGAGATCATCCGCACCTGGGAGGACCGGCTGACGCAGGCCATTGCCGCATCGGGCGGTGATGCCGATCACCTCGAGAAGCTCGAAAGCAAGTATCGCACGGCGTTCTCGCTGGGATACGCCGAGACGTTCACGCCGGAGCGGGCGCTGGAGGACATCAAACGCATCGAACGGCTGGGACCGGATCGGCCGGTCGCCGTCGACTTCTACGGCGCGCCCGAAGGCCGGCTGCATGCGGCGATGTACCGGTTCGGCCCGCCCATGCAGCTGTCCGAGCGCGTGCCGATCCTGGAGAACCTCGGCTTCTCCGCCATCGACGAGCGCACCTTCCGCATCACGCCGCGCTACAGCGACGGCACCCGCGAGGTGACCCTGCACGACATGGCGCTGCAGATGCGCGGCGGCGATCCCATCGACCTTCGCATGCACGGCCCGCGACTGGAGGACGCGTTCCTGGCGATCCTGCAGGGCAACGCCGACAACGACGGCTTCAACCGACTGATCGTTTCAAGCGGCGCGGACTGGCGCGAAGCAGCCATCCTGCGGGCCTATGCCGCCTATTTGCGCCAGCTTGGCTCGCCCTTCGGCCTGCGCTATCTGGCCGACATCCTCAATCGCCACGCTGGCGTGTCGCGCGATCTCGTCGAGCTATTCCATCTGCGTCTCAACCCGGACCGCAAGGCCGGCGTCAAGGATCGCGAGGCGGCGGAAGCGCCAATTCGCAAGCGCATCGATGGCGCGCTGAGCGCCGTGCCCAGCCTGGACGAAGACCGCATCTTGCGGCAGTTCCTGAGTCTGGTCGGCGCCACGGTGCGCACCAACTACTATCAGACCGGCGCGGACGGCCGTCCGCCTGAGACCATCACCTTCAAGTTTGACGGCAAGGCTCTGGACCCGGCGCCCCGGCCGCGCCCCTACCGCGAGATCTGGGTCTACGCGCCGCGCGTTGAAGGCGTGCACCTGCGCTTTGGGCCGACCGCACGCGGCGGCATCCGTTGGTCGGATCGCGCGCAGGATTTCCGCACCGAGATCCTGGGGCTGGTGCGCGCCCAGCGCGTCAAAAATGCGGTGATCGTGCCGACCGGTGCCAAGGGCGGCTTTTTGCCCAAGCAGATGCCGCGCTTGGGAGGGCGCGATGCCATGCAGGCCGAAGGCGTAGCTGCCTACGGCATTTTCATTTCCGCCCTGCTCAGCATCACCGACAACGTGAAGGATGGCGCCGTTGTCGGACCGCCGCGGGTGGTGCGCCACGACGGCGATGATCCCTATCTGGTGGTGGCGGCAGACAAGGGCACGGCGACCTTCTCAGACATCGCCAACGAAATCTCGATCGCGCACGGCTTCTGGCTCGGCGATGCCTTCGCCTCGGGCGGCTCGGCTGGCTACGACCACAAGAAGATGGGCATCACCGCGCGTGGCGCCTGGGAGTGCGTCAAGCGCCACTTCCGCGAGATGGACATCGACATCCAGCGTCAGCCTTTCCGGGTGGTCGGAGTCGGCGACATGTCGGGCGATGTGTTCGGCAACGGCATGCTGCTGTCGCCCGAGATCAGGCTGGTGGCGGCATTCGATCATCGCGACATCTTCCTTGACCCAGATCCCGATGCCGCCGTTGCTTTGGGCGAGCGCCAACGCCTGTTCGACCTGCCGCGATCAAGCTGGCAGGACTACGACAAGGCCAAGCTTTCCAAGGGCGGCGGAGTGTTCGCGCGCTCTGCCAAAGCCATTGCGCTGAGCGTGGAGGTGCAGGATCTGCTCGGCATCCCGGCCACGGCGTTGACACCTACCGAGCTGATCCGCGCCATCCTCAAATGCGAGACCGACCTGCTCTGGTTCGGCGGCATCGGCACCTACGTGCGCGCCTCCAGCGAGACGGATGCCGACGCCGGCGACCGTGCCAATGACGCGCTGCGCATCACCGGCGCCGAGCTGCGCGCCAAGGTGGTCGGCGAGGGCGCCAACCTCGGCATGACGGAGCGCGGCCGCATCGAATTCGCGATGCGTGGCGGCCGGCTCAACACCGACTTCATCGACAACTCGGCCGGCGTGAACACCTCCGATCAGGAGGTCAACATCAAGATCACGCTGGGACCGGCGATGCGCTCGGGCCGCCTGACCATGAATGCCCGCAACACGCTGCTGACCGAAATGACCGATGACGTGGCGGCGGCATCGCTGCGCAACAACTACCAGCAGTCGCTGGCGCTCAGCTTGGCTGAGGCACGCAGCGTCCGCGATCTGCCGGACTACCCATCGCTGATGCGCGCCCTGGAAGCGCGCGGATTGCTCGATCGCCCGCTCGAAGCGCTGCCGTCCGACGAGGATCTGCTGGAGCGCGCACGCGCGGGGCGCGGCCTGCAGCGGCCGGAACTCGCCGTCCTGCTGAGCTACGCCAAGATCGCCCTGTCGCAGGACCTGCTGGCGAGCAAGGTGCCGGACGAGCCGCTGCTGGAGTCGTGGCTGAGCGCGTATTTCCCGGCACGATTGCAGGCGCGCTTTGCCGGCGACATCAAGAAACACATTCTGCGCCGCGAGATCATCGCCACGGGTCTCACCAACGCCATCGCCAATCGCGGTGGGCCGGTGCTGGCGATGCAGATGACCGACGAGACGGGGCACGGTACCGGCGATGTCGCGCTGGCCTTCATGGCGGTGCGCGAGGTGTTCGAGCTGCCGCAGGTATGGCAACGCATCGATGCCCTCGACGGCCGGATCGGCGGCGCTGCACAACTGTCTCTCTATGAGGCTACCCAGGAGCTGGTGCGCACCAAGACGCTGTGGTTCCTGCACGACGGCAAGGCGATCGGCGACCTCGCCGGCACCATCGCGCGCCACAGTGAGGGGCTTAACGCGCTCAAGCCCACCATCGAGGACGTGATGCCGGCTCGACTTAAGGAGCACATTGCCGAGGTCGAGCAGCACTTCGTCGTGGATGGCGCGCCGGCCGACCTGGCCGCCGACGTCGCGCGGCTGGAGGCGCTCGGCTTTGCGCCGGCCATCACCGAGATCGCCGCACAATCGCGCCATCCGATCCTGCGCGTCGCCCGCGTGTTCTTCGAGGTCGGCGAGCATTTCCGCATCCGTGATCTGGTCGCCAAGGCGGCGGCGATCGGCGCCCTCGACACCTACGACCGGCTGGCCATCGGCCATGCCGTCAATCAGCTGGCGGCAGCGCAGGCGGCGTTCACGCGCGAGGCGATCGGAGGGGAAAGCGGACAGCCCTGGTCGCTCGCACCCTGGCTGGAGCGCTTTGGCGCGCGACTTCGCCGGGTGGAAACGACTGTCGATGCTGTGCTGGATCGCTTCCCGCTGACGATCGCCCAGCTGTCGGTGGTGGCCGGACAGCTCAGCGAGCTTGCGGCCCCGGCCGCTCCCTCAGCATCAACCAGCACGGGCCATCAATCGGATCCAGCCAAATCCGCGCCCAACGAAAGCCTGCCTTTTCGTAGGTTCTGGCGGCAGCCTCGTTCCTGACCGAGACGACAGCGCAGCAGGCGACCGCCAGGCGGGTCGCGAACACATCCGCGACCAGCAGGGCCAACGCGGCGCCTCCGGCGCCACGCCGACGGTGGTCGGCCGCGGCGATGAACAGATCGATGTCCCAGGTTCCGGCCGGCACATCGTCGGGGTGCGGCCCACCCCACAGCCCGACCTCGACGGCATGGCCGTAGCCGATCGGAACACCGGCCATCTCGATGATGCGGCACAGCGAGGCCTCGCTGCTCATGGCCAGCGTGATCTCGGCCTCGGCGCTGGCCGCACTGCCCCACCACGCCTGCACCTCCGGGTCGGCCAGCCAACGGCGCATGCGAAAGCGATCCTCGGGTAGCGCCGGGCGCAGGCGAATAGCGGTGTGATCGTCAATGTCGCTCACTTGCGCGGCTCTCCGGCGTCATGCCCACGCAGATGGGCATCCACGCCATTATCGATTTGCACGCGGCCACTTGCGTCGATCCCCGCCGGCGCGGGATGACGGCTAGTGCCGGAAGTGGCGGGCGCCGGTGAAGACCATGGCAAGCCCCTTCGCGTCGGCAGCGGCGATCACCTCGGCGTCGCGCATGGAGCCGCCGGGCTTGATGACGGCGGTAGCCCCGGCATCGGCGGCGGCGAGCAGGCCGTCGGCAAACGGGAAGAAGGCATCGGAGGCCACCACCGATGCGTTGGTCAGCGGCTCGGCAAGGCCGGCCGCCTTGGCGGCTTCCAGCGATTTCCACGCCGCGATGCGGGCGCTGTCGACACGGCTCATCTGGCCGGCGCCGATGCCGACGGTGGCACCGTCCTTGACGTAAACGATGGCGTTCGACTTGACGTGCTTGGCGACCTTGAAGGCAAACTTGAGGTCGGCGAGCTCGGCTGGCGTCGGCTTGCGCTTGGTCACCACCTTGAGGTCCATATCGTCGACGACGGCGTTGTCGCGCGATTGCACCAGGAAGCCACCCGCCAGCGAACGGAACGTCAGGCCCTGCGCGCGCGCACCGGGCAGCCCGCCGGTGGTCAGCAGGCGCAAGTTCTTCTTGGCGGCGAAGATGATCTTGGCCTCTTCGCTCGCCTCAGGAGCGATCACCACCTCAGTGAAGATGCTGGTGATCTCGCGCGCAGTTGCCGCGTCAATGGCGCCGTTCAGCGCGATGATGCCGCCGAATGCACTGACCGGATCGCAGCGTAGGGCCTTGGCGTAAGCCTCGGCGAAGGTGGCGCCGATGGCCACTCCGCATGGATTGGCGTGCTTGATGATGGCGACCGCCGGCGCCGCCTTTGGGTCGAACTCGGCCACCAGCTCGAAGGCCGCATCCGTGTCGTTGAGGTTGTTGTAGGACAGCTCCTTGCCCTGGTGCTGGACGGCGGTGGCGACGCCCGGCCGTCGCTCGCCGGAGACGTAAAATGCCGCCTGCTGGTGCGGGTTCTCGCCGTAGCGCAACTCTTGCGCCAGCCGGCCAGCAAACGCGCGCCAGGGCGGCGACCGCTCACCCAGCTCTGCGGCAAACCAGCCGGAGATGGCCGCATCGTAGGCGGCCGTGCGGGCGTAGGCTTTGGCGGCCAGCGCCTTGCGCAGAGCGAGCGTGGTGGCGCCGGCGTTGGCGGCCAGCTCCGCCACCACGCGCGCGTAGTCCTCCGGTTCCACTACCACCGTTACGCCGGCGTGATTCTTGGCGCCAGCGCGGATCATGGCCGGACCGCCGATGTCGATGTTCTCGACGCACTCGTCGTAGGGCGCGCGTTGTGCGACAGTTGCTTCGAACGGATAGAGGTTCACTACCAGCAGATCGATGTGCGCGATGTCGTGCGCACGCGCCGCTGCGTCGTGCTCGGCGTTGCCGCGGATGGCTAGCAGCCCGCCATGCACCTTGGGGTGCAGCGTCTTGAGACGGCCATCCATCATCTCAGGAAAGCCGGTGTGATCGGCGACATCCTTGACGGGAAGACCCGCCGCCTGCAGCGCCTTGGCGGTGCCGCCGGTCGACAGCAGCTCGATGCCGCGCTGGCTGAGCACGCGGGCGAACTCGATGAGACCGGTCTTGTCGGACACCGAGATCAGCGCTCGCCGGATCTTTGCATCGGTCATGGCAATCACCCTCGCAGACTGTTAAATCAGCCGGTTAGCACGGATAATCGACGCGATACAGCCGGCGTGAGGTAGCTTGCGATAGGTCAGAGCACATCTGCTTCGGTCTGCCGCTTTTCCGAGCGCAGGCGGCGGCGTGTGCTGGCATCCAGCGGCCGGCCCTGACGAACACGCTCGAGCCGCCAGGCCACCCGGGCGGTGCCGCCGCACACCCCTCGCAGCACGATCGACTGTGCGGCTCGCGGACCCGACACGTCGGCGAAGTAGGTGCCGTCCTCGATCGACAGCGCCGCACCCGTCACCGACATGCGCCACAGCTCCCCGGTATCCAACG
>DASTOW010000053.1:0-2260 GCA_035762425.1 Hyphomicrobiaceae bacterium | reverse complement strand
ATGATGGTCAGGGCCAGGGTACGTTCCGTCGCGATGCCGAAACGGCGCAGACGATAGGCCACCGAGCCAAGAAGCAGCGCCGCGACGCAGACGGCGATGGCCATTGCCGTCAGGTGCTGGACGATGGCCGCGCGACCAAGTCCGTCGACGTCGCGCAGCCAAGCTGCGGCCCACAGCCCCTGCAGGGACCAGGCAATGCCTATGCCGGTGGCGGACAGCGGTGCAATGCGCCAGAAGCGAGCGTCCCGGTAAATTGTCGTCACGCTGGCGCTACGCGCACCGTTTTGCCCTGGCCGGCCAAAGGTGTCCGGCACGACCACCAGCACCAGAAGTGCTGTCAGCGCCGACAAACCGGCCAGCATCGCAAACAGACCGCGCCAGCCGATGACTTGGATGAAGAACTCCGCGGGAGCGGTCGCGGTGACGGCTCCGAGCCCACCCAGCATTACCAGCCAACCGTTGGCACCAACAACGCGTCCTGGGGGAAACCAGAGCACGATCGCCTTGAAGCCGGCCATCAGGGCCAACGCCACACCCAGCGCCAGCAGCGCCCTGCCGATCACAAGACCGACAAGACTGTCGGCGAGCGCAAACACGAGCGCCCCGACACTTGCTAGCAGCAGCAGGGCGCTCTGAATTGTCTTCGGGCCATGCTTGTCGAGCAGCGCCCCAAAGGGCAACTGCACCGCAGCGAATACCAGGAAATAGATGGCGGTGAGGAAGCCGAGATCGGCGGCTCCGAGATTGAGGTCGGCTGCCAAGTCGGTGGCAATAGCTGCGTTGATGGTGCGGAACAGATAGGAGAGGAAGTAACCGGCTGCAAACGGCAGCAGGACGCAAGCGGTCAGGCGCGTTCCGGGCATGGAGGCTCACTTCTGCGCAATTGCGGGGTCGCATCACCGTCAGCTCAACAGCTCGTCGTCTCTTTGCTCGCGGTGCCAGAGCAGGCGCGCCACGCCATCCTCGCTGGCCTCCAGCAAGGCGGCCCAGATGGGCTGTGGCAGTGCCGGATCGTCAAGCTTCACGCGCAGGTAGGTCTCCTGCGAGCCTTGTTTGGTCTCGCGCCAGGCAACACCAATCTCGGCCGCGCCGGCCATGATGCGAAAATCCGGCGAGCCCTCGGCCTCCTTGCGGTCGTTGGCCACCATGCGGACCTTGGCGGATAGGGTGAGGGTGCGGATCGTGCCGGCATAGCCGTCCTTGACCACCGCGAAGCTTCCGATCACAGGCATTGCTTGGTTCTCCAGTTGCGCGACTTAATTCGACGAGGGCATTGGGTAGGGCCGCAAGACGATGTCCTTGTGCACAATCACGCGCAGTGGCCACCCCGGACGCACCGTGATGGTGGGCTGCACGTTGAGTTGACGCTCGACCAGCCGTTGGCCGGCCCGGTTAGTGGTCGATTGCGTGGCTTGCTGCAGCGCCGTGACGAGGTCGCTGTCGGCGGAGCCGAAGGCAAGCTCGCCGCCGACGCCGAGCACCGTCGCCAGGGCCACGCCCTTGAGCAGCGTCCACGTGTGCAGGTCGACCTGGTCAGCCAGGCCCGCGTAGCCGGCGGTGTCCGTGGCCGGCAGGTTGTCGATCACGACCGAGGTGCCATCCGGAAAAATAATGCGCTGCCAGATGACGAGCGCGCGCTCCTGGCCGACGGCCACGACATTGTCGTACTTGCCGATCAGGCGGGCCCCTTGCGGGATCAAGAGGAAGCGACCCGACACCGTGTCGTAGACGTGCTCGGTCACCTGGGCGATGACGAAGCCCGGCAGGTCCGAGTTGAGACCGCTGACCAGGCCGGCCGCGATGATCGTGCCAGCCATCAACTGATAGGCAGATGCCGGCTTTTGCAAGCCGTGCGGATTATAGATTTCTTTGTCAGGCCCGGCTTTCAGGAAGGACAGCCTGCGCGTTGGCTCGCTCGTGTCGTTGGTCGCCACGTCGGCGTCGCCGATTGCCAGGGCGCGAGCGCGCTCTGCAGCGCTGAGTGCCAGTACCGTTGTCAGATCGCCGTCAGGCGGTTTCACCGCCGGCCGCGTCGCCTGCGTCCGCACCTCCATGCCCACCGTCTCGCGCGGCGGCGCCTTCAATTGCAGGCGGAAGAAGACCTGGGCCTCGCGTGCCTGGCCTGCCATGCGGGCAAGGCGTGCCTTCTCGACCCGTTCCACCTCCGACAATGGATCGCTGGCCGGCTCCGTCAGCTGCGGAAAGCCTGGCGCCAGCGGTGTCGGTTCGTTGCCGACCTCCACCTTCTTGTCGGGCTTCA
>DASTOW010000052.1:0-7040 GCA_035762425.1 Hyphomicrobiaceae bacterium | reverse complement strand
CTGCGTCGCCTCGCGTGCCTCGGACAGTTCGCCGGGCGGCACATCGGCCACCTCCGTCTCCAAGGTGGTGGCAACTGGCGCGATGTCCACGACGATTGCGCCGCGAAGCTCCTCGACGAACTCCTCGAGGCCGTACAGCATGGCGAGGCTGCCGCCGCCGATGTGAACGGCGCAGATCAGCGTCGCCGCACCGACCCAGCGCATCAGCCAGCGCCGGCGAGGCTCGAGCAGGTCGACGCTCGGGATCATTGCGGCTTGTCCGGGAGGACCGCCGGCTCGCCCGGCTTCGGGGCGTTCGTCCCAGCGGCCACGGGTCCGCCGGCATCGCCGATGCCTTCCAGTCCGACCAAGGCGATCTTGAGGTAGCCGGCCGCACGCAGCATGTTGAGCACGTTCATCAACTCGCCGTACGGGACGGTCTGGTCGGCGCGCAGGAACAGCCGCTTGCCTTTGTCGGATTGCGTCGCCGTGTCGATGGCGGATACCAGCTGCGCGCGCGCAATTGCTTCGTTGCCGATGTTGAACGACAGGTCCGACTTGATCGTCAGGTAGATCGGCTTGTCGGGTTTCTGTTGCGGCTTGGCGGTCGACACCGGCAGGTCGACGTGCACGTCGACCGTCGACAGAGGTGCCGCCACCATGAAGATGATGAGCAGCACCAGCATCACGTCGATGAACGGTGTCACGTTGATCTCGTGCGCTTCTACGAGATCGTCTCCGCCTTCGTCAATGCGGCCGGCCATTGCTCTACTCTGCTGCCTTGATGACGCGTAGCGGGCTGGCGGCCCGATCCAAATCGCGGGACACCAGTCGTTGCACGTGCGCCGAGCTGTCGCCGACCAGCGCCCGGTAGCTGGCCGTCCAGCGCGCGAACTGATTGTAGATGATGACCGCCGGTATGGCTGCGACAAGACCGATGGCCGTGGCGAGCAGCGCCTCGGCGATGCCGGGTGCGACCACGGCAAGGTTGGTGGTCTGCGTCTTCGAGATGCCGATGAAGCTGTTCATAATGCCCCACACCGTGCCGAACAGGCCGACGAACGGTGCAGTCGATCCGATGGTGGCGAGCACGCCAGTGCCGCGTGCGATGCTGCGAGCGGCGGCCGCCTCGATGCGCGCGAGATGGGAAGCAACCCGCTCCTTGACGCCTGCAGGCTCGAGAGCCGCACCTGACAAGCGCACCTCGCCGGCGGCCGTCTCAAGCATAGTTTGCACTAGACCGCCGCGGCCTTCCAGCCGGTTCAGTGCGCCGGGCAGGGAGCCTTCCCCGCTGATCCGGCGCAATGCCTGACGCACGCGCCGGCTGGCCACGATCAACTCCAGGCTCTTGGCGAGGCCGACGGTCCAAGTCACGATCGAAGCCACAAACAACCCGATCATCACGCCCTGCACGACCATGTCGGCCGACTGGAACATGCCCCACGGCGACAGGTCATGCGGCAGGTGCACGATGCCGGAGGCTGGCTCACCCTGCTGTGCCTGGGATGATGAGGCCAGGGCGCTGGCGGCAAGGGCACAAAGGTTGGCTATTGCCGTGATTTTGGACGGCGACCGCACGTTGGTGCAGCGGCATCGCCTCGATAGATGGCCATAGGAAGCGTCGCCCATTCCCCTCACCCGCTCCGTCTCGATGCGTTCTACCAGGCGTCATAATATAACATTAGGCACAATTGAGCCCATGCGTCCGGGTGAGCCCATGTCCGGGCCAAGAGCGGACATGGCCAAGCTGCAAGGCATTGCTCGACCGACAAGAACAAGGTCCACCGCCGCATCGGCCGGCGCGCCCCACTAATTATACCTGAATGTGATTGTCAAGATTGGGCGTGCCGCGCAGCCGCACTGCCAGGGCGAGATCGCTTCGGATGTGCAGCATCGGCCTCGACCATCGACGGGGCAGCCGCAGCCTGAGCGCCAGGCGCACGGGCTAGCGTCGTGCGCGATCTCGCTCTACGCGCGGTGGTAGGGATGCCCGACCAGGATGGTGGCCGCCCGATAGAGCTGCTCGGCCAGCACGATGCGGGCGAGCCCGTGCGGCAATGTGATTGCGCCAAGCGACAGCACGAGGTGAGCGGCCTCGCGCACGTCCGCAGCTAAACCGTCGGGGCCGCCGATCAGAATGGCCATCGCTTTGGCACCGCCGTCGCGCACCGTCGCAAGGTGGCGTGCAAATGCCTCGCTCGTGAGCGATTTGCCCTGCGCATCGAGCGCGATGAGGGCGTCTGCCTCTCGGGCAAGCTTGAGCAGGCCGGCGCCCTCTTCCTGCTTGCGCTGCACAATGCCCGCGGCCCGGCTTTCGCCGATCTCGTGCCAGGCGACGGGTGCCAGTGCTACGCGCTTTGACAATGCCTCGAAGCGTGCACGGTAGACATCGAGCAAGGCGCGGTCCGGCCCGTCCTTGAGGCGGCCGACGGCGGCGATCATCAGGCGCATGCCAGCCTCCGCCGACATTTGTGCCATGCCGGACCTGACGCCGGTGGTCCTCCTCGGGCGTGCCCGGCCTGGACGGCTCGAGCCGAACGTTCAAGCAAGCCGCTGTGTGGATGGCGGGGACACGCCCCGCCAACAAGCCAAGCGTCAGCAGGTGCAGCTAGTGCGTCGTCGTATCGCTGGCCGGATCGGTGGGGCGCTCGGCCGACCACATCTTCTCCAGATTGTAGAATTCGCGCACCTCCGGCCGGAAGACGTGCACGACGATGTCGCCGACATCGATCAGCACCCAGTCGCAGTGCGGTTGACCTTCGATGCGAACGCGCCCGTATCCTGCTTCCTTGAGCTTGCGGTGAAGCTGGTCGGCGATGGCTCCCACATGCCGGTCCGACCGGCCCGTGGCGATCACCATGTAGTCGCCGATGGAAGACTTACCCTTGATATCGATCGCCACCACGTTCTCGGCTTTGGCGTCATCGAGCCAGGCCGTCAGGTTGGCGAGTAGGGCTTCCGAGTCGTGGCTGGGCACGAGTTCGGCCGGAGGCGTGCTCTTGCGAGCACCCTCAAGTGCGCTTGGCATCTTGTGCTGGATATCCTTTCGTCATCAAACCCCAGTGGGGAGGGAACGCCCGGTTCAAATGCAAGCCTGCCCGGGCGTCGGGAACGAAGCTCGACCAGAGATTCGCTCAATAAAGATAGACAGTCGGTACCCGCTGTTTCAAGTCCCACGCCGGGCTTTGCGGGGGGCTCAATCCGCCCCGTTGGCGATCTGGCGGCCCTTGCCGGGGCCATTCTCGGCAGGCTTGTCCCGGCGCCGGGGAAGCTCGGACGATGGATGCGACTTTTTTGCCACACTGGCGGGTCGGGCCTTGGCCTTGCCGCGCAGTGCCGTCGAAGACAGGTGTGACAGGGGTCCGGTCAAGAACGTCCACGCGGGGGCCGGTGCGTGCAGCAATACGCGAGCGTCGGCCTCTGGCACCCGCTTGTCGGCAAAGGCCAGCGCCGCCTTGGAGGCCAGCGCCTTCAGGCGCCAGCCGGGCCGATCGACCACAACGATCGGCACGGTCGTGAAAATCTCGCGCCAGTTCTGCCAGCGGTGGAACGTGGCGAGGTTGTCGGCGCCCATGATCCACACAAAGCGCACCAGCGGGCTGCGCCGCTTCAGGAAGGCGATGGTGGAGGCCGTATAGGGCGTCGGCAGGTCCGCCTCGAAGTCGGTGACCTCGATGCGCGGGTTCTTGGCGATGGCGCGAGCCAGCACCATGCGCTCGGCCAGCGGCGCCTGCTCGGCCCTGTTCTTCAGAGGATTGCCCGGTGAAACGATCCACCAGACCTTGTCCAGCCCGAGCCGCTTGAGCGCGGTCTCGCTGATCAGGCGATGCGCGGCGTGGGGCGGATTGAAGGAGCCGCCGAGCAGGCCGATCATTTGCCCAGAGGCAGCGTACGGAGGCTGGGCCTTGATGCGGCCATAGGGGCTGGGAGCAGGCATGGGTTCACGCGCGGTTCGCTGCAACGGGCGGATAGTAACGCGAGCCTTCCGCAACGTGAAAGGGGCTTTGTTACAGACGGCCGCTGCTCGCCCGCGCGTCAAACCATCAGCCGGGCAGGCGCGCGATGGCTTCCACCTCGATCAGGAACTCGGGCTTCACCAGGCGACCAACGATCAGCAGCGTGTTGGGCGGATACTTGCCGCCCGGAAACATTGTGGGGAACACGGCTGCGCGCGCGGCCATGAAGGCTGGGATGTAATCGGCGCTGGTGAGATAGGTCGTGAACTGCACGACCGCCTCGAAGTCGGCGCCCAGATCCTTGAGGATCTTGCCTAGGTTGTCGAACACCACCGGCACCTGCGCCGCGACGTCGCCGACACCCACAGGCGTGCCGCTGGCATCGATCGCAACCTGGCCAGCGATGAAGGCAATCTCGCCCGGCGTCATGCGCGCCACGTGGCTGTACATGCCCTGCGCCGGTCCGGCGCTCGGCGGATTGACGTAGCTGACACCCGATTTCGGCATGGCATTTCTCCCTGGACATGACACCGACCCGGTGCGTCGCCCAACACTCACGAGTCCACATTTGCCAGCTGGTCGATCCCCTCGGCAACAGGGCCGTTACCGGCGATGGCCACACAGCACCCTATCCAGCCTCGTCGGGATGGGGAAGCCGACGAGCGCGCCCAATTTGTGCTCGAGCCATGAGCACGGCATGGCGCGCGGGTCGGCCATGCGACGCGCGTGCGGTCTACGCCGGCTGCACCCACACATGGTTGTCGTGGAACGGCGCGCCGCCATAGGGGGCGCCCTGCACGGCGCTGGTCAGCGTGTTGATGCCCTCCCCGCCCTCGAACTGGTCGTTGGGCGCGATGCTCTCGACGATCACCACTCCGTGCAGCACGCCCGCGAAGGCTTCGGCAGCCAGCGTGATCTCGCCGCGCTCGTTGCCCATGCGCACGCGTGCACCATCCGCGATGCCCAGCGCCGCCAGATCGTCGGGATGCATCTTGACGCGCGGCGGTCCCGCCCGCCTGCGGCTAGTGGGCGTCTCATTGAATGACGAGTTGAGATAGTCGCGCGCCGGCGACGTGGCGAGGCGGAACGGATGCTTAGCGTCCGCCTTCTCGATCACGTCCCAGTGATCGGGCAGCGCCGGCATTTCGCGCCCTAGCCCCCAGTCGAAGCTGCGCCCGGCCGGGACGCGGGGCCAGTCCGGTTTGAAGCGGAATTTCTTGTCAGAGTAGCCGAAGCCGCCGACGTAGTGCGCCGTGTCGAACTCAGGCTGGCAGTCGATCCACTTCTTCTCCTCAAGCTCGGCGAGCGTGCCCCAGCCCGAGTTCTGCAATGTCCAATCGATGATCTCGCGCGGACTCATGGCGAACCCGCGATGCTTGGCGCCGACGCGCTTGGCCAGTGCGCAGATTACGTCATGGTTGGTGCGGCACTCGCCCGGTGCCTGCACGAGTTTTGGCCCCAGCAGGATGCTTTGCTGGCCGCCGGCCTGGTAGACGTCATCGTGCTCGAGGAACATGGTGGCCGGTAGCACCACGTCGGCCATCTGCGCGGTGGCCGTCATGAAGTGCTCGTGCACGGCCACGAACAGGTTTTGGCGCGCGAAACCGGCCTTCACCTTGCGCTGCTCCGGAGCGACCTGCACCGGGTTCATGTTCTGGATGATCATCGCCGTGACCGGCGGTCCGCCCTTGATATCGTAGGGATCGCCGGTCAGCACCGGGCCGATGCGCGACATGTCGAGCGTGCGCACGCTCGCGTCGGCGACATCGAGGCCCTCGATCAGCGACTTGTTCCAGTGAAAGATGGCGCCGTTGTTGTGGAAGGCGCCACCGCCCTCGTGCGCCCAGGCGCCGGTGACAGCCGGGATGCACAGCGCCGCATGCATATTGTGCGCGCCGTTGCGCTGGCGCGCGAAACCGTACCCCAGCCGGAAGTAGCTGCGCGGCGTGGTGCCGACCATGCGCGCGAAGGTCTCGATCGCATCGACCGTCAGCCCTGTGATCGCACTCGCCCACTGTGGAGATTTGTCGCGCAGATGCGTTTCCAGCTCGCGCGGGCAGTCCGTGTATTGCTCGAGGTAGGGCCAATTGGCATGGCCGTCGCGGAACAGCACGTGCATGACGGCGCAGGCGAGCGCGCCGTCGGTACCGGGCTTCAGGCACAGCGCCAGGTCGGCCTGCTCCATGGTGCCGTTCTGGTAGATGTCGACCGCCACGATCTTGGCACCGCGCTGTTTGCGGGCGCGCATGGCATGCGTCATCACGTTGACCTGCGTGTTGACCGGGTTCGTGCCCCAGATCACCACCAGGTCGGACTTGGCCATTTCGCGCGGGTCGACACCGGCCAGCTTGCCGGTGCCGGCGATGAAGCCAGTCCAGGCCAGCGTCGTACAGATCGACTGATACATCTGCGAGTAGCGCTTGGCGTGACGCAGGCGATTGATGCCATCGCGCATCACAAGGCCCATCGTGCCGGCGTAGTAGTAGGGCCAGACGGCCTCGGGCCCGTAGCCGCGCTCGGCCGCCAGCATCGCCTCTGCGGTCAGGTCGAGCGCATCGTCCCAGGAGATGCGCTCGAAGCGGCCGGAGCCCTTCGGCCCAACGCGGCGTAGCGGATGCAGGAGGCGGTCTGGATGATGGATGCGCTCGGCATAGCGTGCCACTTTGGCGCAGATTACTCCGGCCGTGTAGCTATTGTCCTGTGCCCCATGCACGCGGCCGATGCGGCCATCATCGCGCAGCTCGACATCGAGCGCGCAGGTCGAGGGGCAGTCGTGCGGGCAGGCGGAATGGCCGATCTTGGCGTGCGCGTTCATAGCCGCTCCTGACATGCGTCTGGCGCAACGCTATCCGAGTTCGGCGCCCGGGCCAAGAATCCCAATTGATGCAGCAAACGTCAGGAGGCCCGCGTGGTGGGCACGCGGGCCTCGTTGATCCTGGTGGTCGGCAGGCCGTTAGCGGGCGCTGCGCTCGAGCTGCTCGTAGAAGCTCTTGGCATCGAACGCGTTGGCCGAAGCCGCGACGCCGGTCAGAACCGACAGAGCAACAATGGCGGAGAGGATGGTCTTCATGATCAGTCTCCTGTTTGTGAGAGTGGTCCTTGCTG
>DASTOW010000051.1:0-17786 GCA_035762425.1 Hyphomicrobiaceae bacterium | reverse complement strand
GGCGCGCAACTTGGGCGAATCAGCCCCCTTGCGCCAGAACAGCACCGTCTGCGCGCGCTGCTGACCGGCCGGCAGGTTATGCACACCGAGACGTTTTCGCTCGGGGTAGGCGTCGAGCACGCTCTTTGGCAGCAGAGACAGACCCATGCCGGCGATCACGCAGCCAAGCATGGCGTGATAGGACGACATCTCGACGCGTCGGCCGGGGCTTTCGCCGGTACGCGCGAACCACTCCTCGAGGCGGCGGCGGTGCGGACAACCGGCCTCGAATACCAGGATGGTGCCCTCGCGTGTGTCGCGCGCCGATTTGATTGGCGGATGCCCGGCGGGAGCGATAATGACCAGCTCCTCCACGAACACCGCCACCTTCTCGAACGGCGCCTCGGCAATCGGCTCGGCGGCGAGTGCAGCGTCTATCTCTCCCTCCAGGATGGCCGTAGCGAGCTGGCCGGGATTGCCGGTGCGCAACTCCAGCGTCACCGCCGGGTAGCGCCGGTGATATTCGCTGAGCGGCTTGGGCAGTCGCACGGCTGCGGTGCTTTCCATGGCGCCCAGCCGCAGCAGTCCGCTTGGGTGTTCCTGATGCACCGCTTCGCGGGCCTCGCGGGCGAGATCGAGCAGGCGATCCGCGTAGCCGAGCAGCGTGCGGCCGGCGGGCGAGACATGCATGCGCTTGCCCTCGCGGATGAACAGTTGCACGCCGAGGTCGTCTTCCAGCTGGCGGATGCGCGTCGTCACGTTGGATTGCACACGATGCAATTGTTCGGCAGCGCGGGTAATGCCGCCGGCGCTGACAACGGTGCGGAACACGTGCAGGTCAACGAGATCCATCGTTCCAAATCCAAGA
Organism: Hyphomicrobiaceae bacterium; assembly: GCA_035762425.1. Taxonomy (GTDB): domain Bacteria; phylum Pseudomonadota; class Alphaproteobacteria; order Rhizobiales; family Hyphomicrobiaceae; genus AWTP1-13. The sequence goes on along the minus strand of DASTOW010000051.1, from coordinate 16,939 downwards.
TGATAATGATCATTATTATTCATTTTCCAGCATGAAATGCGATCTGTAAAGCCTCCCGCACAGCCGCGCGGCACGCCGCGGTGACGGCCAAACAAGGGAGATGAATATGCGCAACTGGCGTGAAGTTGATCTACTGCAGGTCGAGCTGGCCGCACTGTCGGCTCAGGATCGCGAGGCTCTGCACGCCGAGGTGAAGCGGCGCGCGCACCGCGAGCGGTCCAAGGTGTGGCGCGCTGGTATGGCTTGGCTGCGCCGCATTCTGTGGCAGCCAAAGCGGCCTCGCAGCCGCGATCGAGTATACGCGCCGGCGCCGCGCGGGCCGCTCGACCTCATCTTTGGAGGACGGGCCTGACAAAATGAAACGGGCAGCCCGTCGGCTGCCCGCTCGTTGGTGACGACGCTGCAGTCGCTACGCCACCAGCTTTAGCACCTTAGCGATGCCGTCGCGGATCTCGGCGATGTCAGCCTCGGTTGCGATCAGCGGCGGAGCGACGACCAGCGTGTCCATGGCCACGCGCACATACAGGTTGAGGTCATGGTACATGCGCTCGGTCGCCTCGTAACCGCGCAAGCCCGGCTTGCCAGCGATCGACTCAAGATCGATGCCGCACAGCAGGCCGACGGTGCGGATGTCGACCACGTTCGGCTCGCCCTTCAGGCTGTGCATGGCGTCGGCGAACGGCTTCTCCAGCTTCTGGGCGCGTTCGAACAGGCCCTCGTCCTTGTAGATGTCGAGGGTGGCGAGGCCCGCCGCCGCTGCCAGCGGATGGCCCGAGTAGGTGTAGCCGTGGAACAGCTCGACCATGTGCTCGGGCCCGGTCATGAAGGCGTCGTAGATGGCCTTGGAGGCCATCACGCCGGCCATTGGCACGGCGGCGTTGGTGACGCCCTTCGCGAACGTGAACATGTCGGGCGTCACGCCATAGCGTTCGGAGGCAAAGCAGTGCCCGAGCCGACCGAAACCGGTGATGACTTCGTCGAAGATCAGCAGAATGCCGTGCTTGGAGGTGATCTCGCGCAGCTTTTCCAGATAACCCTTGGGCGGCGCCAGGATGCCGGTCGAACCGGCCACCGGTTCGACGATCACGGCGGCGATGGTGGAGGCATCGTGCAGGTTGATGAGGCGGGTCAGCTCGTCGGCCAGATGCGCGCCCCACTCCGGCTCGCCGCGGCTGAAGGCCTGCTTGGAGCGGTCGTAGGTGGCGGGCAGGTGGTCGACGCCTGTCAGCATGTTGCCGAACTGCTTGCGGTTGGCAACCATGCCACCCACTGAGATGCCGCCGAAGCCGATGCCGTGGTAGCCGCGCTCGCGGCCAATGAAACGGGTACGGGCGCCCTCGCCGCGGGCCTTGTGGTAGCCGAGCGCGATCTTGAGCGCCGTGTCGACTGCCTCGCTGCCGGAATTGGAGAAGAACGCGTAGTCAAGGTCGCCGGGCGCCAGCAGGGCAAGGCGCGAGGCCAACTCGAATACCTTGGGATGGCTGTACTGAAAGGCCGGCGAATAATCGAGCTTGGCCGCCTGCTCCTGGATGGCCTTCACGATCGGCTCGCGGCAGTGGCCGGCATTCACGCAGAATAGCCCAGACGTGGCGTCGATAACTTTGGCGCCGTCGGGCTTGAAGTAGTGCATGCCCTTGGCGCCCGAGAACAGGCGCGGGCGCTTTTTGAAGGCCCGGTTGGCTGTGAACGGCACCCAGTAGGGCTCCAGTTCATTGGGCTTCATGTCGAGCGGGGCCATGGCACTCTCCGGTCAGATGGGCGGTGAATGATTGGCCCTGTTCTAGCAGGGGGTGTGCCCATCGCCAACCGCATGGGATGCCGGGCAGGCCTGCATTCTCAGCCCGTGCGGTCCAAAATCACGAGCCGATTGATCGGTCTGCGCTGCAGCAAGGCGAACGCTCCCCCTATGATTTGACCGAGGCAGTAGTTGCGCCTGACACTGGCGGGCGCGTCGAATGCCGCAATGGGGCGAAAGCACCAGGACGAGTAGTAGGGTGCATGCTGCTTGCTGGTGATCATCAGGATTCGCCCCGGGTTGGCCGCCAGCAGGCTGCCGACGAGCCGCGTGGCCAAGCCTCTGCCACGGCTACCCCTTTCGACGACCAGAGATCCGAGTTCGCGTGCTCCATCCTTGTGACATCGCAGTTGCACGGCCCCGATCAAGCGGTCCTGCTCGGTCGCCACCACGAAGTTTGGCCAGTCGAGACCGTTGGGGTTCAGTCGCTCGCTGCGCACGAGGCCGACAATCGCGGCGTGATCGGTCGGTAGGGCCGGTCGGATATAAACGCACATGCGACTTCTCCTTGGCTCAGAGAAGCCCGTCCTAGGTGCATTCGGCAGCGCTGACTGTTACCTGCGCAACAGCGTCTGGGCGCACTGTCGCGGGTGGCGCGCGGGCGATTTTCTGAGCCTTGGCAGACCCGCCCCAAGTCTGCCACACAGGCGCCGGGTAAACGCGCCGATTCCGGCGCACGAGGACCCGAATCGGGGGGCCCATTCAGGTCTTGTTAGGCGAATCGGCACCAGATGCGTAACGGCGACGCCGCCAGAACCTGCCCCGCGTCGCCGCCCAGGAGGAAACGATGTTGATGAGTGTTATCGAGGGAGCCTATGAGGCTCCCGCATACCCCGAACTTGCCGGCAAGCGCGTACTTATCACCGGGGTTTCCAGCTCCTCCGGCGTCGATGTCGCGCGTGCCTTTGCCGAGCACAAGGCGCGCCTCATCCTGCAGTTCGCGGAGGAGAGCGAGGCCATGCAGTGCGTGGCCGAGGTGGTGGCGCCGCATGCGCTCGATGTCGAGGTGTACGGGCCGATCGACAACGATTCCGAAGGCATCGTGCAGTTCTCGCGCGCCGTCGCCCAGTCGTTCGGCAGGCTTGACGCCGTCATCAACCTGGTGCCGCTCGACGCTGACCGCCTTGACCCGGCGGCCGGCGCGTCAACCGTTGAGCGCATGGTGGCGCAGCAGTTGCTGCTGCCATGCCTGCTGTCCAAGATCGCCGCCAACCGCATGTCGCTGTGCTACGCCGACGGTCTGATCCTGAACGTCGCCACCCTCGCTGCGCACCGGCCGGGCGCTGCGCACGCGTTCGCGACCGTGGCGCGCAGCGCGCTCGCGGCCATGACGCGTAGCCAGGCCCAGGAGTGGGCGGCCCGTGGCATCCGCTTCAATGCCATCGCACCATCGGTGCAATTGCCTTTCCAGGCGAGCCCGTGGGGTGAGCCCGACATCGCCGCCCTGGCTCTCTACCTCGCCTCCGGCCAGGGCAAGGAGCTCTCCGGCCACGTGTTCGAGGCCGAGGCGGCCTGAGGCGCGGGGCACCGCTATGGAGGTCGCTACGCTCCAGGCGGCTCGTTGGGCCCGTCGGTCTTGGGCTGATCTGGTTCGGGGCAGCGCCCGAGCCAGCCTCGCCTCGAGTTAGGGGTCTCGGCTCGATCCCAAACAGCCGCCGACGTGTCGGCAGGAGTGAGGCTCGCTAGTTCTGCAGGAAGCGGTAGCGAACCGGCCGTCCGCTCAGGCCTTCGGCCGCGGCCAGGATGGAGTTCACATCGAGCCCGTAGTGGCCATACAGCTCCGACAGCGAGCCCGACTGGCCGAAGTGCTCGACGCCGAGCGCCCGCACGCGATGGCCGGCCACGCCGCCGATCCAGGACAGCGCCTCCGGATAGGCGTCCGTGACGGTGATGATGCCGGCGTCACGCGGCAGGTGCGCCAGCAGCGTCTCCACATGTGCGCGGGCATTGCGGTCGCCGTGCTCGCGGGCGCGCTGGGCCGCATGCCAGCCCGCTGAGAGGCGGTCCGCCGAGGTTACCGCCAACACGCCCACCCGCCGGTCCTCCGAGAGCAGGCCGGCCGCCTCGATTGCCTCCGGCCCCACCGCGCCCGTGTAGACGATGGCAAGCCCGGTGCCGGGCTCGGGCCGGCGCATCCAGTAGGCGCCGTCGATGATCTCCCCGCGCAGATCCGGCGTCATGCTGCGGGTCAACTGATCGATCGGCCGCGTCGACAGGCGCAGATACACCGATCCGCCCTTCTCGTCGCGATGCCAGCGCTTCTCCTTGTCCTCGTCACCGCCGCGCTGCATGTAGTCGAACGCCCACTCCATTATGACGGCCAGCTCATCGACATAGGCCGGCTCGAACGAGGCAAGCCCGTCCTGCGCCATGCCGATCAGCGGCGTGCCGATCGACTGGTGCGCGCCGCCTTCCGGTGCCAGCGTCAATCCCGACGGCGTGCCGGCAACAATGAAGCGGGCATCCTGGTAGCAGGCGTAATTCAGCGCATCGAGACCGCGGCACACGAACGGATCATACAGCGTGCCCACGGGCAGCAGCCGCTCGCCGAACAGTGTGTGGGACAACCCCAGCGCGGAGAGCATCAGGAACAGGTTCATCTCGGCAATGCCGAGCTCGAAGTGCTGACCCTTGGCGCTCATCTCCCACTTCTGCGGGGAGAGCAGGCCGCGCTTCTTGAACACGTCCTCGTGGTCAGCGAGCGAGAACAGGCCGCGCCGGTTCACCCAGGCCCCGAGGTTGGTGGATACCGTCACGTCCGGTGACGTCGTGACAATGCGGTCGGCCAGCGGACCGCCTGCCCGCGCGATCTCATCCAGCACCCGCCCGAAGCCGGCCTGGGTCGTCGCCTGCCCCTTGACCTCGAGCTTCGGGAACGGCGTGACGGGTATACGTGCAGCCTGCAGCCTGCGCCGCCCGCGCTGCACAAATGCGACCCTGCGCAGGTAATTCTCCACCGTTGCCTGCGGTGCGGACAGGCCCGCGAAGCGGTCCCATTCCTCGCCCTGGTTGATGCCCTCGCGCGCCCGCAGCTCCTGCATTTGCGCCTTGGTCATCAGCCCGGCGTGGTTGTCCTTGTGGCCCTGGAAGGGCAGGCCAAAGCCCTTGATGGTGTAGGCGATGTAGCAAACCGGCTGATCGGTCGGCGCCGCCGCGAAACCTTCCAGGATCGTCTCGAGATCATGTCCGCCCAGGTTGGTCATCAGGCGCGCGAGCTCGGCATCGTCATGCCGGCGTACGATGGCGAGCGCGTCGGGATGGATCGCCAGATCCTCCTCCAGCTGACGGCGCCAGGCCGCGCCGCCCTGGAACACCAGCGCCGAGTAGAGCTGGTTGGGGCAGTCGTCGATCCATTCCTTGAGCCGCTGACCGCCGGGCTCGGCAAACGCAGCCTGCAGCAGCTTGCCGTACTTCAGGAGCACCACCTTCCAGCCGAGGTTCTCAAACAGGCCGGCCATCTTCATGAACAGGCGGTCGGAAACCACCGAGTCCAGGCTCTGGCGGTTGTAGTCGATGATCCACCAGCAGTTCTCGAGGCCATGCTTCCAGTACTCAAGCAGCGCCTCGTGCACGTTGCCTTCGTCGATCTCGGCATCGCCCATGATGCCGATCATGCGGCCCCTGGGCCACGCGGGCTTCCAGTCCTTGGCGTGCACGTAGTCCTGCACCAGGCTGGCAAAGCCGGTCTCGGCGATGCCCAGTCCGACCGAGCCGGTCGAGAAGTCGACGTCGGCCGTATCCTTGGTGCGCGAAGGATAGGACTGGGCGCCGCCGAAGGCGCGGAAGTTCTGCAGCTTATCGAGCGTCTGGTTGCCGAGCAGGTACTGGATGGCATGGAACACCGGGCTCGCATGCGGTTTCACGGCGACGCGGTCTTCCGGCCGCAGCACGTGGAAATAGAGCGCCGTCATCAGCGTCACCAGGGAGGCGGAGGAGGCCTGGTGCCCGCCCACCTTGAGGCCATCGCCGCGGTCCGACTCATGGTTGGCGTGGTGGATCATGTACGACGACAGCCACAGCACCTTGCGCTCCAACTCGCGCAGGATGTCGATGTCCGAGGCCTGTCGAGGCATCATGCGCGAGGCTTCCATGAGCCCTCACTCCTGCAGTGCGAAGTCGACCAGCGCCTTCGCGTGGATCAAGGTGGTGTCAAACGTCGGCAATGCCGAATTGCGATCGCTGAGCAGCATACCAACTTCCGTGCAGCCGAGCAGCACGCTATCGGCGCCGATCTGCCCGGCTTTTTTGGTCATAGCCTCGTAGGCGGCCCTGGATGACGGCCTGCTGTCGCCCCGGCACAACTCCTCGTAAATGATGCGGTGAATTTCCAGCCGGTCGGCCGGCTCCGGCACGATGACCTGCAAACCCTGCGCTTGGAGCCGGCCGGTGTAGAAGTCCTGCTCCATGGTGAAGCGGGTGGCCATCAGGTAGGGGGCGCGGCGGTCGGCCTTGTGCAGTGCCCCAGCGGTGGCGTCTGCAATGTGCACGAACGGGACGGCGGTAGCCGCAGTTATGTGCCCGGCGACCTTATGCATCGTGTTGGTGCACAGGCCGAGCACCTCGGCTCCGGCGCGTTCCAGATCGCGGGCAGCGCCCGCCAGCACCTGCCCCGCCTCCCCCCATTTGCCGGCCGCCTGCATCTCGGCGATGGGTGCGAAATCCAGCGAATGCAGGATGCACTTGGCCGAGTGCAGCCCGCCGAGCCGCGTGCGCACCTCGACGTTGATCGCATCGTAGTAGATGCGCGTGCTCTCCCAACTCATGCCGCCAATCAGGCCGATGGTCCTCATGGTCCGTCGGATGGATGGTTGCCGCCGGGATTACTCTTGACCTCGACCTTTATGCCGGCAGCCCTGAGCTTGCCGACGGTCTCTTCGAGATGCGCGCGGTCGCGCGTTTCGATCACCACCTCGAGCAGCGCGCCCTTCGCCGGCAGGTCGGAGAATACGCGCTGATGGGAGACCTCGACGATGTTGGCCGCTGCCTCACCCAGGATGTTGGCGACCTTGGCGAGCGTGCCCGGCCGATCCACCAGGTCGATGGTGAGCCGACTGAGCCGCCCCTCGCGGGCGAGTTCGCGGGTTAGAACGCTGGCGAGCAGCCGCGTGTCGATGTTGCCGCCGCACAGCACGAGGCCGACGCAGCGGCCGACGAGACGGTCGCGCATCTTGAGAGCTGCAGCAAGCCCAGCCGCGCCGGCGCCCTCCACCACCGTCTTCTCGATATTGATAAGCAGGCTCACGGCATGCTCGATCTCGGGCTCCGTCACCAGCACGATGTCGTCGACCAGCTCGCGCACCATCGCCTGCGTGATGCGGCCCGGCGCCTTCACGGCGATGCCCTCGGCAAGCGTGTCGCCGCGCATCGGCAGGTTGGTGCCTTTGATGACGTTGTACATGGAGGGATAGAGCGCCGCTTCCACGCCGATCAGGCGGATGCCGGGCTTGAGCGCCTTGGCCGCCACACCGATCCCCGAGATTAGCCCGCCGCCGCCGATCGGTACGATCAGCGTGTCGATCTCGGGGGCGGTGCCCAACATCTCCAGCGCCAGCGTGCCCTGGCCGGCGATCACCAGCGGGTCGTCATAGGGGTGCACGAACGTCAGCCCGTGCTGGCGGCCGTGCTCGTGCGCGAATTGCGCTGCCTCCTCGACGGTCTCGCCGAATAGGATGACCTCGGCGCCGTGCCGGCGGGTGTTCATCACCTTCACGGTCGGCGTGTTCACCGGCATGACGATGGTTGTCGGAATGGCCAGCCGATGCGCGTGATAGGCCACGCCCTGTGCATGGTTGCCAGCCGACATGGCGATGACGCCGCGTTGGCGTTCCTCAGCCGACAGGGCAGAGAGCCGGTTGATTGCGCCGCGCTCCTTGAAGGAGGCCGTGAACTGCTGGTTTTCGAACTTGAGCCAGGTCTTGCAGCCGAGGATTTCGGACAGCGTGCGGCTCCAGTTGCAGTCGGTGTCGACGATGGCGCCGATCACACGCGCACGGGCTGTCTCCACGTCATCCAGCGTGACGGGCAGTTTTTTTGCGGACGCGGAAGCAGGCTGATGGGTCGTCACGGCTTGGCCTCGCTCAGGTTCGCGCAATCTAGGCCAGCCGTGCCGCTGTGTCCTGGCGAATTCTTGACCTACCTGCCCACACGGTCCGGAAGTGTCGGGTCAACTCGGGGCGTGCGTGAACGGCGGGTAAATGTCGCATTCAGCGTGGCCTCAACCGCAGGCGGATAAACGCAAGGGTATGGCTCGCCACATCGCATATGCGGGCCGCCTTCGGAGCCGTCACGTGTACGTTAAGATCGCCCTTCTCGCCCTCGCCGCCGTAGTGGCATTTCTCGGCGCTGCCGTCATCGGTGTGCCATCCTCGCCCGAGCGCAGGGTTGGCATGTTCATCTCGCTGCCCTGGATGGACCAGCGATGATGGTCACAAATGCGCCGTCGCAAGCGGCCATTCTGGCGCTAGCAGGTGCCCTCACCAGATCTCATCTTGCCCCCAACACGCTCCAGGAGCATCCAGCATGATCACCCGTCATATGACCAGGCTCGCACTCGTGGTCGGCGCCGTTGCGCTGGTGCTCGGTTTCGATGCTCCGCTGGCCCAGGCGCAGTCCTGGTCCTACGAACGGTTCGAGCGCAGGCCAGGCCCGCATCGGTGGGGTGAGCGCTGCATGGATCGCATCACCACGCGTGGGACGGCCGGCATCAAGCTGTTCTCCAACAAGGACAAGCGGCAGGGGATGGACCGGGCGGTGGAGAACTGGTCACAGCAGGTCGCAGCCGAATTCGGCCCGCAATTTGCCAACTGGGAGCGGTCTAGGGGCCAGGAGCTGGATTGCCGGACGCGCAAGCTCAAGGTGATCTGCACCGCCAGTGCGCATCCGTGCCGCTAACGACCGTTTCAAGCCAACCCATCCACCCAATGTCAAGGCGGCCTGACAAGCGGGCCGCCTTTCGCTATTAGTCGCCTCTGAAAATCCCTCATGAGGAGACGCAAGATGGCGAAAGTGGCGTGGATCGGCCTGGGCGTGATGGGCTATCCGATGGCGGGGCATATCCGCAAGAAGGGTGGTCACGATCTCGTCGTCTACAACCGCAACGGCGCCAAGGCCGAGGCGTGGGCCAAGGAGTACGGCGGCAAGACGGCGGCCACGCCGGCGGATGCGGCCAGGGATGCCGACTTCGTCTTCTGCTGCGTCGGCAACGACAACGACCTGCGCGAGGTGACTACCGGCGGTAAGGGCGCCTTCAATGCCGTCAAGCAAGGTGCGGTGTTCATCGACAACACCACCGCATCCGCCAATGTCGCGCGCGAGCTTTACGCCGACGCCAAGGCAAAGGGCTTTGATTTCCTCGACGCGCCGGTGTCCGGCGGCCAGGCCGGCGCCGTGAACGGGGCGCTGACTGTGATGATCGGCGGCGACCAGGCGCCGTTCGACAAGGCCAAGCCCGTGATCGACAACTATGCACGCATGGCCACGCTGATCGGGCCGGCCGGCGCCGGCCAGCTCACCAAGATGGTCAACCAGATCTGCGTTGCCGTCACTGTGCAGGGTGTTTCCGAGGGGCTCGCGTTTGCGCAACGCGCCGGCCTCGACATCGCAAAGGTGATGGAAACCATCGGCAAAGGCGCAGCCCAGTCCTGGCAGATGGACAATCGCTGGAAGACCATGAACGAGGGCAAGTTCGACTTCGGCTTCGCCGTCGACTGGATGCGCAAGGACCTCGGCATCATCATGGAGGAAGCCAAGCGCAACGGCGCCAAGGTCGATGTCGCCACACTCATCGACGGCTACTACGCCGAGGTGCAGAAGATGGGCGGCGGCCGCTGGGACACCTCCAGCCTGATCGCGCGGCTGAATAAGAAGTAGGCCTGTCATCCCCGGGCGTCGCGTGAGCGATGCTCCGGGACCCATTTGCCCCTTCAGCCACCTCGCGCCAGTCGCCTGGCATCCTGGCGCCAGGCGGCCGGCGGTACGCCGAAGGTGCGCGAGAAGGCGCGGTTGAACGCCGCCTCGGTTCCGTAGCCCGCATCGTGTGCGATGGCCGCAATCGCCCTGCCGCTGGTGGTGAGCGCCATGCTGGCAAGGTACAGCCGCCATTCACGCAGGTAGCGCATGGGGGACGTGCCCAGCACGGCCTCGAAGCGCTCCGCCAAGGTGCTGCGCGACAGGGCTGACACCGCGGCCAGATCCGGCACGGACCAATCGCGCCGCGGATCGTCGTGAATTACCGACAGGCATCGTGCCAGCGCGGGGTCGGCCAATGCCGCCAGCCATCCGACCGAGCCGGCCGGCGAGGCAATCACCTGATGTCGAAGCAGTTCGATGAAGGTGATCTCGGTCAGCCGCTCCAGCATGGACAGAGCGCCTGCCTGCGGTCTGTCCACCTCCCGCACCATCTGATCGATGGTTGCACGCAGCCAATCGGCGTCGCTGGCGCCGGCCGTCCTCACGTGCATCAACGCTGGCAAGGTGTCACGCAGCGGGCGGAACCGCATGGCATCGCACTGCAGATAGCCGCACAGCAGCCGCACCGCTCCCTGGTCTTCGCCGTATCGGAGGATGGGAACTTCGCGCCAGGGCTTGGGCGGAAGGTCGCCCACCGGTGCGATCTTTCGGCCACCCGTACCGGAACCGAGCTGATGTGGGGTGCCGAACGGAAATGCCAGTACGTCGCCGGCCCCCAGCATGGTCTGGCGTCCGTCCAAGTCCAGCCAGCAGGAGCCGGCCACCACGATGTGGAAGGGAATGGCAATCGAAGGATCATCCGCGAGCTTCGATAGCGAGCCCTTGCCCTCGGTCTGCCAGGTGCCGGTCGGCATGAAGCAGAACTGCAGTGAGCCGGTCAGCCGGACGCAGCGGAGCACATGGGAGAGCACATCGTCGTCGCCCAGCTGGGCTGCGGTAATGCCCGTCGGATTATTGATCAAGTCTCTCGGCGATCCGGCCAAAGACCACACCCCGTCAACGGCTTACACGACGCACGCACCGCCACACACTCAACTTCGAAGGATAGCATGATGCAGGCAGGAACTGACAAACTCATCATCCTGATGACCAAAGGCATAGATTCGGAGCTTTCGTCCGTGGCCTTCACCATCGCCAACGGCGGCATCACGGCGGGGCTGAAGGTATCGGTTTTTCTTACCAGCGCAGCCATCGACCTCGTGCGCCGCGGTGGCCAGCGTCTAACCCACGTGCCCCCGCTCGATCCGCTGATGAAGTCCATCGAGGACTTCCAGAAGCGGGGCGGCGTCGTCTGGGCCTGCACCCCGTGCGTCCAGTCGCGCGGCTACCAGCAGTCCGACCTTCTTGAGGGCGTGACGATCACCGGAGCCAGCGTGGTGCATGCCCAGATCAAAGAGGGCGCTGCGACGCTGTCGTTCTGAGCGGATGTCCGTGGTGTCGGGTCAGGCGTCGAGCGGCGCGGCTAAGCCGACCTGCCTGCATCTCGCAACCGCGCTAGCGCATCGGGCGTGTCGACGTCCATGCCTATGGCGTCCGTGCCAAGCTCGATCTCGCGGACCCGGTGCGTGTGCCTGATCATTAGGGTGCGCGCGCCGACGTCGCCTTCCAGCGCCAGCATCTCGTCGAACAGATCGGCCGGCCATAGCACCGGGTTGCCGCGCTGGCCCTGATGCACGGGCACCACGATCGTTTGGCCGGCGTCGGAGGCCCAGGCGGCAATCATCGCATCGAGATGCGCCGCCTCAATCCTCGGCATGTCGCCCAGCAGCACGAGGGCTCCCGCGACGTGCTTGGGCAGCGCGCGGATGCCGGCCTTGAGCGAACTGCTCAGCCCAGTTGCGAAGTCCGGATTGGTCGCGACCGCGACATCGAGCCGCGCCAGGGCCGCACGCACCTCGTCGGCCTGATGTCCCGTCACCACCAGCACCGGATGCGCCTGACTGGCGAGCGCGGCCTCCACCACATGGCGCACCATGGGCTTGCCACCGATGTCGGCCAGCAGCTTGTTGGCAGCGCCCATGCGCGTTGAGCGTCCGGCAGCCAGCACGATGGCGGCGATGTGTGTAGGCTCCGCCATCGGTTCACCCGTCCGCCCCGGCAACGACCGTGCGATACACGACCTCGGCGGTCATCAGGTCGAGATGTCCGCCGCCGGCATTCTTGAAATAAGTGATGTCGGTGGGCGACAGGCGCCCCGTGACCTTACCTGTCGCCAGGTCGTACATGTCGCCCAGCACGTCGCTCTCCTTGATAGCCCCGTTGGCTATCGGCTGGAGAATGTCGCCTACGCCATCAAAGGCCGTCTCGCGTCGGTCGACGAAAATACGAGCGCGCCGCGTCGCCTCGTCGTCTGCCTCGCGCGTCTGGGGAGTGTAGCCGCCCACCAGATCGAGGTGTACGCCCGGTCTTAGCAGGGCACCTTTGATGAGCGGCGCGTGCGAGCGCGTGCACGCCGTAATCACGTCGGCCGAAGGGATGGCGCCGTCGAGGTCGGCGGTGGCCTCCGCTGCCACGCCCTCCCGGGTCAGCGACGCTGCTACCTGCACCGCCCGTTCATGAGTCCGGTTCCAGATCAGGACGCGGCGCAGCGTAGGCCGCACGGTGCGATGCGAGCGCACCAGCCAACGGCTCATTTCACCGGCCCCGACGACCAGCAGGGTTTCGGGCGTCGGCGGTGCCAGGATCTTGGCACCCAGCGCCGAGTCGGCGGCTGTTCGCCAGTAGGTGATCTCAGTTCCGTCGATCACCGCCAGCGGCCGCCCGTCGCCACCGTCGAACAGGACACATACGGCTTGCACGGCTGGCAACTTTCCGCTGGCCAGGTTGGCGGGAAAGCTGGTGATGAGCTTGCTGCCCATGAAGCGGCCGGGATCGATCGCGCTGCGTGCGAAATACAGCTCCTTCTCGCTGCCGAGCATGCCGTCCAGTATTTCGATTTTCGGCCGCCGGTGCGCCGCCTCTAGCGCGGCCACCAGTTTGGGAAACGTGAGCGCCTTGCGCACTTCCTCTGCCGACACAAACCGCATCTGTGGCCTCTCTGATAACGTCCGCGCGCTCGATCCCGCGCGAACTGGATCCCGGTCGGGAGGCAATCTTCCATGCCCGGCCCGCTTAGCGCCAGCCCCATGCCTCGGCGTCCGACGAACCGAACAAATCGGCCGGATCGGCTTCTGCGGCCGGTCGCAGGTCGGCAACGCCGACGCCGAGCAGGCGAAACGTGCGGCCGTCCGCCTCCCTCTCGACCAGCGAGGTGGCATGTTCCAGCAGGACGTCGGCGCGCTGTGTTGGATGCACGAGGCGCCGGTTGCGCGTCAGGATACGGAAATCGGAGGTCTTCATCTTCAGCACTACCGTGCCGCCGGCGAGGCGCTTGCGCTCTAGCGCGCGGGCCACGTCGGCGCACAACTCGCGGGCCGTCTCGATCAGGTCCGCAGCCGAACCCGTGTCACGCCGGAACGTTGTCTCCGAGGAAATGCTCTTCACGGGCCGATGCGGCGTGACGCTGCGTTCGTCGTCGCCCTGAACGAAGTGGGCAAGGCGGCGGCCGAACTTCCCGTAGCGCGCCTCGAGCTGTTGGGCGCTGTGTGCCTGCAGGTCGGCGATGCTGCGGATCCCCTCCGCCTCCATACGCCGTGCCGTCGCCGCGCCGACACCGTGGATCTTGCGGACTGATAGGCTGGCCAGGAATGCCTTCGCCTCCGCCTGGCCGATCACCGAATAGCCGGCAGGCTTCTGCAACTCGGATGCGAGCTTGGCCAGGAACTTGTTCGGCGCCAGCCCGATCGACACGGTGATGCCGACCTCGGCCTCCACGCGCCGGCCGATCACGGCGAGGGCCTGCGCGGCCGTCGGTGCCGAGATGCGGTGCGCATCGGTCAGGTCGAGATAGGCCTCGTCCAGCGAGACCGGCTCGACCATCGGCGTGGCCGACAGGAATATCTCGCGAATCGTTGTGCTCACACGCTTGTACTTGGCCATGTCGGGCGCCAGCACCACCGCGTCCGGACACAGCTCCAGCGCCTGGAACATCGGCATCGCCGAGCGCACGCCGGATAGGCGCGCCAGATAGCAGGCAGTCGTAACGACGCCGCGTCCGCCCGCATGCCCGACGATCAGCGGCCGGTCCTCCAATGTTGGGTCGTCGCGTTTCTCAACGGAGGCGTAGAAGGCGTCGCAATCGATGTGGGCGATGCCAAGGTTAGGCAGCTCGGCGTGGGCAACCAACCGGGCCGAGCCGCACGTGGCACATGACGCCGCGGCCTTGTCCTGGATCGCAGAGCAGTCTCGGCATACGGCGTACGACACGGCACCATCGCTCGTCGGGTCAGCTGGCCGCGGCCATGCGGTTGGCGATGCGCCGCTCGGCTGCGGCGACGATCGCCGCGCGCAGGTCGGTGGCCGATGTGGGATCCCCGGCCACGGCGAGACGCTGCTCGCGAGCCAGTAGGCGCAGGTTGTCGGGGCAGTCGATCGCTGTCAGCGCCGCCAGCGCCGCATCGCGACCGGCGGTCCGCACCACCACGATCACGTTGGGCGAGAACGGATCGAACGGCGTCGAAATATTCGCAGATATCGATGCAGCAGGCACCGCCGCAACCCTCGCCCCTGCGGGTGTAGCTGGCGCCCGCACGGTCGGCGCCTCGGGGCTCGGTGTCTCCGCTTCGCTCCGAGCGCTGCGACGCAGCCTGAGCTGGGCGATCTCCTGCCGAAGACGCTGCACCAGACGCTCACGCTCATCGACGGACAGATTGGGATAGGCCTTGAAGACGCGGCGGAAATAGGCGTCCTGCGACGCACCGGACAGAGCTCTGGTCTTCTTCTGCATTCTGCCAGTGTCCAGTTTTGAGGTTCGCCAGACCTCACACTAGGCCGATATCGCCCGCAACTGCTGCACGCCGAACACCTCGTCATGGAGCGCACGCAGGTAGGGAACGGCGTCGGCGTACTTCTGCTCGAGCGATTGCTTAGTTTCATCCCAATCGAAGGCGCGCGCAATGCTGTCAAGCATCGGCAGCCGGGTATTCAACAGCGGATGATCGAGCGTCAACTGGTCGATCAGCAGCCGTTCGTGACCGGTACCCTTTAGGCAGTTGGCGAGGCACGAGTAACGCCGCTCGGCCAAGCAAATGCTGGCGAGTTGCTCGGCCGTCTCAACCCGCTCTATCAGCATCGCCACCCGATCAAGCGCGAACTGCGAAACGAAGTCGGGTCGGAAGGGCACAACGACATGGTGTGCGAGATCCAGCGCCGCCAAGGCGGCGAACGACAGGCCCGGCGGGCAATCCAGGATGACGAGATCGAAATCGTGGCCGAAGTGTTTCATCAGCCGCTTCATGCGCCCGCGCACCTGCACCGCGATCGCGTCGGCCTCGAGGTCTTTCTTGGAGTGCTTGAGCAGCAGCTCGCCCTGTATGTCCTCCAGGCGTTGCGACCCCGGCAGCAGGCTGAGGCGGCCGCCCGCCAACCTGGGATGGGCCACATCGCCGACGTCGTTTGCCACATAAGCGGATTCGTCCTCGGCGACTTTGTCGAAGCGGTCGAAGAAGTAATCGGCGATGGTGTGGCCGGCGCGGCAGGCGCGTTCCCAGCCGACGTCGCCGATCAGCATCAGCGACGCGTTGCACTGCGTGTCGAGATCCATCAACAGTACGCGCCGCTGCGACCAGGCGGCGGCCGCATGCGCCAGCATCACCGCGACGGTCGACTTGCCGACGCCGCCCTTTCTATTCGACACCGCCAGGAACTGCGTCATTCCAACCCCTCTGATGCGTCATGCGTGGACGAAGGGGGTTAAGCGATTCGGGGCGCTCGCACAGCATCAGTGAAGGTTGCAGCCGCGCCGCGACCCGCGGGCGACCTTGACCTAAGGTGCGGGGAACAAGCTGCCACATGGGCAGTGGCGGGCGAGATGAGCTCACGGATGGTAGGCGAAAAAAGGCGAGAGCACGGCGGGGACGTGCTCTCGCTAGACACGGCCGGGGTGGCCGTCAGTTGGCGCCGCACGGGAAGTCCGCGGCTTCCTCCTGGTAAGCGATTCTCACTCACGCTGGCCACGGACAATTTCGTCCGCTTACGAACATTTGTTCGAAATTGCCAAGAGCCTCATGCATCAATCGGTCAAGTGAGAGCGAAAGCACAGCGCGCCTTTGAGGTACTGCTCGCGCTGACGGCTATTGCGAGGCCGCGACGGTTATCCGGTGCTTCTCCCCACTCGGTTCGGCGCCACGGTGGACGCGCCTGAGGACGAAGCGCACGACCCAGTACAGCGTGCTCGCCTGCAACAGCGCAGCCAGCAGTCGAGGCGCGATCAGTTCACCCCACAGGTAGCCTGGACCGGCGAAGGCCATGATGGTTTCGGACGCCACGACGGCGACAAGAGCCGACACGAGTATCGGCATCGGTCGTTGATAAAGGCAGAGCACCGCAAGTACGATCCCCGCCTGCAGGGGGTCGAGGAATGCTGCAACGATGAAGGCCAGCGTTTCCATTTGGGATCTCCGGGGTTTCGCCCGTCTGCAGCAACGCGTGATTCGTGTGACGCGATTGCGGCGTACACTGATAGTATGCAGCATGCAACGGATGTCGGCTATCTCAGGAATGATAGAAGAACAGCTGCATGATGCGGCGATCGCGCATTGAGCGCGCCGCCGTTGCAAGACAGGTGCCCGATGACAATCCGCGGGTCCTAAGAAAGGTCGCCGCAGTGTGCCGATTGGCTCGCGGAACTGCCAGCCGAGCTTGCCGGCTGCATCGGGCTTGCAGGCGTAGTCCTGTGCGTCCTGCGCGTGAAGCGTGGTGACGAGCAGCCCACCCTTTTTGCGCAATTGTCCCGGGGGACCTCGGCGTTGGCGGTGGATAGATGAGCCATCGGGGTCGCGAGCGCTAACCCGGCGAGCGTTCACGTATCGATGCCCCGTTGATGCGATGCGCCTGCACATCAGCGCACTGCGCCCCAGGAGAGCTGGCGGCCATCTTCGCGGCCGGCACGCGCGATCTGCCCAACAAGATCACGTCAGCTCATGTGGCGCGCCAGTCGCTGCTGATCGAGATGCGCGGGCGCGGTGCACGCGTTGGTCATGGGATGGCGTTCCGGGCAACTACCGCGGCGCCCGCGCAGCCGGGCATCTCGGCACGATCGAGGCGCTCAAGACAGCAGTCGAATTTAGCCTCGGCATG
>DASTOW010000050.1:0-23391 GCA_035762425.1 Hyphomicrobiaceae bacterium | reverse complement strand
CGCAGCGATGGTCCAGGCCGTCGTCGCTACGGCTCGGCGCACACGGCACTCTTCCCAGATTGCCGAACTGATGCCGTCGCCCAGCCGCCTGGGGTTCATTTGAACGCGGCACGCCGATCGGCGCATTGCGGCGATCGTCTCGCTGCCCACAGTGTCTGGCTGTTAGACCAAGCTTGGCCCCGAGCCGCAACTGATGCTCTGAGCACACGATCGACCACGGCCTGGTTCGTCGTGTCCCGCAAAACGTGGCGCACCGCCACGCATGATCACCACAAGTTTCCGCCCCGCCATCGGCTGGTGTGCGCTTCGCGCTCCTTGTGCGCGCGCAGCATGTCTCACTTTTGCCTCAGCGCCAGCCGATCCGAAGCGCGTTAGCACAATTTTTTGTCAGTGATTGTTGCTGCCGACAGGAAACGCAGCCGGTGACGTTCGGTGCGTGCTTTGGTACGACACTCGGCAAGACTTCAGGGGGCTGACGAACAATGCATTGGCGTTGCCTGGCGCGTATTGACGTCCTCGTATTCCTCTGTTTCTTGGCGTGCCTGCCGTTGCTGCCGGCCAGGGCGCAGTCCACATCGACCGCGCCAGGTTTTAAAGAAATTGAGATCGCAGCAAGCGCCTTTTCCGCGGCTGTACCGCTTCCATCCTGGGTTGACCACATCGATATTCCGTCAGCCGACAGCAACGAAGCAATCGTCATCCGGTTGGCCGATACGCAAATACTCGCAGGCAGCGCACCCATTCTCTTTGTGCGTCGCGCGGTTGCGGTAAACGACGCAGGTTCGCTCACTGCCGCAGGCCAAATCGGCATCAATTTTGTGCCGGAGTATCACCGAGTGCAGCTTCACTCCATCCATATCCTGCGCGGACCGGAGGCTCTCGACCGAACCAATTCCCCGACACGCTTCCTGCAACGCGAGAGGAGCCTTGAGCGTGGTGTCTACAGCGGCGAAGTGACCGCATCCGTTCTTGTCAGCGATCTCAGAGTCGGCGACACGCTCGTCTATGCCTATTCGATCGTCGGCCAGAACCCGATATTCGGCGGCAAGTTCATCGACATCGAGAGGTGGGATCAGGGATTCCGCACGGCCCAACGGCGCCTAGCCGTCTCCCACGCGCTCGACAAACGCATTGCCTGGCGACTGATCGGTGACGGCCAGGTCAAGCCGGTCACCCCGACCGAATCCACTGACAATGGCATGCGCAAGCTTGTGTTCGAGGAGCGGTCCATGCCGCGCATCGATGCCGAGTCGAACACTCCGCCCAATACTATGCGCTGCGCTGGCTGCAGTTCTCGGAGTTCTCCGACTGGGAGGGAGTAGCGAACTGGGCCAACGAGCTGTTCCAGGTCCGTGAAGTGGTCAGCGAGGAATTTCGCAGTCTCGTCGCCACGTTGCGCAGCAAATCCACGCCCGAAGAGCGCGTCACAGCCGCCCTGGCGTTCGTGCAAGCGGAAATTCGCTACTTTTCGGTGTCTCTGGGCGAAAGCTCGCACCGGCCGTCCCAGCCGACCTCGTCCTTGAGCGCCGATATGGCGACTGCAAAGACAAGTCCCTTCTGCTGATGAGCCTTCTCAAGGAATTGAACATCCGGAGTAGGGCGGTGCTGCTGCAGTCAGAAGGGCGCAAGTCTCTCAGCAAATCATTGCCCAGCCCGCAGCTCTTCGACCACGCCATCGTGCAGGTCACGATGGGCGGCAAGGCGTTCTATCTCGACCCGACACGCCTTGGCCAATATGGCAAGCTCGATCGTCTTGGGCAGGTCCACGAAAGATCCCTGGCTCTGCTGGTAGCCCCTGAGGCACGGCAGCTTTCCACGATCGTCAGCGCAAATGCGTCCGAACTGATCGCAAACGAAGTGACCGAGACCGCCTCGCTGCCCAAGTTCGGCGGCGACGGACAGCTCCGCGTGACCCAGACATCGCGCGGAGTGGCGGCGGAGCGCTGGCGCCTTTTTCACCAGCAGTACACCCCTGAGCAGACCACCAAATCGTTGGCCGATACCATGCAGTCCCGGTACCCCGGCGCGAGCGCCCTCGGCGCGCCGACCTTCCAGGATGACCGGGTCAACAACGTGGTGACCACAACGACGGTCTACAACGTGCCCAATCTGCCGTTGACCGGGAAGGTTTTTGGGTCGTTCGATTTGTCCCGAGCAACATGCGCGGAGCACTTGTTCCGTCCCCTTCAGCGACCCGCATCACGCCGCTGCATTTGCGCGCCTTCCCTCTCGATGCCAGCTACAGCTTCGAGATCAAGTTCCCCGATCAGGTCCGCGTGATCAGCGACCCGCGTGCGCAGACCGTCCAGAACAAGCATTTCACATTCACGGCCACCTCGGCTTTTCGTGGCAACGTAGCGAAAAGCACGGTGCACATGCGCGTCCTGGCCGATCGCGTGGAACCGGCGCTGCTCGCCAAATACACCGAGGACATGCGCGCCATTGCTCGCATCGCTACAGGCACATTCGCCATACCTAAGTCTGCGATCAAGGGCCCGGCCTCGACGGTCGCTGCCAACAACGACTTCGCGAAGGTTCTGCGTGATCGCCTCCAGGAAACCATCAGCAAGACCACCGACGCCATTAAATCCGGCAAGCTTTCAGGCGACGACCTCGCCAATTCCTATTGCCTGCGCAGCGACGCTCACACCAACCTCGGGTCGCTCAAGGACGCCCTGGCGGACGCCAACCAAGCACTGAAAGTCACGCCGAATTCTTCGAGTGCTTTTTACTGCCGCGGCAATGTTCATTTCGCAATGGGCGAGTTCGACAAGAGCGCGGCCGACTTCTCCAAGGCCATCGCGCTCGGGGGTACTGAAGCCAAGATTTTCCACCAGCGCGGCATTGCCAGATTCTATGCCTCCAAGCTCGAGGAGGCGGCTGAAGATTTCGGTCGGGCCGCCGAGGAAGGCGACAGTGAGGCCCGCGTGTACAGCGACCTCTGGCTGACCTGGACGCAGCAACGACTTGGCAGGCCGGTGCCGGAAGCCGTCGTCAAGCGCGCGGCAGCACAGCCGCGTGGCGACTGGCCGCGGCCGGCGCTGGCCGTCATGACTGGCCACCTCACGCCGGAGGCGATGCTCAAGACACTCGAAAGCAAGGCCGCAGACGAGCGTACGATGGCCCGGAGGGCTATTTCTATCTTGGGCAGTACTTTGCCGGCCACGGCGACGCGGCGAAGGCACGCGACTACTTTGACAAGGCGCAACGCCTGAACGTCATAGTCTACACGGAGCACATCGCCGCGGGATTCGAGTTGCAGCGCCTTGGCGCCGTCACCGGCAGCGCTGAGAAGCCCAAAGCAAGCCAGCCGGCCGATACCCAGAAGGCGACCCGCAGGGCCGCTCCCAAACAACTGGCATGGCTCGGCGAGATTTGGAAAAAATAGCGCGGTCGGTTGTCTGTCTGCCACGCCGACGCCGGCCCATCTTGCAGAGCATCTCCAGACCTGCCGGCCCCGTTTGCTCGGCCTGACCGTCGCCTATGCAGGGGATGCGTCACACCTTTGCGTACCTCATCCACCATCTTTGCGCGTTGTACGAGCGTCAGCCGCGGAAATTTTTGCTCGCAATGCATCGCTTTGGGCACCTTGAGCGTTACAGGCTGGGTCGCACTTTAAGGAGAAGGATTTGAGCAAGCCGCAGACCACGCCCAAGGCTGCATCCGGGGTTCCCGGCCTCGACGACATCCTGTCCGGAGGCTTCACCCGGGGCGCCCTATTCCTTGTCGAAGGCAATCCGGGAACCGGTAAGACCACCCTAGCGCTGCGCTTCCTCATGCAGGGCGCCGCCCTCGGCGAACGCACGCTTTACATTACGCTGGCCGAGACCCGCGATGAGCTAATCAGCGGGGCCGCTTCGCACGGCTGGCGCCTGCATGACGCCATCCAGGTGTTCGAGTTGCAGCCGCCGGAAAGCCTGCTCAACCTCGACCAGCAACAATCACTGCTGTACTCGTCCGACCTTGAGCTTGGCGAGACCGTCAAACTCATCTTCGATGAAGTCGAGCGCGTGCACCCGTCGCGCATCGTCATCGACAGTCTGTCCGAAATCCGGCTGCTCGCGCAAAGCTCACTGCGCTACCGCCGCCAGGTGCTCGCCATAAAGCACCACCTCGCGCGGCGCGGCGCCACCGTACTTGCCCTCGATGATCTCACCACCGATCCCATGGACAAGACCGCGCACAGCATTGCGCACGGCGTGGTGCGCCTGGAAGAGCGGCCGCCCAACTACGGCATCGAGCGGCGACGCATGCGCGTCGTCAAGTATCGGGGTCAGGCCTACCGTGGCGGATACCACGACATGGTCATCCGCACCGGTGGCATCGACATCTTCCCGCGCCTCGTTTCGCACCAGCATCGCGCCCACTTCGCCGCAACCAATGTCCTGAGCGGCAACACCGAATTGGATCACCTGCTCGGCGGCGGCTTAGAGCGCGGTTCGAGCGTCCTGGTGCTAGGACCGGCCGGCACCGGCAAGTCCCTGCTCTGCCTGCAGTTCGCGGTTGCCGCCGTCAAGCGCGGGGAGAAGGCTGCCCTGTACGTGTTCGACGAGGAGCTCGGTCTGCTGTTTCGGCGCACAAACAAGCTCGGCATGGATCTCGATAGGCTGCGCGCGGACGGCAGCCTGTTCATCGAGCAGGTCGATGCGGCCGAGCTGTCGCCCGGCGAGTTCGCCCATCGCGTGCGGCGGCTGGTTGAGACGGAGCCCGTGCGCACGGTCATCATCGATAGCCTCAACGGCTATCAATCGGCCATGCCCGAGGAGCAGTCGCTGATCCTGCACATGCACGAGTTGCTGCAGTATCTCAATCGGCAGGGTGCCACGACCTTCCTGACGGTCGCCCAGCACGGCCTGATCAGCGACATGAAGGCACCCGTCGACGTCACCTACCTCGCCGACTCGGTGATCCTGCTCCGATACTTCGAGGCGCTTGGCCGCGTGCGGCGTGCCATTTCCATAATCAAGAAGCGAACCGGCGCCCACGAGGACATGATCCGCGAGCTCATGATCTCGAACCGCGGCATCTTGCTGGGCGCCCCGCTCGATGAGTTCCACGGCATCCTGCGCGGAGTGCCGACCTATACGGGCAGCGCCTCGCCCCTGCTGGGCGCCGACATCGACTGATGCCACTTGCAGGTCAAAACTCGGAACAGGTGCTTATCCTGGCCCCGCATGGCCGCGACGCCGAGGTATGTGCCCGCCTTATGAAGGAGGGCGGCTGGACCACGCTCACCTGTTCGAACGTCGGCGGCCTGTGCGAGCAGCTCAACAAGGGCTCCGCCTTTGCGGTCGTCGCCGAGGAGGCGCTGGCGAATGGCAACCTGTTGCAGCTGGTGGGCTGGATAAGGAGCCAGCAGGCCTGGTCCGACTTTCCCATCATCATCCTCACCCGGCACGGCGACACCCCCGACCGCCACTCGTTCGCGCGCCGTCTGCAGGACATCCTCGGCAACGTCAGTTTCCTGGAGCGCCCGTTCCATCCCACCACGCTCGCCAGCATGGCCCGCTCAGCCTTACGCTCGCGCCGCCGCCAGTATCAGGCGCGCGAGCTGCTGGAGCGCTATGAGCTGCTGGCCCGCGAGCTGCAGCATCGCACCAAGAACCTGCTCGCAATCATCCAGTCGATCGGCAACGCCAGCCTGGGCGAGCATGGCGAGGGCCGGGAAATCTTCTTTGCCCGCCTGCACGCGCTCGCCAAGGCGCAGGACCTGCTCATGGAAGGCGACGGCCACGGCGCCCTCATGAAGGTGCTCGTCGAGCAGGCGCTGGAAAGCTTCGGCGGCCGTGTCATCGTCGAAGGCCCCAACATCTACCTGAAGGCGAGCGCCGCGCAGGGCTTCGCGCTCATCATGCATGAGCTCGCCACCAACGCCTCCAAGCACGGCGCCCTGACCTCGCACGCCGGGCGCGTTACGGTCCGGTGGACCCTCGAGCACGCCGACACGGAGCCCATCGTGTGCTTCCAGTGGCAAGAGCGCGGCGGTCCGCCGGCCTCGCCGCCGGACCGCAAGGGCTTCGGCACCCTGCTGCTGCAGCACGCCGTGGCCAACCTCGATACTCCGCCGCGCTTCGAGTACACGAGCGAGGGCTTCAGCTACGAGCTGCGCGCCGGCCTCGCCGTCACCGCGCCTCCGCGCCAAATCTGATCCTGTTCCTCAGGGAACAGCGCCGCGAGCCTCCTTCATTCAAAGATGCGACATTGCCGTGGGGAGATTTCGTCATGCACGAAGCGATCGCCTGGGTGCGCGCCAACGCCATGCGGCTGACATCGGTCGAAGCCGGACATGGCTGTGCCGACCTCGAAGCGCTGCGCCACATCATCGGCAAGGCGCGCATCGTCTCGCTCGGCGAGGCCACGCACGGCACGCGCGAGTTTTTCCAGCTCAAGCACCGCCTGCTCGAGTTCTGCGTCGCCGAGCTCGGCTTCACGGTGTTCGCAATCGAGGCAAGCTACCCCGAGTGCCTGCGCATCAACGACCACGTGCTCACCGGCGCCGGCAATCCCGCCGAGGCGCTGGCCAGCCAGCGCTTCTGGACCTGGGACACCGAGGAGGTACTAGCGCTCATTGAATGGATGCACGCCTGGAACCGCACGCACGCGCGCAAGGTCAAGTTCTACGGCTTCGACATGCAGTTTCCGACCGAAGCCGCGCTCAACGTTCTCGATTACCTGCAGCGCGTGGCGCCGGACCTCGCTGCCGCCAGCAAGGGCCTGCTGTGGCCGCTCTGCGATGACATCTCGGCCGACCGTTTCCATCTGCTCTCCGACGCCACCCGCGACGCGGCGCTCGCCGCCATCGAGCGCATCGTCGACACGTTCGGGCGCGAGGGACTGGCCTGGGTGGCCGCAAGCAGCGAGATGGACTGGCAGCTGGCTCGCATGAACGCCGTGGTGCTGCACCAGAGCGCGCGCCTGCGCTTGTCCCTGTCAGGTGCGACCGCACCCGTGTCGCGCGATGTCGCCATGGCCGAAAACGTGCGTGCGCTTCTCGAGCTGGAGGGGCCCGACAGCAAGGCCGTGCTGTGGGCCCACAACGGCCACGCCAGACGGACCGCCTACGTCACCGACGACAAGACCGTCATTCCCACCATGGGCAGCCGTCTGCACGAGCTGTTCGGCCGCGAGCAGGTGGTGGTCGGTTTCGCTTTCAACCGCGGCTCCTTCCAGGCTATCCAGAGAGGCGTGGGCCTCGTCGATCATACCGCCGAGCCCGCCCCCGAGGGCAGCCTCGACCAAGTCCTCGCCGCAGCAAACACGCCGGCCTTTCTGCTCAACCTGGCGACCGCACCGGGCACAGGTTTTGTCGCCGACTGGTTGGCATCGGCGCCCCTGTCACGCTCGATCGGCTCGGTCTATTCCGCCGACTCCGCGCAAAAATTTTTCGAGCCCGATGACCCACGTCGCCTCTACGACCTACTGGCCTTCGTCGACACCACCACGGCTGCGCGTGCCAATGCAGCGGGTCGGCGCAGCCGCTCCCCGGCGCGTGAGCCGGCATCGGCCCCGGTCAACCTCGACCTTGCCGGCAGCGGCGCGATGCCCGACGGGTGGGATTGGTGCGCACCGCCACGCCTGCATGCACACAGCCTCGTGCTGTCGGATGGCCCTTCGCCCGCCGGCGGACGCAGCCTGCGCATGGCGCGGCCCTCTGCACCGTGGAACTGGGGCGAAGGCCGGCTGGAGCAGACCTTCGTGGCCGAAGCCTGGCGCGGCAAGCGGCTGCACTTCAGCGCCGCCGTATGCGCGGAGGGCAAAGTCCCCGGCACCGGCGCCTACCTCTACATCGAGGTGCGGCGCAAGCAAGCGCTCGACATGCCGTGGACCATGCCGGCGTCGGCGCTCGCCATCACCGAGCCGCCGGTGCGCTGCGCGCATTGGAAAACCTACGCCGTCCGGATCGTCATTCCTGACGATGCCCACACCATCCTGATCGGCTTGGCTTTCGCCGGCACCGGCGCCGCCTGGTTCGCCGACCTGAAACTCGAGACCTGCGCGGCATCCTGAACGGGCGCAATTCACCTTGCGTGCCGCAAACGGCGAGGGCATCGTTGCGCGCCGTAGCGATGGCCGACAAGGGAGCGCCGTCATGAGCCTGGAATTCCTCATCACCTCGTTCATCGTTGTCATCTCGCCCGGCACCGGTGTGCTGTTCACGCTGGCCACCGGCCTGTCGCGCGGCTTGCGCGCCAGCATCGTCGCAGCCTTCGGCTGCACAATCGGCATCGTCCCGCACATGGCGGCTGCCATCATGGGATTGGCCGCGCTGCTGCACACCAGCGCTCTGGCCTTTCAGGTCCTCAAGTATTTGGGCGTCGCCTATCTGCTCTACATGGCCTGGAGCACGCTGCGCGAGCATGGCATCCTGCGCGTGGAGAAAGAGACGACGGCGAGGACGGCAGCCCAGACGACCATCACCGCCATCCTGATCAACATTCTCAATCCGAAGCTGTCGATCTTCTTCCTCGCCTTCCTGCCCCAATTCGTCAGCGCCGACGAGTTGCACCCACTGTCGCGCATGCTCGAACTCAGCGCCGTGTTTATGCTGATGACGTTCGTGGTGTTCGTTGGCTACGGGCTGTTTGCGGCCGCCATCCGCGACCACGTGATCTCCCGTCCAGGCGTATTGACGTGGATGCGCCGCAGCTTCGCCGCCGCCTTCGGTGCGCTCGGCGCCAAGCTGGCCCTCGCCGACCGCTGACCCGCGCTATCTGCCGCTGGCTCATCCCGCGTCCGCAGTGTGCAATCTAGGCCGCACCCGCCAGGCGGCCGTGTCTTAGATCGGGCGGCGTCGCCTCTTCGACCAACATAGCCATCGCGTCCTTGAGCGGCATCACTTTCTGCTCTTGCACGCCCATGCGCCGCACCGACACCGTGCCCTCTTCGGCCTCGTGCTTGCCGACCACCAGCAGCACCGGCACCTTGGCAAGGGAGTGCTCGCGCACCTTGTAGTTGATCTTCTCGTTCCTGAGGTCGATCTCGGCGCGCAGCCCCGCCCGCTTCAGCTGAGCGACCGCCTCCTCGGCGTACGCGTCGGCATCCGAGACGATGGTGCAAACCTTCGCCTGCACCGGGGCGAGCCACAGCGGCAAATGTCCGGCGGTGCTCTCGAGCAAAATGCCGGTAAAGCGCTCCATCGATCCGAATATGGCGCGGTGGATCATCACCGGCGTCTTCTTCTCGCCGTCCGCATCGATGTAGAAGGCGCCGAACCGCTCCGGCAGGTTGAAGTCGACCTGGATGGTGCCGCACTGCCAGTCGCGGCCGATCGCGTCGCGCAGCACGTACTCGAACTTCGGCCCGTAGAAGGCACCCTCACCTGGATTGATGCCGGTCTTGATCATGTTGCCCGACCGCTCGGCAATCTGCCGCAACACGTCCGACATGGTCGCCTCGGCCCGGTCCCATGCCGCATCCGATCCAACCCGCTTCTGCGGCCGGGTCGACAACTTCACGACGATCTGGTCGAAGCCGAAGTCGTTGTAGATCGAAAGGATGAGGTCGTTCATCTTGAAGCACTCGGCCTCGAGCTGCTCCTCCGTGCAGAACACGTGCGCATCGTCCTGGGTGAAGCCGCGCACGCGCATCAGCCCGTGCAGGGCGCCCGACGGCTCGTAGCGATGCACGATGCCGAACTCGGCCACCCGGTAGGGCAGCTCGCGGTATGACCTGAGCCCGTGCTTGAAGATCTGCACATGTCCGGGGCAGTTCATCGGCTTGACGGCGAACACGCGTTGGTCCTCGGCCTCGTCGCCAGCCGACTGCGCCGCGAACATATTCTCGCGGAACCACTCCCAGTGGCCGGAGGTCTCCCACAACGACTTGTCGAGTAGCTGCGGCCCGTTCACCTCGCGATAGCCGACCGCGTTCTGCCGGCGGCGCATGTAGTTGATGAGGCCCTGGAACAGCTCCCAGCCCTTCGGGTGCCAGAACACAACGCCCGGCCCCTCCTCCTGGAAGTGGAAGAGGTCCATTTCACGCCCGAGCTTCCTGTGGTCGCGCTTCTCCGCCTCCTCGATCATGCGGAGGTAGGCGGCAAGCTCCTGCTCGCTCGCCCAGGCGGTGCCGTAGATGCGCTGCAGCTGCGGCTTGGTGTGATCGCCGCGCCAGTAGGCGCCGGCAAACTTGGTGAGTTTGAACGCCTTGCCGATCTGCCCGGTCGAGGTCATGTGCGGACCGCGACACAGATCGAGCCACTCGCCCTGTTTGTAGATCTTCAGATCCTCTCCCGGCGGGATGGCATCCACCAGCTCGACCTTGAACATCTCGCCCTTGTCGCGGAAGAAGTTCTTGGCCTTGTCGCGGCTCCACAGCTCCTTGGTGAATGGTGCATCCCGCTTGATGATCTCGTGCATCTTGGCTTCGATCTTGGCCAGATCGTCGGGATGGAACGGCTCCTGCTTGGCGAAGTCGTAGTAGAAGCCGTTCTCAATCACAGGGCCGATGGTCACCTGGGTACCGGGCCACAGGGCCTGCACCGCCTCCGCCATCACGTGTGCGGCGTCGTGCCGGATCAGCTCCAGCGCTTCCGGATCGGTGCGGGTGATAATCTTGACGTTGGCATCGGCCGCGATGGGGTCGGCCAGATCCGCCAGTTTTCCGTCCAGCGCAATAGCCACGGCCTTTTTCGCCAGGGACTTTGCAATACCGGCCGCCAGTTCGCTCCCGGTGAGCCCCTTTTTGAAGGATCGCTTGCTGCCGTCGGGAAAAGTCAGCGCAACTTCGCTCATGGCCATCTCCTCTCACTCGCTGCCAACCAAGCAGGTAAGGTGGGCGCCTGGGGCCCATTGGGGCGCCCGGCGGCGCCTTTTGTATGGGCGATGGCAGGGGTGTCAAGCAGAGGCCCTAGGGCGATACGGCGCAGCATTTTGCGCGCTACCCGCGTTTTGCCTCATATGCACTATACAAACCATCCGTTGGAGGCTTGCAGACTGGCTGCTCTGTGCTAGTTTTCTAAGCGTGCGGAAATTGTGGTGCCCATGGGGGGGTCCGGTGCCGCATGCCCGACGACCGCCGTGACCTAGGTGGTTTCGAGGGGAGAGAAAACGTGAAGGAGACGCCGTGGTTCGCCGCGATAGTGTTCGCGGCATTCGTAGCGTTTGTCGGCAGCGCGTCCGCCCAGCAGTTGGTGCCGGGCAAAGTTGGCGGGCCGGCGCAGGCGGCCAAGAAGGCCCCGCTCCCGCTCACTCCGGCCGCGCGCCATGCTGCCCTTACCGAGCAGCTCAACCAAAACACGGTCACCGTCATATCGGGCAATCCGAACGGCACCTACCTCTACCTGGCCTACGACATGTCGGCCGTGCTCGACGACGGCAACGACCTGCGCGTGCTGCCTGTGATCGGCAAGGGCGGCTACCAGAACGTCATTGATACGTTGCACCTGCGCGGCGTCGATCTGTGCATCACGCAGGCCAACATCATGAGCTACCTGAGGAAGACCGGCGAATTCGGCAATAACATCGATCAACGGCTCGCCTACATCGCTCGCCTTTACAACGAGGAGATGCACATCCTGGCCGGCGCCGGCATCAGCCGGGTGCAGGACCTCAAAGGCAAGAAGGTCAACTTCAGCGACGTGGGCAGCGGCACGCAATTCTCGACGCGCCTCATCTTCGAGCTGCTCGGGGTCAAGACGATCGAAGTCAATGTCGGCCAGGCCGACGGCTACCAGATGGTGAAGTCCGGCGAGATCGCGGCCACCATCCTGATTGCCGGCAAGCCGACCGGTGCCTTCGGCAAGTTCAAGCTCGAGCCCGGCATGACGCTGCTTCCTGTGCCGTATACGGAAGCGCTGGAGCAGGATTATCTACCGGCCAAGCTCACCAGCGAGGACTACCCGAACCTGATCCCGGCGGGCACCTCGGTCGATACCGTTGCAATCCCCTCCGTGCTCGCCGTCTACAATTGGGCCCGTGACACAGACCGCTACCGTCGGGTCTCGCAGTTCATCGAAGCGTTCTTCACCAAGTTCCCCGAGTTCCAGAAGGCGCCTCGCCACGTCAAGTGGAAGGAGACCAACCTGAGCGCCACCTTGCGTGGCTGGAGGCGCTTCCCGGCTGCAGAAGAGTGGCTGGCCAAGGCGGCGGCGCAGAAGCCCGCCGGTGTGACCTCCGTCGCCATCGATCCCTCGATCGTGCGCACCCAGGCAGCCAAGGCTGCGCCAAACGATGTGGCCGAGCAGGAGCGCCTGTTTCAGCAGTTCATGGAGTGGAGCCGGTCACAGCAACGACGGTAAGCCGCGCAGCCCGGTCATGTGGGGAGGTTGAAGGCCGTGCCAGAGGGAGGGTTAGGCCAGCTCGTTTTGCACCGCACGGGGCTTGCCATTGCCTGCGTCGGGCTTGCCTTCCTGTGGGTCTCGACCGACCCGACCCTGGCGCAGCAGCCGACGCTGAGCATCTCGGCGCGCGTGTCCGCCGAGCCCGGCGTCAGCACACCGCTTGGCATCCGTCTTGGTTCACCAGCGGCCTTGCCGCGCAGCAGCTTCCTGCGCATCCGCGGCCTGCCGCCCATGGCCTCTTTGTCCGAGGGTCACGCCATTGCTCCCGGCTCCTGGGCCGTCCCCATCAGCGCCATTGAAAATCTGAGTGTGATGATGGCGCCCGATGGTCCGGCGCGGTCGGACATCGTCGTCACGCTGGTCTCCGTGGAGGGCGCGGTCCTGGCCGAGGCAAGGACCACGCTTGCCGCGGCTGCGGCAGCCTCGCCCGCGCGCCCCGCGGACGCCAACGTCGGGCGCTCGGGAACCGCGCTCGCCAATGAGGCGCGCCCCACCATCAGCGGTCCTGGCCTGCGTCTAACTCCGTCGATGACGCCAGAAGATCGAGATCGCGCCGTGCGTCTTCTGCAAAAAGGTCAGGAGCATCTGGCCGAGGGCAATGTTGCAGCGGCGCGATTGATGTTTGAGAGAGCAGCCGATGTTGGCCTGGCGCAGGCGGCCATGGCCCTGGCAGCCACATTCGATGCAACCGAGCTCGCACAACTGAGCGTGCGTGGTGGCATTCAAGCGGATGCCAAGGAGGCCCGCCGCTGGTACGAGCGCGCCCAGCAACTGGGTGCGGCCGAGGCAGAGCCGCGCCTGCGTCGGTTGGGCTCGAACTAAAGATATAGAACCTAGAGTTGAAAAAGTGAGCGTGCCTCGCCCGCTCGCCCGAAGATTTCCTCAATCTGGCCCTAAAATGTGTTGGTCAAGGACAGCGACGATATCCTTGCGAATGCGGCGGTGCGTGTGGGGCGCGCAATCTGTTCCAGGGGCCATCTATTTCCAATGCAGCAGGTAGCCGAGCCGCCGGGCTCTGACCGGTAGCCGCGGCTAACGATGTGGTTGTTTGCAGGCGAGCATCCGCAGGGTGCTCGCAGGGGCGGCTTGTGCCTAATGCACCTCTGGGTGCGTGGGCTTCTTATCGGTGGTGGCGTCGAATGGGAGGATCACGCATGAGCACTTGGGTCGGCAGAGCCGCGCTCCTGGCGGCGGCCATCTGCATGGCAGCAACGACGGCGACAGCACAGCAAGCACCCCGCGCCCCGACCGCGGCATCGAGCGGGGAAAGCAGCACGGTCGCCAAGGTCAACAACTGGACGGTCGGCCTCGCTGGCGGCCTGCCCGAAGGCACGTTCCTGCGCTTTGGGGCAGAGATCTCGCGCAACCTGAATTTCAGCGACGAGCTGCGGGTGCTCACCATCGTCACGCCGGGCGCCACCGAGAACGTCAAGGATCTGCTCTACCTCAAGGGCATCGACATCGCCATCACGCACGCTGACGTGTTCGAGCATTTCCGCAACGTCGAGAAGATCCCCAACATCGACAAACGCGTGAATTTCATTTCGGAGATGTACATCTCCGAGTTGCACCTGCTGGTGCGGCCAGAAATCAAGTCTATCAAAGACTTAGAGGGCAAGAAGGTCAGCTTCCACACGCCTGGCGCTGGTCCATCGGTGACCGGACCGATCCTGTTCCAGCGCCTCGGCGTCAAGGTCGAGCCGGTTTACATCAATAACGCCATCGCCTTGGAAAAGATGAAGACCGGCGAGATTGCCGCGCTCATCCACACGGTCGGCAAGCCGAACGACTTGTTCACCAAAAACAAGAACGAGCACGGCCTCAAATTCCTGCCCGTGCCCTTCGACAAGTTCGAGGACTTCTATGTCCCCTCCGTGTTCACGGCCGAGGACTATCCGGGCTACGTCAACCCCGGCGAGAAGGTAGAGACGCTGGGTGTTCAGGCGGTGCTGGCCGTCTACAACTGGCCGCGGGAGAGCGACCGCTTCCGCCGGGTCTCCCGCTTCATCGACTACTACTTCGACCGCTTCAAGAACTTCCACGCACCCCCGTATCACCCGAAGTGGAAGAGCATCAATTTGGCTGCCAAGGTGCCGGGCTGGGGCCGCTACTGGGTAGCGGAGGAGAAGCTCAAGCAGATGGCGGCACAGGGCTCGCGCGAGGTCGCCGTCGACACCCAGCTCGTACGCCAGCAGGCAGCGCGTGCCGCCCCCGGCAACGCCAGTGAACAGGAACGCCTGTTCCAGCAATTCCTGGAGTGGAGCAAGTCGCAGGGCAAGCAGTGATGTGCCCGCATGCCGTCAGGGTGGGGTGAAAGCATGCGGCGAAGCCGCTTGCTTTCGGTCCTGCTGGCAATCGGGCACGACTCACGGTTCAACGCGGAGCGATCCACCTCTGAGGAGCGATGACCATGCCGGTCCAAAGGCAGCGGCCACCAGCCACGCGCGAACGGACTGCAACTGGCATCAGGGGAAAGGGCCTTGCATTTGCTGCACTGGCAGCGCTGACCGCGGCCGTTGCATTCGCTGCCGAGGGCCGCACGCAACGGCCCGAGGCGCGCATCGTGGTCGCCCAGACCATCGTCGCCGAAGCTGCCTCGCAGACCGCCGTGCAGATCCAGGCCGGCCCTGCCGAAGCGATACCCGCCAATAGTTTCATACGCTTGCGCGGCCTGCCCGCCAGCGTTTCGCTGTCGGACGGCTATTCCATCGGGCCGGGCTCCTGGGCGGTGCCCCTGCAAAGCCTGCCAACGCTCAGGGCCATCATCCCGGCCGGCATCTCGGGCCGCACCGAGCTGGTCATCAGCCTGGTCGACATTGACGGAACGCTGCTGGCCGAAGCGCAGACGGCGTTTGTGGTCGGACCGTCGGCCATGATGGCGCCGGCCGAAGCCCAGCGGCCGTCGACCACGGTACTGGCGCCACGGCCTCTGCCGGTCCGTCCGCTGCCCCAGCGCGCCCCCGAGCTGCCGCCCGAGGAAAAAGAGCGCGCCGAGAAGCTGGTCGCCCAGGGCGAGCGTTTCATGTCGCAGGGCAATATCGCCGTCGCGCGCCAGTTCTTCCAGCGCGCGGCTGATGCGGGCTTCGCGCCGGCCGCCGTGCGCCTGGCCGCAACCTTCGATCCCGGCGAGCTGTCGCGTCTACAGGTGCGAGGCGTCGTGACTGATCGTGCCGAGGCCAAGAAGTGGTATGAGCGGGCCCGCGAGCTGGGCGCGCCCGAAGCCGATGAACGGCTCGCCAGATTGGGTGGCAGCTGAGCCGGGCCTCAGCGGCCGGCTGTCCTCGATGGATCGGTCAGTTGGTGCGCACGCCAGCGCCCGTAGCGCCAGGGTGCCAGCGCATGGTGCGCCGCTCGGACGTCCGGCACCGGATCATATCCGTGCGTACCCCACGGATGGCAGCGGCAGACGCGCGACAACGCCAGCCAGCTGCCGCGCCACGCACCATTGCGATCGATGGCTTCGAGTGCATATTCCGAGCAGGTCGGAAGGTGCCGGCACTCCCAGCCGACCAGCGGCTTCAAAGTCCAGCGGTAGGCATGCACCGGCGCCTTGGCCATCTCGCGGGTCAACCGTGCCAGAAGGTGGGCCATCGGCACATCTCAGGCGCGGGCCGGCTCGGCCGTAGCCGAGCGCTGTTTGTTTTCCGCCAGCGCCAGGGCCGCCTCCACCGCATCGAACACCAGCAGCGTCGAGGCGTGCCGGCCCTTTACATCCTTGACGGGCTCCAGAACCGCCAGATCGGCCCATTTGCCCGTCGGCGGGCCGCCGCCGTCCTTCAGCATTCGCCGCATGACGGCTCCGACTTCGCGCAACTCTCGGGCGGTGCTGCCGACGATGTGGTGGCTCATAATGGATGACGCCGCCTGGCCCAGCAGGCAGGCCTTCACGGTCTGCCCGAACGCCGACACCCGGTCGTCGGCCAACTTGAGGTCGACCGTTACAGTAGACCCGCACAACTTGGAGTGGGCGGTCGCCGTTCCATCTGGATCAGCCAGCCGCTCAACCAGGCCGATGTTGGCGGACAGTTCCAGGATGCGCGTGCTGTAGATGTCGTCGAGCTGCGTCATGCGATCGGCTGATCCTCTTGCCCCGCTGTTTGCCTGTTCCTTGCCCAGGGCAGTCCGCCATATTATATGGCCATGATACCGTGGCGCCGCCGAAAGCCAAAACAGGCCGCTTGGCATATCGCGTGCGCAGTGGGGGATTTCAACGCCGCCACACCCACAGGACAGGGTTGCGTAAACTGCCGGCAGCCGCGCGCCCTTGCAACGACTGAGCCTTGCGACCACGTCCAGAGCACGCAGGATCCATGAACGACATCGCCACCAAGAAGCAAGCTGCGCCGCTCAAGCGCATCACCCCGCTGAAGCGCCCGTCCAGGGCGGAAGCTGAGGCTGCGGTGCGCACCTTGATCGCCTGGACCGGCGACGACCCGAGCCGCGAGGGGCTGCGTGACACCCCGCGCCGCGTCACCGACGCGTTTACCGAATATTTCTCCGGCTACGGCCAGGACCCGGCTGACGCGCTGAACCGCCAGTTCGAGGAAGCGGGCGGCTATGACGATCTCGTGATGCTGCGTGACATCCGCGTCGAGAGCCACTGCGAACACCACATGGCGCCCTTCCTCGGCGTGGCGCACGTCGCCTACCTGCCGAACGGCCGCATCGTC
Organism: Hyphomicrobiaceae bacterium; assembly: GCA_035762425.1. Lineage (GTDB taxonomy): Bacteria > Pseudomonadota > Alphaproteobacteria > Rhizobiales > Hyphomicrobiaceae > AWTP1-13. Next base: position 6,444 of record DASTOW010000050.1, on the reverse strand, counting down.
GGCATCTCCAAGATCGCCCGCGTCGTCGAGATCTTCGCCAAGCGCCTGCAGACGCAGGAGACGCTCACCGCCCAGATCGCCGATGCTATCGAGGTCGAACTGCGCCCTCGCGGCGTCGCCGTGCTGATTGAGGCTGAGCATCAGTGCATGTCGACGCGCGGCGTGCGTCAGCCGGGCGTCAAGACGATCACCACCCGCTTCACCGGCGAGCTTGAATCGAACGCAAGCTACCGCGACCGCTTCCTGCAGATGGTGCACGGACCGCGCGCGTGAGGCAGCTGTCGTCCTCGGCTTGTCCCGAGCACGACAGCCCTCAACGAACGCTAGAGCATGCCGATCGGATGGATGGCCGGCTCAGCCCGACCATGACAACGCGGGTAGCAACAACCATGGCCGCCAACCCTTCTCCACCCTTTGCCGCGCGCGGCACGCCAAGTGAGATCGAGGCCGGCACCCAGTTCCAGCCCAAATTCGACGCCGACGGGCTGATACCGGCAATCGTCACGGACGCCGCCTCGGGCGAGGTGCTGATGTTCGCGTGGATGAACGCCGAGGCACTGGCCCTTACGTTGCAGACGCAGCTTGGCCATTTCTGGAGCCGGTCGCGCAACAAACTCTGGAAGAAGGGCGAGGAGAGCGGCAACCTGCTGCGCGTCATGGAGGCACGCATCGACTGCGATCAGGACGTCGTGTGGCTCAAGACGAATGTGGAAGGCGACGGTCGCGCCTGCCACACCGGCGAACGCTCCTGCTTTTATCGCTCCGTTGCGCTCGGCACAGTCGCTTCGGGCGAAACGCGCCTCGAGCGCCGCAAGACATAGCAGCCCGCGTCGCCGTCGCGCGAGGTGCGCATGCACCGCGCACGGCACGCCTCGCAGCGTGTCGTTAACGCCTCCGTAGCGCTCACTTAATCCCTGGCCGGTAAGGTTTATGCAACGGCCGCTGCAAAGAGCGGTCCAATTCTTGCGTCGCCAGCCGCAGCACACCAGCGCGCCGACGAGGGACTGGCATGAACAACTGCAAAATCGGCTTGGCGCTTGGTTCGGGATGCGCGCGCGGCTGGGCGCACATCGGCGTATTGCGAGCGCTGAACGAAGCCGGCATCCAGCCCGACGTGGTGGTCGGCACCTCGATTGGAGCAGTGGTGGGCGGCTGCTACGTGTCCGGCGAACTCGACGCCGTCGAGAACTTCGCGCGCGATCTGACCCGGCGCAAGGTACTGGGCTTCCTCGATTTCAACTTCTCAGGCTCTGGGCTGATCACCGGCCAGCGCTTGTGCAACGTGCTCAATGACAGGATGAAGGACGTCAGTATCGAGACGCTGCCCAAGCGATTTGTTGCCGTTGCCACCGAGATCGGCACGGGCCACGAAGTGTGGTTGTCGCGCGGCCGCATCGTCGATGCGATGCGCGCTTCCTATGCGCTCCCCGGCATTTTCCGGCCCGTGGCCGTCGAAGGCCGCTGGCTGTTCGACGGGGCGCTCGTCAATCCGATCCCGGTCTCGGTGTGCCGTGCACTCGGCGCGCGCTACGTGATCGCGGTCAACGTCAACTCGGAGATGAGCGGGCGCGGCACGGTCATCCCGCAGTTCGAGGCTTTGCCGCCGCCACCCCCGCCATCGCAACCCGAGCCGACCCGTGACGAGGGCCTGTTCGCCCGCAACAGCCGCGCCGTCAAGAAGCTGCTGCAGCGCCAGCTGTTCGGCCGCACCGACAACAGCCCAAGCATCTCCCGCGTCATGGTCGAGGCCTTCAACGTCGTGCAAGACCGCATCTCGCGCTCGCGGCTGGCCGGCGACCCGCCCGACATCATCATCCAGCCGCGCATGCCCGATTGCGCGCTGTTCGACTTCCATCGCGCCGATGAATTCATCCAGTGCGGCATGAAGGCCACCCGGCGCGACATCGACGACATCAAGCGTGAGATCGCCGCTCGCGGCGCCGCGGCGGCCCTGCTCGCCCGCTCGGCCTGACATGGCGAGCCGGTTTGGCTTGGCTCACTTGGCTTGGCTCACTTGGCTTGGCTTACTTGGCTTGGCTTACTTGGCTTGGCTCACGCGGCTTGGCTTACTTGGAATGCACAGCCAAACCTGTCTCCTCGGGCCGGGGATGCAGCCATGACCCCTTGCGCAAGGTGATAGATGGCATGGTCGGGACAAGCCCGACCATGCCATTGTCGCACGGCTGATCGGTCAGGACCGCAACGGCCGCCCGCTTCAACTGTGGGCGATGTAGTCGCGCATGGCGGTGGCCTCCATCTCCACCTCCGCCACGTGGTGCTTGACCACGTCGCCGATGGAGATAATGCCCACCAGGGCACCGTCCGTGACCACCGGCAAATGCCGGAACCGCCGCACCGTCATCATGGCCATCAGCTCATCGAGCGTGTCGGTCTCCTGGCAGGTCACCACCTGCCGGGTCATGCAATCCGACACCGGTTTCTTCAGGCAATCTGGCCCAAATTCGGACAGAGAGCGCACGATGTCGCGCTCCGAAATGATGCCCGATACCTCACCGCGTGCACCAACAATTACCACCGCGCCGATGCGCTTGCTTGCCAGCTTGCCGGCCACGTCCAACAGGGTCGTGCTGGGGCTGGCGGTGGTGACCGCTCTGCCCTTCTGCTTGAGAATTGCAACAACATTCATATGGCTCACTCCCATCCGCGCCTGCCCGGAATGGATGCGACGACGTGGGCCTTGCACGGCCTGTGTCCCTCGTGTCGCAATCCGCCAGTCGCAACAGCGCCGTCTGGCCCACCATCTACGACAAATGTGTTCGACTTTCGTCTATGACGCAAGGCGGTTAGGCCGCGCCTGCAGCATCTTCATTGGTTGGTGGTCCCACTCGCGGCCGTTCGAAGAAGCCATACGTCAGTAGACCTGCTGCAAACCCGCCGAGATGGGCCTCCCACGCGATGCTGGAGGCTTCAGTCAGGCTCGCGGCGGCACCCCAGCCGACCAGCACGTTGAGGATCACCCATCCCGCCACCGCCATCACGATGCGCCGCTCACGCAAGGTATGGCGCAGGCTCATCAGCGGCGCCCAACGTGCACCGCGGGCGAGGCTCGGCAAACCGTGCTCGTCCTTGCCGAAGATGAAGCGGAACGCCGCCCCCATCAGTCCCGAGATGGCGCCGGACGCCCCGATCAGCATGGTCAGCTCAAAACCGTGGACGGCCGTGAAGAACAGCGCCCCGGCCGCACCCGCCATCAGAAAAAACAGCAGGAAGCGTGCCGTGTCGAGCCGCCACGCGATCGGCGTGCCGAAGGCCAGCAGCCAGGCCGAATTGAACGAGAGGTGCATAATGTCCCCGTGCACGAAGATATGCGTGGCAAACGAGGTGACGATGGCCGGATCCCCGCCGGGCAGGTCGCTGGCGAGCCCACCGAGCCTGGCCGGAATGAACGCCAGCACCGTGGTAAGCCACAGGCTGTCTGGCAGGTAGGGAACAGCCCAGGTCTGCCACAAGCTGCCGAACATGACGTCCATCACGCCGTGCGACCTGTCTTGATATTCGGGGAGCAGCAGGCGAACGATGTGCACCGCAAAAAACGCAGCCAGCAGCCACACCACGACGCGCGGTACGTTGAAGATGGGTTCGCGGCGGCTCAAATGGGGTGGCGTTCCCGGTAACGCTGGCTAGCTGCAGCCCGCTTACACCCGGGCCGCCGTGCCTGGCAACCATAACGCATGAAACCATGCTGCCACCTGGCGCCGCACCGGCCGCGGCCCGGCACATGGCACGCTTGCTGCTCGTGCCTGCCCTGAACACCTGATCCTCGCCTGAGCGTGCCGTTTTGAGACAGCGGCGCGAGGGCCTCGGACGTATCCGGAAAAGCAAGCGGCATGAAGCAGACCACCATCCAGACCCTGTTCGCGTACTGGGACGGCAAGCGCGCCGGACGCGTTGCGCCGCGCCGCCTGGAGATCGAGCCGGCACGTATTGCCGCGATCCTGGCGGAAACGTTCATGCTGGAGTGCGGCGACGGCGACTACCGCTATCGCCTGGCCGGAAGCCGGCTGTGCGAGCTGTTTGGCTACGAGCTGCGCGGCACCAGCTTTCTCGGCGGCTGGCCCGACGCCGATCTTGCCCTTATCGAGCGGTGTATGTCGGCAGTCTGCAGCGAGGGGGCCGTGGCCCACCTCGTCATCGAGGCTGGCATCGATACCCGCCACCGCGTGGAGCTCGAGGTTTTGTTGCTACCTCTGCTGCACGTCGGCGACGCGATAGGCCGCGTGATCGGCGCCATGAGCGCAACTTCGCTGCCGCACTGGCTGGACAAGGGGCGCCTGTCCAGCCGCCGCCTGCTTCGCCACGAGTTGGTCAGGCCCGAGCGCCTGGCCGACGACGGCGTGGCGACGGACGCAGAGCCGGCCGCTACACTTGTGACGGCCCTTGGCGACCTGCGCATCGTGCACAGCGAGCGGCGACAGTTTCGCGTGCTCGAGGGTGGTCTATCCAACGGCAAGCACAGCAAGGCCTGATCCTGCAGTCTGCCCAAGCAGGGTGAGCGCCGACCCAACCGGTTGCGGGCGGCAATGCCTGCTGGTGTCGCATAATCAGCGTGATCTGCGCGGGCACCGTTCCCAAACGGTGCAGGCGTTATCGGTTCTTTAAGCCCGTTTTGCCAGACTGCGCTGACCACCCGTTAACCCCGGCCCGTGTTGACTTTCCCCGAAGGCTCGACCGCCCGTCCGCCCTGTGCAGGTCCAGATGTCTGGCAGCCAACTGTCGCTTGCTCGTCATGCCCGTGGCGTGCTCGCGCGCATCGTGCCGGATCGCCGGCGCCACAAGCGAGTGTCGCTGAACCTGCTCGGCCGCTTCATGCGGGAGAACAGGCAGGAATATCCCTGCAGCCTGCTCAACATTTCCGTGGGCGGCGTTGCCGTCTCGGCACCGGTCACCGTCGAGCTCGGCGAGCGTGTCGTTGCCTACTTCGATCAGCTGATCGGCATCGAGGGTCGGGTTGTGCGCGAGGTTGAAGGCGGCTTTGCCTTCAAGATCCAGGCAACCCAACACCGGCGCGAGAAGCTCGGCGCGCAGCTGACCTGGCTTGTCAATCGCAACGAGCTGGGCGGCATCGAGGAGCGTGTCCACGAACGCATAGCGCTTCCCAGCAGTCACTCCACCCTGCACCTCCCGGGCGGCAACACGCTCGACTGTCGCGTGCTGGACATCTCCATCTCCGGAGCCTCGATCGCCACCTCGGCGCGGCCCGAGATCGGCACGGAGGTGATGCTCGGCAAGCTGCGCGGGCGCGTCATGCGCCATCATGGCGAAGGCATTGGCGTGCGCTTCATCGACATCCAGAATCCTGCGGCACTGCGCCGGTACTTCGGGCAGGCCGAGCCGGTTCCTGCCAAGGGCTAGGCGTCCCGAGGGGAACTTCGATCTTTCCGCGTGGTTAGTAGACGGTGTCCGAATCGACCGCAGTTTGAGGCAAGCCTATGGGAAATTTGCCGAGAAATGCGGCCAGGCCGCTCAGCAAACTTCAGGCTGTGTTCGCTAGCATTGGCGTGGTTGAGTGAGGGCGAGCATGACAGTGGCACGTGTAACGATTTGGGTTGGGCTCCTGGCGGCGCTGGCCCTGCCTTTACCCGCTTGGGCTGATCCCGTGCCGACCGGTCGCCAGAGCGACCGCGCCTCGCCCTACATGCGGGTGTTTGGCGTCAGCCAGCCACCCTACGGCTTCGTCAAGTTCTGCGACCGCGAGCCGGACGAGTGCCGGCAGGGCCCGCAGGAAGAGCAGCGCTTTTCTGCCAAGCCCGATCGCCTGAGCGAGCTGGACGCCGTGAACCGGGCCGTCAACCGCGAAATCGAAGCGGCCACCGACCTCGAGATCTACGGTCAGACCGAGTACTGGACCATCCCCACCACGCGCGGCGATTGCGAGGACTATGCGCTCCTCAAGCGCAAGCGCCTGGTCGCCCGCGGCTGGCCCATCAGCTCCCTGCTGTTGACGGTGGTGCGCGACGAGAAGGGCGAGGGCCACGCCGTGCTCACGGCCCGCACCATGCAGGGCGACTTCATCCTCGACAACAAAGTTGACGAGGTGAAGCTGTGGAACCGCACGCCCTATGAGTTCGTGATGCGCCAGTCCTATCTCAACACCCGCATCTGGATGTCGCTCGATCCGAAAGAAGCCAACTCCAGCCTGCCGCTGGCCGGCGTGCGCAGCAATCCCCGCTGACGGGCTGCTGCACTAATCCTGCCGCTTCAGCTTTGCCGCATAGACCGGCCACCGGCTGACGTAGGAGTGTACAGCAGCGCGCAGGTGCTGCTTATCCTCCTCTGTCACCTGGCGAACGATCTTGCCGGGCGAGCCCATCACCACCGACCCGTCCGGAATTTGCTTGCCTTCGGGGATCAGCGTGTGCGCGCCGATCAGGCAGTTGGCGCCGATGCGGGCCCCGTTCAGCACGATGGAACCGATGCCGATCA
>DASTOW010000049.1:0-2974 GCA_035762425.1 Hyphomicrobiaceae bacterium | reverse complement strand
CGCCGCAGCGGGTGCCGCAGCGTTTCACCCAGGCCGGCAGCACGGCCGTCTCGCCGATCTTCTTGAGGGTGGCCTTGTCCTCGGCGCTGGCTTCCACGACCGTCATCGGCCGCGACTTCACAAGTGTGTGGATCTTGCACGTGTCAGCCTTGCCGGCGTTGCAATCGAGGCCATCCTGGCTCGCTTCGGCTCCGAGCTTCCACTGCCCGTCCTCGACCTCCTTCATGGTCTTGCCGACGAGGTCGCGCGTCTCGGCATCAAGCTTGTTCCACCAGGCGAGGTTGACGTAGTAGGCCGATACGGCCCAGCTCACCGGCAGATTGTAGATGTGGGTCGTCACCTCGTACCACTTGGCCGCATTGCCGGAGCCAGTGCCGGTTACGGCGCAGTCAGCCACACCACGTTCCAGCGCGCTATAGACTTCGGGGAAGGCGATCGATACGGGCTGGCCGCCCACTGCCGTCACGAAGTCATTAAGCGAGGCGCCGAATGTGCGCACCTTGCGGCCCTTGAGGTCGGCGAGGCTCGACACCGGCTGGCGGCAGAACACCACCTGCGCAGGGAACGGGTAGGTGGCGATAATGAACTGGCCGAATTTCTCGAGCTCCTTGTTGGCCAGCGGGACCAGGGCATCGGCCACCTTGCGGGCTAGCGTGATGTCGGGGTGCAGGCCGGCAAGATCAACGCCATCCAAGAACGGAACGTCGCCGGAGACCGTGGAGAGCGGCGAAGCACCGATGTCCACCTGCCCGGCCCGCACGAGCCGCAACACCTCTTGCCCACCCAGGCTCCTCTCGGCATGGGAGGAGATTTGCACCTCGATGCGGCCACCGGATTTCGCCTTCAGGCCGTCACGCAGCAAGACCTGATCGACCCGCGTGAACTGCGGCTGGGTATTCAACGGCTGCGTCACTGCCGTAATCGTAAGCTTGTTTTGTGCATGTGCGGGAAGGCCAGGAGCGAGGACGACGGACACGACGAGGGCAACGGCTGTCGTTCTATTCACGAGACCCTCCCACAACAGATGAATTGCGCAACGGGGCAAGCTTCGTTCGTATTGATCGTAACCACAAAGAATACCTGATGCCAGCGCAAACGGCGTGCGCCAATGCCCTGCTCGAGCGCAGGTTGCTCATCACAACCGCAGGTTTCGAAAACGCGCTGGAGATTGGCCGCCGCCATCGCCGCGAGGTATACACGCAATCCGAAGGTGCCGGCGGCCCTGACCCACGACCACCGATTGGGCATCGCTGAACATACTCTGGGGCGGCGGCACCGTGGCATTGCCTCTAACCCGAGCAGGCTGCCGATGAACTGGACCGCTGCGACGACCGGTGCGGGCAAGGCAATTTCGCGCCGATGAGCCTTGCCCTGCCGGTCCAACACCGCTCCGATACGCTACGGGGCATCGCTTTGATGCTGGCGTCGATGGCGATCATCGTCGTCAACGACACGCTTATGAAGGTCGCCGCCGGCGAGCTGCCGACCGGCCAGACGATTTTCGTGCGGGGCCTGCTTACCAGCGTGCTCGGTGGCATTGTCATTGTCGCGAGCGGCGCATACGAGACCGTGCGCCACGCCCTCTCCAGGCGCGTCCTCTGGCGCGCGGCAGCTGACGTCGGCGGCACCATTTTCTTCCTCAACGCTCTCGTTCGCATGCCCATGGCCGATTTATTCGGCATCTTGCAGTTCATTCCGCTGGCCGTGACCGCCGGGGCCGCGCTGTTCATGGGAGCCAGGGTGGGCTGGCGGCGCTGGACAGCAACCTGTGTCGGTCTTCTGGGTGTGCTCATAATCGTGCGACCGGGAGGCTCGGCGTTCACGTCCGCCGCAATACTGGCGGTTCTCGCGGTGCTCTTCTCCGCGCTCCGGGATCTGCTCTCCCGCAGCGTGCCGGCCAGCGTGCCGCCGCTTATCATCGTCACCGTAAGCGCTGCGGTTGTCACCCTGGCCAGCCTCGGCTTTACCGCCGTCGAGACGTGGCGCTGGCCGCAGAATTCCACGCTCCTGATTCTGCTCGGCGCCAGCGCGGCCCTTCTCGCGGGCCAGGCTTGGCTGGTGACGGCTATGCGCACAGGCCACATTGGCGCCGTGGCACCCTTCCGCTATTCGATGGTTCTGTGGGCCATCGTTGCGGGGTACGTTGTTTGGGGTGAAATACCGGACGCCGCGGCCTGGGCCGGGATAAGCATCGTCACGGCTGCCGGTCTGTACACATTCTGGCGCGAACGGTTGGCGAAGCCTGCAACCCCATAGGCGATATCGGTCCGGGGCAGGCCTCTTGAGGCTGCAGGGGTCAATTCATGCGCTGCAGACTGACAATATAGGCGACGATATCTTTGATTTCCGCCGCGGTGAGGGATACGCCCGGCATTGCAGGATGAGGGATGATGATCCGCCCCGCAATTTGTTCGGGTGTGGAATTCGGGCGGTTCGCGATCGCAGGAAAACCGGGAACGTCGCCCAAGACCGGCCCCGGGGCATTGCGCTCGACGGCGTGGCAGTTGGCGCAGAGGCGTGCGGAAAGCTCGTGGCCCCGCTGCGGATTGCCCGGCGGGCTCTGCGCCTGACAGGTGCCTGTTGCGAGCCAGAGGACGGCGGCCGCCCACCCTGCAATTGCTGCTTTGGTCATTGTCGCGCGCGCTTCGGCTGCGGATGAGACTCCGCCTTGCAGATCTCGACCATGTGCCGGCTCGCGCGCACCAGATGGCCGCAAATCCTGCCGAACTGCTCTGGTGTCAGGGGCTGGACCCAGAGGAGGAGGCGGCCTTGCGCGATGTGATCCTCGAGATGACGAGCCTGATCGGCGCTTACCCACTGGCGCAGCGCGTCGGCCAGGGTGTGAGTGCCGTGCCTCAAGGCATCCGCCAGCGCGCGCGACAGGAATCCCTCGCTGCGGATCACACAGGTCCTGGAGTGCGTGAGCTGGAGGCTCGCAATCTCGTGGACGGCGTCGCAAGCCTCGGAGGAAGCT
>DASTOW010000048.1:0-33119 GCA_035762425.1 Hyphomicrobiaceae bacterium | reverse complement strand
CCGACCATGATCCTGCTGGACGAGCCGTCGATGGGGCTGGCGCCGCAGATCGTCGAGCAGATCTTCGAGATCGTGCGCGACATCAACACCAAGGAGCGGGTGAGCTTCCTGCTCGCCGAGCAGAACACCAATGTGGCGCTACGCTATGCCAGCTACGGCTACATCCTGGAGAGCGGGCGCGTGGTGATGGACGGCGAGTCCAAGTCGCTGCGCGAGAACGAAGACGTCAAGGAGTTCTACCTGGGCGTCGGCAGCGGTGACCGCAAGAGCTTCCGCGACGTGAAATCCTACAAGCGACGCAAGCGGTGGCTGGCGTGAATTGGGGTCATTCCGGTGCTCGTCACCGGAACCCATCGGTCGGCTGCGCCGGCGTCTGCCCACGTATCCATCGGGGAAAGTTGTGAGCGACAAGCACTACGATCAGCTCGAGGTTCGCGATCCGGGCCAGCGCGAGCTTGCACAGTTCAACCTGCTGCCGGGCTTGATCCGCCAGGCGATGGCCAGCGCGCCGGGATGGCAGCGGCACCTGGCAGGCATCGATGCGGCGGCGGTGACCTCGCGCGAGGCACTGGCGAAATTGCCGGTGCTGAAGAAGGGCGACCTCAAGGAGCTGCAGGGCAAGGAGCCGCCGTTCGGCGGCCTCGCGACGTCGGCGACGGCGGCCCTGTCGCGCGTATTCATGTCGCCCGGGCCGATCTTCGAGCCCGAGGGTTTCGGCGAGGACTGGTGGCGCGCGGGGCGTGCCCTGTACGCAGCCGGCTTCCGCAAGGGCGATATCGTGCACAACACGTTCGCCTATCACCTGACCCCCGGCGGCTGGATGATGGATTGCGGTGGCCGCGCGCTCGGCTGCGTCGTCATCGCCGCCGGTCCCGGCAACACCGAGCAACAGTTGGAGGCGATCCAGTACCTCAAGCCCACCGCCTACATCGGTGTGCCGGACTATCTGAAGATTCTGCTCGACAAGGCACAGGAGGCCGACAAGGACGCGTCGTCCTTCAAGCGCGCCATGGTGTCGGGTGGGGCGCTGTTTCCCTCGTTGCGGACCGAGTACAAGGAGCGCGGCATCGACACCTACCAGTGCTACGCGACGGCCGACCTTGGTCTCGTCGCCTACGAAAGCCAGGCACTGGAGGGCATGATTGTCGATGAGGGCGTGATCGTCGAGATCGTGCGCCCCGGCACCGGCGATCCGGTTCCGGCAGGCGAGGTGGGCGAGGTGGTGGTGACGGCATTCAACCGTGATTATCCTATGATCCGGCTCGCCACCGGCGATCTGTCGGCCGTGCTGTCGGGGACGAGCCCGTGCGGGCGCACCAACATGCGCATCAAGGGTTGGATGGGCCGTGCCGACCAGACCACCAAGGTGAAGGGCATGTTCGTTCATCCCGAGCACGTCGCCGAGGTCGCCAAGCGCCACGCCGGTCTCGGCCGGCTGCGCCTCGTGGTCGGCCGCGCCGGCGAGCAGGACGTCATGACGCTGAAGGCCGAAGCGCCGATCGCCGACGTCGGCCTGAAGGCCCGCCTGGCCGAGGCCCTGCAGGCCGTGACCAAGCTCAAGGGCGAGGTGGAGATCGTGGCGCCGGGCTCGCTACCCAACGATGGCAAGGTGATTGCCGACGAGCGGACGTACGGGTAGAGCCCGCTCGAGGCTTCCTCATCGCACGGCAAACGGCGACTGGTAGGGCCGCCCGTAGGGCACGCCGGCAAGCACCACGCCCGATGGCTTCAGGTGAACCTTGCCCTGGCGCTTGTTGTTGCGGGTGTCGACGAACTCGACCGGGCCCTCCGCCACCTCGAGCAGCGATAGGTCGGCAGGGGCGCCGACCTGCAGCGTGCCTGTCTTCGTTCCACGACCGATGACCTTGGCCGGATTGGCCGTGGCCATCGCCACGACCTGCTCGAGTGTAAGCCCCATGTTGAGGAACTTGCTCATGACCCAGGTCAGATAGGGCATGCCGGGGCTATTGCCCGAGAAGACGTGGATGTCCGAGGAGATGGTGTCAGGTCCCGCGCCCGCAGCCATAGCGGCTTCCGCGACCGTGTAGTCGAAGCTGCCGCCGCCGTGGCCGACGTCGAATACGACGCCACGCTGCTTGGCGGCGAGCGCGGCGGGCAGCAGCTTGCCGTCCTGCACGATATTGGTGAACTTGCCGGCGATGTTGGGGGCGCCCGAGTAGCAATGGGTAAGGATGTCGCCGGTACGCAGGGCGTCGAGGATCTGGCTCATCAACTCGGGTGTCTCCACGCCGCCGATGTGGCACATGACCTTGGCACCGGAGCCTGCAATCTCGCAGGCGCGGACGGCACGCTTCAGCGGCTCCAGCCCGTGCTTGGCGATGACGTTCTCGCTCATGCGCACCTTGACGCCGAGCACCAGGTCGGCGTTCTCGGCAACCGCCTTGGCAGCGGCCTCCATCTGTGCGTAGTCGATGTTGTAGAGCTCCGGCACCGGAAAGCCGGCCAGTCCCATGTTAGCGATATGCACGAAGGCATAGAGCCTCGCTCGCGTCTGGCCGACGATGGCGCGGCGGAAGGCGGCGATGTTGTTGGCGCCGGCATCACCCGCAGAGACGAGGGTGGTCGTAGCCTGAAAGGGGATCAACTCGTCGGCGGGTATGCCGATGGCCGAACCGTAGGGAAAGACGTGGGCGTGCAGGTCGATCAGGCCGGGCGTTACCAGCTTGCCGGACGCGTTCAAGACCTTGAGCGCCTTTTCGGCCGGGATGTTTGCTTCGAGAGCCTCGATCGACCCAAAGCGGATGCCGATGTCGCGCGCAGCCTTGAGGTTCTGGCTCGTGTCGAGGACTTCGCCACCCTTGATGAGGAGATCGAACTTGTCGTCCGGCCCCATGGCTGCGATCGCGGAGCTGCTGCCTGAGCCGCTCATTGCGGCAAGCGCCAGCAGGCTGCCGGACCGGGCAAGGAACTGACGACGCGTCGCGTTGGACATGCTGCTTCCTCCGGTGACTTCTTCATTGATTGGTACAAGGAGAGTGCATCTGCCCCGCGGCCTGATCAAGGCAAGCGTGTGTGTTCGCGCGCGGCTCGCGCGGCAAGCGTGTTGGGCTGGTGCCCACGGCGTCAACGCTGCACGTTGGACATCGGAGCGGGCCGGCGGTTGCGCGATTGCCGGTCGCCTGGAGCCGCCTCGCAACGATTGTGCTTAGAGGTCGGCAAGCTCTACGCCGCGCAGTTCGCGGAACCTGACGGCAACCTGTCCTGCCGGTTAAAGCCAGCCTGGTCGTCGGTGATGAAGTATGCAAAAGTTCCACCACTCGCACCGCCAACGCAGCCAATCGAACTCCTGCGGCGCAACGAAGCGATCGAACCTGAAGGACATCTCTGCAACCTTGGTGGCCGCACCGGACCGGCCAGCACAAGTCAGGCCTGCGATGAGGCGAGAGCGGAGGCAAAGTCATTCCGGGATGATACGTCCAGCTCAGCCGGATTTGTCCTCGTACGTGTAGTGGAAGTCGCAGTGGCTGGCGCCTTGCATGAGGGTTTGCGTGCGCTCGAGCTTGAGGCGCTTGTCGTAACCCTCGCAGAACGTGCCGTCGCGCTGGCAGGAGAGCAGGTGGCCGATCTCGCCGAGGCCCATGTCGCGGTACATCTCGGCGTAGCGGCAGCGTGTGACGTTGTAGACATAGCGCGTGTCGGTCTGCTCCTTGATCTCGACGGTCAGCGCATCGCCGGCCCTCCAGGCGGCTTGCCGGTCAATGAAGGTCTTGAGCGAGGTGTTGCCGCCGACTTGGGCGGCGAACTCGGCGGCCTGGGCGATGGAGGAGCGGCGCACGGCGTCGGCCAGCGTGACGCGCGCGACCTCGACGCCGTGGCTTTGCTTCAGGGTGTCGTAGACGTGCTTAAGGATTTCCGCCTCGATGCGTCGGCGCTCGAGCATGGGCAGGGTGGAGCTTGGGTTGGATGAACTGGTCATGGCTCGATCTCCGGCCGCCGGCACGCGCGGCTGCATCGAGCCTAGAGCAAGTCAGCTCCTGATCGAAGCACGTCGATGCCCATCCACCCGCGTTAGGTCTATCCACCCGCGTTAGGCCCAGCCACTCGCGTTAGGAAAGGGAGCTGCGCTGGTTGTGCCGCACTGGTTGTGACGCACTGGTTGCGATCGACGGGCCCCCGGGCCGCTTGGCCGAGACCTTCTGTCGGGTCCCTTTGCCAAAACCATTGGCCGGGGATCCCTGCCCGGGACCCCCTGCAGCGCGTCCAAGCGCGCCCGAGGCTGACAAGAATTTATGTGGCGTGGCGGGTTGCCGTTTCGAGCGATGGCTCGGAGATCAGGCGCAAAGTGGCACCCAGACCAGACAGACCGTCGCCCGCCAACAGCGCCATCAACTCCGCGCGCTCGGCCTTGAGCTCGCGCATGCGCAGATAGCGGCCTTCTCCCGTCTTGTCCTTTACGAGTGCGCTGAATTCGACGTTGACGTTTCTAAGTCGCGTGCGGATGGCGAACATTTCGCTAGGGTTCATCGGTATCCCCTCGTCCTTCTTCCGTGACCCCGTGTGACCATTGCGATTCCTATGGCCAGATAACGGCAATGGCTGGGCAAAAGTTGCACGATATTTTCTTTGCGTGCGGGAACAAAATCGTCGCGGGGGGAAAAGTGCGATGCCGCGCCATGTTCGCAGGCGCAACATTCCGACGACGGAATGGAGCATCGCCTGCGCGGCGATCAGGCCTTGAAGGTCTCGCGGTATTGCTTGGAGAGGTTGGCCTTCTGCACCTTGCCCATGGCGTTGCGGGGCAGGTCGCCGGCCAGGAATACACGCTTGGGCAGCTTAAACTTGGCAAGCCGCTGCGACAACGTGCTGATGATCTCGGCCTCGCTGGGGACCGAGTGGCCGGGTGCGGCGGTGACCACGGCGATGATGCCCTCTCCGAAGTCGGGGTGCGGCACGCCCACCACCGCGGACTCGCCGATGCCGGGCAGGCTGTTGATCTCGCCCTCGACCTCGATGGGATAGACGTTGAAGCCGCCGGTGATGATCAAGTCCTTGGCGCGGCCGACGATGGTGACGCGGCCGTCCTTGCCCATCTTGGCGAGGTCGCCGGACACGAAATAGCCCTTGCGGAACTCCGCCTTGGTTTTCTCGGGGTTGCGCCAGTAGCCCTTGAAAACATTGGGGCCCTTGACCTCCAGCACGCCGACCTTGCCGGACGGCAGGGGACGCCCCTCGCTGTCGGCAATGCGCACGCTGACGCCGGGCAGCGCGTAGCCGACCGTGCCGGCGAGGCGCTTGCCACCCTTGTAGGGGTTGGAGGTGATCATACCGGCTTCTGTCATGCCGTAGCGCTCGAGGATGGCAAGGCCGGTGCGGGCGCGGAATTCCTTATGCGTTTCGGCGAGCAGCGGCGCGGAGCCGGAGATGGCAAGGCGCAGGTTTTTGCACGGCTCCTTGCCGAAGGAGGGATCGCCGAGCAGGCGCGTGTAGAAGGTCGGCACGCCCATGATGACCGTGGCCCGCGGCAGCAGGCGCATGAAGGTCGAGAGCTCGAACTTCGGCATCCACAGGATGTGCGAGGCGTTGAGCAACGCCGTGTGCAGGGCCACGAACAGGCCGTGCACGTGGAAGATCGGCAGTGCATGCAGAAGCACGTCGCCCGGCACGAAGCCCCAGTAGGCGTGCAGCGCCTTGGCGTTGGAGGCGATGTTGCCATGCGTGATCATCGCACCCTTGGAGCGGCCGGTGGTGCCGGAGGTGTAGATCAGCGAGGCCAGGTCGTCGGCGCTGCGCGGGGCGGTGGCCAGATGCGGCGTCTGCTTGGCGGCGAGCTGCGCGAAGGTGCCGGAGCCGTCGCCGGCCATGGTCAGCACGGAGGCGACCTTGTTGGCCCTGGCAATGCGCTTGATGTCGGCGACGCGTTCGGGGGCGACGACCACCACGGTCGGCTGGGCGTCGCCGATGAAGTACTCGAGCTCGGCGGCGGTATAGGCGGTGTTGAGCGGATTGAAGACGGCGCCGGCCTTCAGGGTGGCGAGATATAGGAACACGTTGGGGAGCGACTTGTCCGCCTGCACCAGCACCCGGTCACCGGGCTTGACGCCGAGCGATAGCAGGGCCGCCGCGGCGCGGCCGACCTCAGCCAGCAACTCAGCGGAGGTCAGGATGGTCCCGTCGGCCGTCTCGAAGGCAGGGGCAGCGCCCGCCGCTTTGAGTTTCTTCTCAAGCAGAGCATAAAAGTTGCCGGACTTCGACATGGGATTGCGGGGCCTCTCTCCTACCGGGGATTTACTAGGCCGGCCGAGGCCGGGCAATAGCGACGTTTGTTCGCTGCTTGAGGGGCGCTCGATGATGTGAAGACGGGCGGCCAGGGACCTGTCGTAGGGTCGGCATGCACGAGGCCGAGGTGCGCCAGATGATGCGGCGCAGCCATCGGGTCGAGCTTACTCTCGATCCTTGGAGGTGGACACCATGCCGACCTACATACCAAGCCCAAGGGACTGGGTGCGCGAGCAGGTGGAGCTCTACGAGAGCAGCGGCGGCACCCAGGGCACCACTTTGAAGGATACAGGATTGCCTGTGATCCTCGTGACCCATGTCGGCAACAAGACGGGGGCTATCCGCAAGACCCCGCTGATGCGCGTCAAGGATGGCGAGGGCTATGTGCTGGTCGGATCGCAAGGCGGTTTGCCCAAAGATCCGGTCTGGGTGCACAACCTGCGGGCCAACCCCAAGATCGAGCTGCGGGACGAGACGGTGGTGCGTCCGATGCAGGTGCGCGAGGTCACCGACAAGGCCGAGCGCGATCGCCTGTGGAGGCTGGCGGTTGCCGCGTTCCCGCCCTATGCCGAGTACCAGGCCAAGACCGAGCGGCAGATTCCGCTGTTTGTCGCCACCCCGACGGCCGGGTAGCGATCTTTTCTGGACCCTAGGGCCGGAGGGCTTGGCCGGACGGCTTGCTGGGACGGCCCCGCCTGCAGGTGTTGGCGGGCTCGCTCGCCCTGCACCCGGCCTTCATCATCGCGCAGCGCAACGCCGAGGCTTTGCAAAGACCCCGGGTGCTTGTTATGGGGCGGGAGGTTCAATAGGGTCGGGCAACTGGCAGATGGGGTGCCTGGGGCGATGATCGAGAAATTCGCCGGAGTTTGCGGCCCGGATCGGAGCGAATTGCTCGCTCTCAATCACACCAGGGAGCCCATGCTTCTGGTGATCCTTATGATTGCGAAGTTCGCTCGGGGCGCTGGCGGCACTATTTGGCGAACCTCGCAATCAGGACACGCAGCATGAGTTCCAACCCGCAGGTGGTGCCGCGACGGCGGACTGCGCTGTTTCCGCGGCCGATGCTGCTGGCCGTCCTGTTCGCCATCCTGCTCAGCATGCTGCTGGCCGACTTGCTGCCGCGCTATGCGCCGGGTTTGCTGCGCTTCGAGCATGCCATGGCCGACTGGCGCACCGGCGTGTTTTCCGACCGCCTGCCGAGCCAGCATCCGCGCGTTGCAGTGGTCGGCATCAACGACCAGGCGTTGAGCGAATTCAAGACCCGCATCCCCATCGATCGTGGCTTGCTCGCCAAGATCATCGAGGCGGTCGATGCCGCAGGTGCCAAGGTGATCGGTATCGATATCCTGTTCACCCGCCTTGCGCCGGGCGATCACGAGCAGGAGCTGATCGAGGCCATACGGCGCGCCAAGGCCAAAGTGGTGCTTGGGGCAGGCGATGAACGCATCGGTTTGACGCCCCAAGAAGCGGAGTTCCAGAAGGCTTTCCTTGCCCAGGCGGGCCGGCCGGCGGGCTATGTGAACCTTGCCACTGAGCGCGACTGGGTGGTGCGCTTCAAGGCGCAGGCCGCCGAGAACGGCGCATTCCAGAAGAGCTTCGCCGAGCTGCTGGCCGAGAGTGCCGGTGCCAATCTCGGCAAGGAGCGCCGGCGCATAGCCTGGCTGCTGACACCCTCCGACGATTCGGACACCTTTCAGACGGTGACCGCCGGCACGCTGCTTGGCGGCGCGGATGATCCGATCGCGCGAGCCGCGCGGGCGGGCCTGAAGGACAAGGTTGTCATCATCGGCGGGCTGTTTCCGGACATCGATCAGCATCTCACGCCGCTGAGCGCGCAGGACAACGGACGCATGCCGGGCGCGATGATCCACGCCAACATCGCGGCCGAACTGCTCGACGGCCGCAGTATTGTCCAGGTTGAAGGTGATTCTTGGGTGTTGAGGCTGGAGCTCGTCGTGCTGGCCGGGCTGGGCTTTCTGATCGGTTGGCGGTATCGTCTGCGCCGACAGGGCCTGCTGCTCGGCAGTATTGCGACGGCGGCGATCGTAGCCCTCGACACATTGGTGTTTTGGCAGTTCCGTATCATCTTGCCCATCGTGCTCGCTCTTCTTGCATGGTTCCTGGGCGAGTTTTCTGGGGTCAATATCGGACGATGGCTCGGCCATTCGGGATACGATAGGAAGGCATGGTTCTTCAGATGACCAAAAAATCTACACTCTCTCTTGCTGGTTTGCTTGCGGCGGCGCTGCTGGTCGGCACGACGGCGGCGCGGGCGGACATGTACGTGATCGAATCGACGGTGGCTGGTGTCAGCGTCGGCGCACATTTGAAGACGGACGACAGCCTCGCCATTCCAGCCAATCAGCAGATCCGCGCGGTGCTGCCTTCCGGCAAGACGCAGACCATCCGCGGGCCGTTCAACGGCAAGGTATCGGACCTCGCCAAAGGCACGGCCAACGAGGGCGTGTGGTCCTGGATGATGAACATGGCCAAGACCGGCGGCTCGTCGGAGATCACCACCGGTGCAACGCGCAGCGTGACGCCCGGCAGCAAGCCGCGCGCGTTCTCCTGGGCCGAGGTCCCGACCGGCGTCAATGGCAGCATCTGCGTCGAGAAGGGCGCCAAGGTGCTGCTGACACGTACAGCCGCTACGCGCATCGACCGAGCCACGGTGGTCGACACGGCAAGCGGCGAGAGGGCCGAGGTCAAGTGGGAGGTCGGCAGTCAGACGGCCGACTGGCCGTCGAGCCTGCAGCTGCGGGCCGATGGCGCCTACCAGCTGTTCCAGCAGGACCGGCCGAAGCGTGACGTGAGGCTGCGCATCATGGACAAGCTGCCGGCTGAGGACGACCAGCTGGCCGAGCTGCAGAAGCTTGGCTGCCAGCATCAGTTCAATGCCTGGCTGCGCGACAAGATGGCGGCGGGCGGCAAGAGCTAACCGCTGGCGCCATAGCTCACAAATTCCGACCTAGATCGAGGCTCGCTATTCGCGAGCCTCGATGGCACAGGCTTAGTGAGTTGGTGCGGCTGAATAACGCCAACCGGCAGCGTGCAAACGTCGGCCGGTCCGGCAGTCAAGCAATCCAACCTGCGCACGCACCCCGCTGCAGTTGCTCACGTCTCGCCGTGGCGCTCCCGTTCGCGGGTGCGTCACCGTCGTCAGATCGTGGCGCGTCTTCGCACGTGCGCGCCTCCGGACCGGTCAACTGTGAGCCGAAGCGAAAGCCACAGGGATTGGCTGCACGCAGCGTGCTCAATTCGTTTGGGCGCAGCGGCTGGCGGTTGCGGGGCTAGCCCGACCATCCGCTAGACGATGGCGAAGGCGCGATGGTGGAGCGTGTCGATGTCATCACAACCGCCAACCAAAGCGCCGCCGGAGCCCAGTGTTGGTCCTGTGCCAAATTGCTCCGACCATGAAATCAGCATACCCCTCAACGCGACGCCGGCTTTGCTCCCGACAATGCGGACGAAGGAGGCTCGCCTTTTGTCGCGCGCAAGGGGTGGTTCTTTGCGCAAGGCCGGTCAGTTTTTCACACCTGGCTCGGCGATGTCTGACAAGAAACAAGAGATAGGGTGCTTGGACATTAGGCCATGGCACAATTGGGCTCTGGAATTTCGCTGGTGGCGGCCGCCTTATCAATACTCACGTGCCAAACTGCGCTACCGGCCATGGCCAAGTATGAACGGGCGTATCCGCCTCGCATGCTTGAGGCCAGTGCCGACGCAACGGCATTCTACGTGGAATTTCGGGCGCGTGAGGAAGCCGGTGGGTTCGGCCATTCCTACGTTACGCTCGGCACGATCGATGCAAGTGGCCGTGGGCACCAGACGACGGTGGTCGGATTCTTGCCCAAGAGTGCGGACGATGATCGCTGGAGCAAGGTTGGGCTGCCGGTGGCCGGTTTCGTCGGCATTACGCGATCAGATCTCACTAGGCATCCTCAGGCTCGCTTTCGCGTTACGATCAGTGGTGCGCAGTATTTTCATGTGCAAAGGAGGATTCAAAATCTGCGCCACTCCTGGACGACCTACGAGCTGTTCATGCGCAATTGCAACAATTTTGTAAGCGAGATTGCAGCGTCCATCGGACTGCGGACACCGATGGTCACGGTGCAATACCCTGTGCGCTACGTGACCGATTTGCGTACCCTTAATTCACGAATGCCCTGAACAGCTCGTCGGATGCACTTGCACCGCATAAGGGGCGAGCAGCAGCCTCGGGGCTGGCCCCGACGCTAGCGCCTCAGGACACGCACATGTGTTCTTGGCGCAGACCAGGCCGCCGACCCCGGGCGGTCGTAGGTTTCCAAGCTCTCAATAATCGTCCGCCGAATGCGCGGCGTTGCGATGGTGAGAGTGGCTGGTGGTTCAGCACTTACCCGCGGTGCGATTTTGCCTACCCATCGCTGCCGGTCAGCGTGAGCCCGCTTGAGCCAGCTGCAGCCACAATGGCATTACAATTGCTGTGTACGCGCCGTGCAAGAGACAAACCCTGACCAAGGAGGAAGGAGATGCTACCTGGTCTTATTGCCGCGGCCTTCGGTATCGCAGCTCTCACCTCGGCCGCGCTGGCCCAGTCCAGCGGCAACGCGGCCTGTGATGAGTTTGTCAAAAAGGTCGAGGCCTGTCTGCCCAAGATACCTGCGGCTGAGCGTGGCACCTACAAAGAAATGGTCGACCAGTTGAACAAGCAATTCGCGGATGTTGAATTTGTGAGGAAGTCTGCCGTGGGCCACTGCACCGACCTCATCACGCCCAACCAGAAAGCGCTCTCCACGTTCTATGGCTGCACGTTCTGATCCTGCATTGATCAGCCATTCCGATCGTGCCCCTACCCTTGAACTCTCTCGCCACACCAGCAGCCAGCGCCGTCGCGACGTCTGACGATCAATGTGCAGCACGCCACATCGTCCCTCCGTGCTACCAGTAGGGACCGTCTCTCGTGCCCCGACACACACGATTGCGATGCTGCAACTTGACCACCTGACTATCATGGCGCGGTCGCTTGCCGAGGGCATTGAGCACGTTCGAGCCTGTCGCGATATCGACACGCCCGACGGCGCTACCCACGCCGAGGGGGGCGCGGAGCTGCGTTGACGAGGACACAGAGTTCTTCATCTTCGCCCACGGCCCGAGCGCGACGCCGACCCGAATAGTTCGAGACCCTTGGGGTTCCTCTTGCTGGGCTTGGTGCGCTGACCTTCAGACAGCGGCACCGCAGTGGGAGCACCCGCTGCTGCTTCGTCGTGGAGATGGGGCCGCATCAACGGACATGAAAACCTTGATCGGCCACGCTGAAGCTTTCGGTCCTCTTTCGCAAGCGATCATCAACTCGCAAGACCGGTAGAGGGAGTACGCGAGTATTGGTTCGAACGAACCAGTCAACCCCGCGCGCTAGTACCACCGACTGATATCGATTGCCGGCCAATGGTGATCTCCTTGCATTGCCGAGGGGTCGCAACGCGCTCCCTTCTGCACATGCAAGGCCTAGCCAGCCAGGACTAGGCTGCGTTTCCCGCGCAGAGGAGAAGACATCATGCGCCGAACTCTTACTTTCGCTTCCATTGCCCTTGTCGCCGCCATTATTGCGATCTGGGGCACCACCGGAATTGTTGCGACCTCTCCGACAAAAGCCAGTGCCGGTTCTTCAATCGACGTTATGCAGATGATGAGAGATGCAAAGGGGCTCCCAGAGGAAAAGTTCGACGCGCATTGAGCGAGGCATTGCACTCTGTGCGCGTTCTCTTTGGGGGCAGGCCTCGCATGATCGTGCGGGGTGCTCGCAACTGTGCCCGTCCACCCGAGCCCGTGCAGCCGGGTGTGACGCGGCTCACCGCTGAGCGCCACATCGGGGACGCGGCACCTGCAAGTGCAACCACGCGCAACAAAGCCCTGCTCCGTCGGCAGCGCAATCACTGTAGCTTGCGTACTGACAGGGGTCGTGCCGCATCATCGCCGCTACGCCTCAGTCTACCGGAAACGGGGCCCGCTTGTCCTGCTCGCCCGACCAACTAGGCAACGCCACCGAGGTTGCCAGCGGGCTGTCCCGCGAGGCGCATGCGCCGCCGAGCCGGACTTTGGCCGGCGAGCAATGGACGGCAAGTTCGTGCCATAGCGAACGATCTGGCCGTCGACCCGGCACGGGAAAAAGTGCCACGCTCGACGTGCCTAAGAGGACAATGGCTTCCAGCGCCAAAGCCCCAACCCGCGCAAAAGCGGGAACATCCGATGACGGCCGGGGTTACCGCTCGATGACAATGGGTCCCTCTATCAAGCGTGGCTTGAGCTTCTTTTTTGGATTGATCAAGGATCCTCCAGCGCCCTTGTCGCGCGCCTCCCAGCCGTAGCGCCCAGGTACCTTATCCAGGGCAATCGGATAGATCGTCAGCCTGTCGGGCTCGAATTTCATGCGCAGGAAGTTCTTGTAATGCCTGATGCCGAGCGCGCTGAAGGAGTCCTGGTGCATGCCGAACAGCAACGACGTCAGCGCCCAATAGATGCCGAATACGAGGGCACCAAGGAAGCCGCCGATGATGACCATCAGGACGGTGTACAGTGCCACGCCGGGCACTTTTACGAACAGGTTGTGGCTCTCGGCGAAGAAATTGTAGCCGATTCCCAGCACCGAATTCGTCGCGAGAAGCGCCGTCAGATGCGCGGCCGTATGAACCGTGCCGAGAGCCAGTTTAGCCGACCATCTGAGCAATGCCGATGCAATATCGGCTTCCGCATACTGCACCAGCCCGATCCAGAGGCCGGCGACTAGAAAAAAGAACGCGGGACTTGCCAGCATGCCGCTCAGCACCCGATCTGGCGAGAACTGGACGCTCAAGACATCCCAGAGATAGTTCCACCAGCCTCCCTGCTTCTGGATATCGGCGAACAGTTTGTCGAGTTTGCTGCTCACCTCCTCTCTGGCCGCCTCCCGCGACGGTTTGCCTCGAGACGATGAAACCTCTGCCGCATTTGTCCATTCGGACAGCCTCTTGCCAAGAGCGGCGATCTTCGCATCACTGCATTCGCGAGCCGCCTGCTTGTTGCCAGGGTTGTCGGACAGACATTGCATTTCAATGTTGACGGCCTGTGCCTGCTTAATCGCGACGGTGGGATCGGCAACGGCGATCTGGAATACCCATGCATAGATCATGTAGACCATGCCGATAAACAGCGCGAAGCGCCTGTTGCGCAGCGGCAAGAACACGTTCTGCAGGGCGAGCCAGCGGCTGAGCGCCTTGGTCGGGTAGAACTGGTTTCCACGTGCGCTAAACCCAATGCGTCCGTCCCCGTCCGCTGGGGTGGGCGACGTGAGCTGGCCGAGGCCTGTGTCCTTCTTGCCTGGTTCTTCGTTCGGCACAGCTGCTCTGACAAGGTCTGCCCCGGCAACCTCCTGGCGCACCCGGATGGTGGTCTTCTGATCGTGCGTCGGATGTGCAAAGGCTCCGCCGCCGCCGGACGTGATGAGGTGCAGTTTCGGATCGCGGCCCTCGGACTCATACCGGCTGTAGTGATGCAGGTCGCCCGCCAGCAAGGCGCATATTTCGCCCTTCTCCCGCGCCAACTGACTGATCAGGGTGAGGGCCTTGTAGTTGTGCTTGAGCCACTCGGGAGCGTGCAACACGATGATGATCCTGTCGCCCGGCTTCACTCGTTTCGCGACGGCCTCGAAATAGTGTCGCTGCGCTACATCAAGGCTGTCACCCAAGGCGACGTCCACGCCCCAGATCCACCAATTGTGGGGCAGCTGAAGCCCGAAATAGCTGCGCTGCTGTCTGCACCGCCAGCCGCCGATCGAGGATGTCTCGTAGCAGAACTTGTTGGAGAAGGCGGCAAGGCCATCGTACCAGTCGTGATTGCCGGCAATGAAGAAGAGATCGCGCTTTGGTTCCAGCACCTCTTCGCGATCTAGCTCTGGCGTGAACGGAAAGGCCCAGTCGTAAGGTTCAAGGCAACGGGTGCGGTACTCTTCCTCGGTCGCGTTAGGGTAGGCCAGATCGCCACCGAAGATGAGAATTTGGCCGGCTGGCAGTTTGATTGTCGGCAATTTCCGGCTGATAGCTGGAATTTCAATCTCGGGGCGCGCCAACAGGTGCGCCATGGCATAGGTTGCCTCGAAGCCGTCTCCAAGGTCGGCAATGAAGTCAACCCAAAAGGCGTCGCCATCGAGGGACAGTGACCGATTTCTCCTGGATCTGAATAATTGCCGATCATCCGGGGGCGCCTCATTGTACTCGCTGGAGTCGTCTTTGACGCAATAGGGGTTGCTCGGATCAGCATCTGGCGGAAGAACCGCATGTGGGGTCTTACCCTTGTCGATCGTGCTGTAATCGTGCCGCCGCGCCAGCCTGGACATGTCTCTCTGCCCATCGGCTGCTTCCTGCATGGGGCGCTGATCTGCATACTCTCCAATGGTGCTCGAAACCAGCGTGCGAACTGCCACCATTCCGAGCACCAGCGGATCGAACCAGTCGACCATCTGAGGCAGTTTGCCGGCTTCAAGTCGCTCAATGATTTTCTCGCCCGTCGGTCTAGGTGAAGCGGACATGATGCCTCCAATGCGAACCAATCAGTCTGGGGATGGGAACGTAGAAATGTCTGCTAGAAGACCATACTTTCACGCCGCAGGCCTGCATCTTCGCCGCGCATTGAACGGAACCGCAAAACTGCGCCGCAGATAGTTGCTCCTGGGTCACGCCAGAGGCACAGCCGGCCCAGCGCATATCAGCGCGTTGCGAGACCCCATGCTCTCCAACCTGTTTGGTCCAGCGCGTCTGCAGCCGGGGCTGACAACACTAGGTGGGCTTCGGCAGATTTTCGTTTTGGCTGCGTGAGAACGCTAACTGGCGGCCGTGGCGGGCCCAACAAGCCTGACGATCGATCTCGGCAATGCTTCCAACCACAGGCGCTCACGGATGACGGCGGCTTTTGCCTGCTTTGCGGCGAGGATACCGCACCAGGCTGTTGTCACGAGACGGGCAGTACTGAAGTACTGGTCAAGCGCGGAACTCGCATCCGAAGTCGGACTATGTCGATATCCCAGTAGACCTTCAGCTTTCTAGGAAGGTGTCGCTGTTCCAGGTCGCGGCGCGGTAGTACGTCCGACTGATTCCGACCGGCCTCTAATTGTGGTTGATGACGATGCTCGAGGCTGTCGTACGCCCCGCACACCGCATCGTCCCGCCGACCGCGGGCATTTCAGTATCCGTCAAGGACCGGCCTCGAGCACTCGTCCAATCAACAAAGAACACATGAGCAATTGAGATGGCTATTGGCAACATGGCGAGCGCCTCCGTGACGCAAAGCAAAGGAGGTTCACACCAAAGATGCGAGCACGCGTTGGAACTTCTGCATACGCATCGTGGTAACCCCTCGGAGGAAATTGACCGGGTGCTTGCCGACGACCACCAATGCGTATTCGGCCATTGCCTGCGTGCTGCGCTCATCGTTCTTGCCGACAACCCGACCGCGCGCCCTGCGCTGGCCGCGAGTGTGACGGCCATCGAAGCGGCAAAGACAGGCGCGGATAAGCGCTTGCTTCGTCACGCCGACGCGGCACGCGCCTGGCTAAAGGGGGACCCCGGTCTTGCGGCCGAGCGTTACGGTGCCATCGCCGTCGAGTGGCCGCGCGACATTCTCGCCCTTGTGGTCGCGCATGCGTTTGATTTCCGCTTCGGGTGGCGACACATGCTGGTGGATCGTATTGCCCAGGTGCTGCCCGCATGGGTGGCTACCGCACCCGGTTACGCGAGCGTCCTTGCGATGTACGCATTTGGTCTGGAGGAGAACGGCCAATACGATCGCGCCGAGGCGGTAGCGCGCCGAGCCCTGGCCCTCGATCCTCGTCTTCCTGCAGCCATTCACGTCATTTCTCATGTGATGGAGATGCAGGGGCGCACCGCTGAGGGCCTGAAGTTCCTGGCCGCTACTCAATCGGTGTGGGGCAAAGGCACTGCGTTTTCCGTGCATCTGGCATGGCATCAGGCTTTGTTCCATCTCGATGCGGTTGACCCGCACTCTGCGCTCGCGATCTATGATTCGCAGATCGCGAAGCCCGGCGCTTCTGAAATGCCCGCGCTTGCTGATGCTTCGGCGTTGCTTTGGCGGCTCCAACTCCGCAATATTAAAGTCGGGGCGCGTTGGCACCTATTGGCCGATCGCTGGGAGACGCACTCATTTGCTGGCGTGCGGCCTTTCTACGCCGTGCATGCGATGATGGCGTTCGCCGCGGTTGGACGCCCCGCCGCCATAGCACGTGTGTTCGCAGCGCTGCCGCGCACCGATGCAGGCAATGTCTCGCTGTCAGCTCCGCAGGATGCGCTCGCCGCGCCATTCTGCGAAGCGCTGCTCGCCTTTGCCCGCAGCGACTATGCGGTGAGCGTCGAATGGCTGAAGCGCGTGCGCCACATCGCGGATCACTGCGGCGGCAGCCTCGCACAGTGCGACCTCATCCATCTTACGTTTACCGAGGCTGCTTTGCGCGCGCGCAAGGCTCGTCTGGCCCGTGCGCTGGTGGCCGAGCGATCAGCACAAAAACCGACGAGCCTTCTCAATCAATTGCTGCAACGGCGCGTTCTTACAATGTCCGCGGTTGCATGACGATTGGCATCTGGAGCCGACCGAGATCTCCAAGCGTGTCCGTTGGTTGTCACCCTTGTCATCACCCACGTCGAGCGGGGGGCCGGTAGCGGGGGCTCGCCAGAGTGGATGTCAGCAGGCGATAGCGGCGTTCATTTCGGTGCTCCGCCACGCGCATAGTGGGTTTCCATTGTTGCGTCAGCGATAGGGGCATCGAGTGTCAACGCTTGGGCAATCTCGCGTTCCCACCGATCGCCATTGGCCCGAAGGCGTTGCTTGTCGTGGTAGGGCTCTTCACGCGTCTCGGTCGCAAATTCGAAATTGGGCCCTTCGACGATGGCATCGACGGGACAGGCCTCCTGGCAGAGGCCGCAGAGAGGTGCGTGAAGATGCACCGCGTGATGAACCGCACCTGTTCTATGGTTAGGGCCCTGGGCTGGCGGGCGAGTTGGGTCGCGACGGCCGGGTCCAATCGAGGTAGCTTGGGGATCAAGCGGAGCGAAGCGCATCGCCCCGCACACGATCTGACCGGAGGAGACGATGGGGGAAGCGAAGCGCTGGAAGAAGCGGCCCGACAATTCGACCTGGGGTGACTACGGGGCTGACGATCAGCTCGGGCGGATGAATGAGCTCACGCCTGAGAAAGTCAAGCAGGGCATCGCCGCGGTGAAGGAAGGCAAGACGTTCTGCTTGTCCATGCCGCTCGACTATCCGGGCGGTAACGTGCTGAACCCGCGTCGACACCCGCCGCAGCTGCGCCCCAGTGTGCGCGTCGATAGACCAAACTGGCTCTACCGCACCGAGTGGGAGAACCCGGGGATGACCGACGTCATCAACGACGACGTCGTCATCATGCATCTGCAGTATTCGACGCAGTGGGACACGCTGGCCCATGTCGGCGCCATGTTCGACGCAGACGGCGACGGCAAGCCGGAGCCCGTGTTCTACAACGGGTATCGCGGCGGCGTTGAGCTGGTAGGACCGAACGAGGCCAAAAACGCCGGCGCCATTCCAGGGACGATGGTCGAGGCGAAGGCTACGTCCTCCGCCAACGCGCTGGGCGCCGAGAACATGGCGGTAAAGTGCCTGCAGGGGCGCGGGGTGATGATCGACCTGTTCGCGCACTACGGGCGCAAGCGGCATGCGATAGGCTTCGACGATCTGATGCGCATCATGGCCGCCGACGGCATCAAGGTGGAAGCCGGTGATTTCGTGCTGCTGCGTACAGGTTTTGATGAGGTGATTCTCGAGGGTAGCAAGAGGCCCGAGCGAGACATCTTGGAGACCAGCTGCACTGGCCTCGACGGCAACGATGAGCGGCTCAAGCAATGGATCACAGAAACCAAGCTGGTGGCACTAATCTCTGACAATTATGCGGTCGAGATTCACAATCAGCCGATCGTGCCAGGCCAATGCGCAATCCTGCCGCTGCATCAGCACTGCCTGTTCAAGACCGGCGTGAACCTGGGCGAGATCTGGCGGCTTTCCGAGCTTGCCGACTGGTTGCGCGCGAACAACCGCAGCCAGTTCCTGCTGACTGCTCCGCCCCTGCGCCTGCCGGGCGCGGTGGGCTCGCCGGCGACGCCCGTTGCGACGGTGTGACGGGCCGACCGGGGAGCCATCGGTTAGGGCGCCGTGCTGGTTTGCTCAGGCGAGGCGGCTTTGCAGGTGGAGCCGTCCCTTGTTGGCGGCTATGTCTTGCTCTGGCGGTTCTGCAGCAAGTCTGCTGCTGATCGCTCGAGCGTCGCTCATCAGCGCGTGCGCGATCTCGACCTGACGAGACTTCGTCAGGCGCTCACTGATTGCAGAAATACTGATTGTCCCGACGGGCTGACCACTGGTGGTGACAATTGCGGTCCCAACCGTGCAGATCCCCGGAACGATATTGCCATCGACGACCGCCTATCCATTCTTCGCAGCCGCCGCGACGCTAGCTTTCGTGTCCCTGTCCGATATTGGGAAGGTCTTGCGGGCCTCTATCGTCGCGACGAGCGATGCGACACGGTCGATGGCGGGCAGAGCGGCAAGAACGGCAGCCGCACCCGATGCCCAGAGGCCGGCGATCACCAACGTTGAAAGCGAGGCTCGTGGTCCGCCGAATTCGCCCACACCGACTGAGGCTACGCCAGCTTGCGAAGTTGCCCTGTGCCAATTGAGGCCACGTGCCTTGGCCAAGCCATCGCTCTGCTCAATGAGTGCCGTCGAGCATTCCTTTGAACTCGCTGCAGACGCGCCGCCTGGCCTCGTCCGCCGCCGGCGAGGCCGCTCCCATACCGAAATATCCATGGATCATTCCGGGCGCGCAGCAGTAGGCGACGCGAACCCCTGCCTGCTTCAAAGCCTTGGCATAGGCTTCGCCCTCATCGCGTAGAGGATCGAACTCGGCCGTGCAGACAGCCGCCGCGGGCAGCCCATCCAACTTTGCAGCTCGCAGGGGCGATGCTCGGAAATCAAAAGCAGCTTCAGCTTTGGGAATGTAATGGCTCGCGAAGAAGCGCATGGCCTCAGTCGTCAGAAAATAGCCTTGCGCATTCGTCGTTCGTGACGGGTAGCTCGCGTTTTCTGTCTCCGATTGATACCGACCTACAAGATCCGTTGCTGGATATATCAACAGCTGTGCGGCAAGTGGTGGTCCACTCTCGCGGCAGGCCAGCGCCACTGCGGCCGCCAAGTTCCCGCCGGCGCTATCGCCAGCCACCCCGAGCTTGCCGGCGTCGCCGCCGAGAAGGCCAATGTTCTTCGCAGCCCACTGCGTTGCCGCCCGGCAATCCTCGAAAGCACAGGGAAATGGCGCCTCGGGCGGTCGTCGGTAGTGCACGCTTACCACGACCGCTTCGAGGTCGATGGCAAGCGTCCGGGCAAGGCGATCGTGCGTGTATAGATCTCCCGCTACCCAGCCGCCGCCGTGAAAGTACATCAGGGTAGCCGCCGGCATTTTTGCCGGACGGTAGATCCGCGCCAGAATGTCTCCTGCCGGAGTCGAAAGCTTTATATCCTCGACCGCAGCAGGCTGCGGCAGCGGCACTCCCTTTCGAGAGTCCGCAAGGGCCACCAGGTCTTCGCGCGCGCGCGACGGCGTTAGGTTCGCAGCATTCTTGAGAGGCAACAGCGGAAGTATTCTCGCAATATCCGGATCGAGGCTTGCCATGATGCCATCCTGTGCCGTGTCGCTGCGCGCCGATCACCTTCAATTTGCCGTCATGCCACCGTCGATCACAAGCTCGCTACCTGTGACCCAGGACGCTTCATCGGAAGCGAGATAGAGACAGCCCGCGGCGATGTCGGCGGGCGTTCCAAACCGGCCGAGCGGGGTCGCATCCAAGCGCTGCCTGGCGACGTCAGGATTGGAATGGCCAGGCTTTGTCATGGGCGTGTCCACGAATCCCGGATGTAGCGAATTCACTCGGATCTTGTCGGCTGCATACTGGATCGCGGCAGCTTTGGAGAAGATGCGCACCGCCCCTTTGGACGCGTGGTAGGCCGCGTTGGCATGCGAACCAATAATGCCGCAGATCGACGAGATATTGATGATCGATCCGCCACCCGCGCGCTGCATGGCGGGGATCACAGCCTTCGTTCCAAGGAAGACGCCGGTCGAATTGATGTCCATGACGCGGTTCCACTGCTCAAGTGTCTGCTCGGCGAGCCGAGGTCCGGCAGTAAGGCTTGTCTGAATGTTGAGTTTTGGATCGCGGCCGGAGATGCCTGCAATGCTGCAAAGGATATCCAGGCGGCCGTAGGTGCTCTCGGCGTCGGCAACGATTGCAGCCCAACGATCCTCGTCGCGGACATCCTGAATGGAGAATGTGGCAGTGCCGCCGCTGCCTGTTATCTCCTTCGCAACGCTCTGGCCCAAAGCAGCGTTGCTGTCGGTTACGAGAACCTTGGCGCCATGCTGAGCGAACGTGCGTGCAGTCTCTGCGCCGATGCCCGACGCTCCTCCCGTCACGATCGCAACCTTGCCGACGAGCCTCTGTCCTGGCTGCATAGTCGTCTCTCCGCTTTGTAGATTTCGGTCCACGTAGCCGCGCCCTTAGGCGATGAGGCGCGTCAACTCAATGCAAAGCCGGCATACCCCGCGGCGGCGATGTTGGTGCAGATTTGACGGTAGACCGGCATGCCACCCGCGTAGGGCATGAAGACGCGTGGCTTCCCGGGTACGTTGGCGCCGAGATACCAGGAATGAGGAACCTGGGGCAGCAGGGTAGCATTCGCCGCCTCGTTGACCTGCTCCACCCAGCGGTCCATGGCGTGCGCATGTGGCTCGATACGTGACAGGCCGCGCGAGCGCATGTGAGCGATGCAATCTGTTATCCATTCGACGTGCTGCTCAATGGCTATCGGCATATTGCAAAGCACCGATGGACTGCCCGGTCCCGTTACAGTGAATAGGTTGGGGAAGCCCGCCACCTGCAGGCCAAGGTAATTGCGTGGGCCTGCCTTCCAAGCCTCGGCCAGGGAGAGACCGTCGCGCCCGCGGATGTCCATGCGCAGCAGCGGGCCAGTCATGGCATCGAACCCGGTGGCAAAGACGATAATGTCCAAATCGTACTCGGCATCTCGCGTGCGGATGCCGGCCGCAGTGATCGCAGCAATGGGTGCCGCGCGCACATCGACCAGGGAAACGTTGTCGCGATTGAAGGTCTCGAAATAGTTCGTATCGATGGGTGGGCGCTTGGCGGCATACGGATGATCAATGTCGGCGAGCTTTTCCGCGGTGAGCGGCTTTTTCACGATTTGTCTGATCTTGTTGCGGATGAATTCCGCGGCGGTGTCGTTTGCCGCCTTGCTCACCAGTAGATCACGGAAGGTGGCTCGGAATTGCAGGCCGCCCTTCTCCCAGGCCGCCTCGTACAGCGCCTGCCGCTGCTCCGGCGTGACATCGAACACGGAGCGGTCTTCGATGACGAAGGCATGCCCATTGGGCGTGTGGTGCATCACTCGCCGTATTGCAGAGAAGTCGTCTTTCACGTGGCGCAGAAAGTCCGGCGTCAGCGCAACGTTGCGGGCGGGCACGCTGTAGTTCGCCGTACGTTGAAAGACAGTGAGGTGTGCCGCAGTTTCCGCGATCACCGGCGCGGCCTGGATGCCGGTGGATCCCGTGCCGATCATGCCGACGCGCTTGCCGCTGAAATCTATCCCTTCGTGCGGCCATTGTCCGGTGTGAACCCAACGGCCCTCA
Source organism: Hyphomicrobiaceae bacterium (assembly GCA_035762425.1). Taxonomy (GTDB): domain Bacteria; phylum Pseudomonadota; class Alphaproteobacteria; order Rhizobiales; family Hyphomicrobiaceae; genus AWTP1-13. The sequence continues at coordinate 11,128 of DASTOW010000048.1, read as the reverse complement.
AAGCTATCGAGCCCGGGAATTGCTGGCACGTTCGCAGTGGAGAGGCAGCCGACCGCGGTAATTACGAACTTTGCGGTTAAGCACTCGCCCTTCTCGGTCGTAACACGCCAGCAGTTCGCCGCGGCCTCGTAGTGCGCCGCCGTGACCCGGGTGCCGAAGCGAATATCGCGCTTCAAATCAAACCTGTCGGCGACGTAGTTCAGGTAACGCATAATCTCCGGCTGCTCGGGATAGCGCTCCGACCACTCCCACTCCCTGATCAACTCCTGGGAGAAGGTGTAGCAGTAGGAGTGGCTTTCGGAGTCGCAGCGCGCACCCGGGTAGCGGTTCCAGTACCAGGTGCCGCCTACGCCTTCACCCGCTTCCAAGATCTTTACCGCCAGGCCCAATCGGTCGCGCAGGCAATGGAGTTGGTAGAGACCGGAAAAACCGGCACCAATGATGAGCGCATCGCACATCCCGGAAAGCGCCACGCTGGACCGTTCCCCTCGCCCGAACTCTCCCATGCACTAGCATCCATTAGCCAACACCTCAATCACGGCTCAACTTTGCTTGCGCGCTCGCCCGTCCTCAATGCCGTCGATTTGCCGTCGGCGCCAGGCAGCGTTCTCACGCAGCCGGGACCCCAAAACAGACATTTTGGCTCGGCTGGCCTATGGTTCGACGACGGGCTTTGAGAGGGCCGGCCGTGGACAATGAACATTGGCAGCTGGACGGCACTGCCGCCGAGCTCTACCAGCGCTATCTCGTGCCTGCGATTACCAGCAAATGGGCGCAGGACTTGGTCGCGCGCGTGCAGCCTCGCGCGGGCGAAGCAGTATTGGATGTCGCTTGCGGCACCGGGGCCGTGGCCCGTGTTGCGGCCAAAGGTGGAGCGCGAGTTACAGGGCTCGACCTCAACGCTGGCATGCTTGCTGTAGCCCGTGGTGTGCAAAGCCCGGGGGGCCAGATCAATTGGATAGAAGGCAGCGCTTTAGACCTGCCATTCCCATCCGACAGCTTCGATGTGGTTCTCTGTCAGCTGGGATTGCAGTTCTTTCCCAACCCGGAGCGCGCTCTGCGGGAGATGCGCCGCGTTCTCAGGAGCCATGGTCGGGCGGCGCTCAGCGTCTATAGCCCGATCGAGCGAACACCTGGGGCGAACGCGTTTGTGCTTGCATTGGATGATGTCCTCGGAGCCGAGGCTTCTCGCATCAAGAGAAGCGAACATTCCTTTGTCGATACGACACAACTCGAAACACAGTTGAAGGGGGCCGGCTTTGATTGCGTCGACGTGCGCGCGGTCGTGCAAACGATCGCTTTTCCCTCGGTCCTCGATTACGTGAGGTTCCAACTTCTTGCCACACCCATGACGGTCCTGCTGCAGGATCTGCGCGAGCCCGAACGGCAGGCAACGATCGCATCGGTTGCGTCCAAGACCACGGCCTTGTCGACTCCGCAAATGCTCGACGGCGGCCGGTTTGTTTTCCCGCAAGAGGCGTATGTCGCCATTGCACGTGGCAGTCGTTGAGCGAGCACCGCCATCAGTGGCACGAGCGTTGCCGCCAAAGCGAGGCGGCAACGCTCGGTGCTTGCGCCGCCAGGGGCTTTGGCCAGATCGCCCGAGCAAGCACTTGTTCGGTTCCAACCACCTGGCCGCGGCTGCTCTGCGTCGGCATGGGCCGTCCCACCGAGCTCATGGCCCCGCTAGGCAAGAGGCGATGAGCCCAGGATGACGTCCGCAAACGCTGGCGCGTGGTTGGACAGACCTGAAAAGCCGGGATGCCTTTGCTGCCACGTGATCGCTGTCTCGACGTCATCGACCATGTAGCCCAGGTTGTTGGGTCGTCTGTGACATTGCTGCACCTGGCATCCGAGTTGGCCGGCGCCTGCGTCCTACAGCGCGCGCGAACGAAAAAGGCCTAACTACGCAACACTTACGGGCAAGGCGCCGCCCGCATGGCAAAACTGGCGGCTCGCCAGCATACGCAAAGAAGGTGGTGTCGCCTGCAGGCGGCGTGATAGCGCGTGTGTCGCGACGCCAGCCATCACTGCCTATCATGCGTTTCTTGGTGTGGCGGTAAGCTTCGGCTTGACTCGGCATACGGAGCAATGGAGCATCCGCGGCACCGACCGCCTCATGCTCGTGAGGTTGAAGGAAGCTGCCATACAATAGAGGGACGCCGTCGCAGGCTGGCCTTCGCGTATTTATTGAACACCAAGAACTTCCCTGCTGGTTTGTTGTGCAAGCGATTTTTGAGAGGAGTTTCTCGTGCTCAACCGAGGACTGAAGACGCTCGTTCTGGCGGCGGCCGGCGTGGCATGTCTGGCTACCAGCTTGCATTGGTTGGTCGAGGCGCAGGAGGCAATGCCGACGGCGCGTAGGCTTGCGTCCATGAAAGCCGACTACAAACGGCCGCCGCCGCGCCCCGTTGAAAACAAGGCCCTGGTCGACCTCGGCAGAAGCCTGTTCTGGGACCCACGCGTGTCCGCGTCGGGCAAAACGGCCTGCGTAAGCTGCCACTACACGTACCTGGGCTGGGGCACCACTGACCCGAGGAGCCGCAACGATTCCGGCAAGCTTACTTCGCGCAGATCGCAGCCGCTGGTCGGCATCGGTCACGCGCTTGGGCCGATCGGTTGGGATGGGCGCAGTGCGTCTTTGGAGGCGCAGGCCAAGGCCTCCGTTGCTACGGGTTCGATGTCGATGCGCGAGACCGAGACGCCGGTGAAAGTCGAGGTGATCGAGGCGAGGATCAAAGCGATACCCGAGTATGTCGCCCAGTTCGGCATCGCCATGCCCGGCGCGGCGATCGATATGGACGCGATCGCCAAGGCCATCGCCGAATACGAGCGCACCATCGAGCCCGGCGTCGCTCCGTTCGATCGCTGGATTGAGGGCGATGAGGACGCCATCTCCCAATCGGCCAAGCGCGGTTTCGTCCTGTTCAATGGCAAGGCCGAATGCTCCGTCTGCCATGGTGGCTGGCGGCTCACCAACGACAGCTTTCACGACATCGGCACGGCGACCAAAGACCTCGGCCGCGGCCGCGAGGTCAAATCCGATCCGCTGATGCAGTATGCGTTCAAAACCCCGACCTTGCGCTCAGTGGCGTTGCGGCCACCCTTCATGCACGATGGCTCGGCGGTGGACCTGCACGAGGTGATGAAGCACTACGAGAAGGGCGGTCTCGACCGTCCCAGCCGCTCCCCCCTTATGAAGCCGATCCAGCTGACCGACCAGGACCGGCGCGACCTGATCGCGTTCATGGAGACCCTCACCGGCATGCCGGAAGCCGAGGCAGCCCCGAAGTTGCCGGGCACTCCGTGATAGGTTCGCGCTGGTGCCGGGACCCGATTGGGCTGCCGACCGGCCGAGCAAAGTGGGTCGCAACGGAGGCAGTCGAGCGCGGCGCGAGGGTCGTGGGCTGTGCGGTTCCCGACCGTTGGCGCTGACCACTTCGGCGCACCGGTATGCCGTCGCGGGCCACGTCTTGCGTCGTTGGGGCGCGAAGCGGCCTGCGTCGGCGCAGTGAGATGCAGCGAACACCGGCTCGGCACACCAGGGGGTGCGTCCCGAGCTGACCGGCTTCGCCGGGTGCGATCGGCGCGCAGGCCGTCAAATTTGCAACCGAATCAGCAGCTTCAGTTGAGCCGCGGGGTGGGCAACGCCATCCGGGGGTCGGCATGCTGATAAGTTTCTTTATCCTGAGCGGTCTATTCATCGTGCTGGTGGCGGTGTTGGTGGGCTGCGCCAAGGAGATCGTCCAATCGCGCGAGGCCCTCGCCCAGCAGCGCGCATTGCTGCGAGACATGATGACGAGTTTGACCAAAACCCAAGGGCGCGGCGCACGGTCGATCGCCATGCGATCCCAGTCGTACCGGCAGATATTGAGCGATGTCCCGGGCGTCGAGCAGCAGCAGCCATGACGTTGATGCGCCGTGGCTGACCACGATCGCCGGTTTGCGTGCGCCATTGCGACGTGTCACGGATGGCACGGAGCGAGGGCGGGTTGTCGGGAGAACGGACAATGACGGTGAAGCTGCGGATTTGCGCGATCGTTGGCCTGGTGACTTTGTTCGGACAGAGCGCACAAGCGCAGCAATTCTTGAACGAGTGGCTGGATAACGGATGCAGCCTGGTGAGTGCGCAGGTTGCTGGCGAAGTATCGGTGGTTCTCAATTGCAAGACCATGGTCGAAGCCATGCGCAAGTCTGGCAAGGACTTCAAAGGCAATCCGGTGCCTCCTGAGTATTCCAAAAATTACGGCTATACGGTCGTGTGCGTGACAGAGAAAATCCAGCCCAAAGCAATCGGTGCATCTGTAAAGTATTGCCTGACGATCCCTTAGAGCGGCATGTTGATCGGGCGTGCGTTGTCCCATGCGAGGCCGCAATCTGACAAGCTCGGGGCCGAGGTTGGAGGCTTCGGGCTGACGGGGATGACGGCACGCGAGCCGCCACAATGTCAGTCGGAAAGCCCTCGAGGCGCCGGCGATTGCCAGCCGTACAGCCAGTCGAAGCCGGCCATCAGGCGGGCGCCGGGGACCAGCCGCAGCACGGCGTCGCGTGCCCATGCCAGGGGCGGGCGCATGTGATAGATGCGGCCGTTGCGCCAGCTGAGCTGCTGAACGCGCGTGGTCCTCCAGCGGCGCAGGCTTTCGTATTGGGCCAGCGCCGAGGTCAGGTCGGCTGCACGGGCGAGGGTATCGGCGAGGACGACCGCATCTTCCAGCGCCGTCACCCCGCCCTGGGCGAGGTAGGGCAGCATCGGATGGGCGGCATCCCCCAGCAGGGTGATGCGGCCGTCGTTCCAGGTGGGCAGCGGGGCTAGGTGGTGCAGCGCCCACTTGCGCCAGTCGCGTGCGCCTGTGAGAACATCGGCGAGCGCGGGGTGGAAGCCTTCGAGCCTGGTGCGTGAGATGTCGGCGTCGGCCGGCACGTTCCAGTCCGTGCCCTGCCAGGGCTCGGCAGCGATAATGACCACGGCCACGTCGCGGCCCTGCCGTACGGGGTAGTGCACGACGTGCACGCCGGGTGTCAGCCACAGTCCGACGACAGGGGCGGCCAGCGGTCCGTCATACGGGGCGGGAATGACGGTACGCGTTGCCGTCGCGCCGACGAAGACGGGTTGCGCGGCGGGCGCGATCAGACGGCGCACGCTGGACCACAGGCCGTCGGCACCGACCAGAAGGGCGCCCGGCACGGTCCTGCCCGTCGCGCAGGTGGCGAGCACGCCGCCCGTTTGCGTGGGCGCCGCCGATGCAACCTCAAAGCCGGTGCGCAGCTCGACGCGGCCACAATCCACCACCGCGCCCAGCAGGGCCGCATGCAGGTCGGCGCGGTGGGCCACCCAGTATGGTGCGCCATGCCGTGCCGACAGCCAAGCCCCGAGCGGCAGCTCGGCCAGAAGCTTGCCGCTAGCTCCCTCGCGAACGGCGATGCACTCGGGCTCGCCGACCGTCGCGCGCAGGGCGTCGGCCACGCCGAGACGGCGCAGGATATGTACGCCGTTCGGTCCGATCTGGATGCCGGCACCTTCCGTCTCGAACTCGGCGCGGCGCTCGAGCACTATGGTGCGCCGTCGCGCCTGCGACAGGGCCAGCGCCAGCGCCAGCCCGCCGATGCCGCCGCCTGCGATCAGCACCGGCCGGTCCGCGGCCATGACGCATGCCTTTGCTGAGATTCAGGCCGGCTCGATCGCCTGGGCCAGGCAGCCTGCCGGGTCGGTTTCGGTGGGCTTGAGGCGGGCGTCGTGCACGAACAGGGTCGAGCAATAAGGGCACAGGATCTGGCCGTCCGCCCCCATGTCCAGATAGACGTGCGGGTGATCGTACGGCGGGCGGGCGCCCATGCACTGGAACTCCCTCACCCCGACGTAGATCTTCTCCACACCCTGGTCGTTGGCGAGGTGAGGGACAACTGAGACTGCCATGCGAGCCTGCCTTCCAGCCTATGCCGTGTGAGGATCGAGACGTCCGCTACCTGGCCCTCGGCAGGGTTGGCAAGCGGACTCGCTCTCAAATCGCCCGATAATTCTCATTTGGCTCGTGTCCTCAAATGCTTGAAATTCGTTCCGAGCCCGCCGCCCACTGCGACGAATTTCGCGATCAGGACACTTGGGTTGGCCGCACGATAGCCGCTTGGCCGCAGAGATGATAGGGGTGGGGCGTCGCAGCCTGGCAGCCCGACCAAAGACCACGGAGCCTGTGTGCAAACCTTTGCTTCCGACGGCGTGCGAATTGCTTTTCTGGACGAGGGGGCCGGCGCGCCGATCCTGCTGATCCACGGCTTTGCCTCCAGCGTACGTTTCAATTGGATCGATCCCGGCTGGGTAAACCTGCTCGCCCGCAACGGCTTTCGCGTCATCGCCGTCGACAATCGGGGACACGGCGAGAGCGAGAAGCTCTACGATGTGGCAGCCTACGGGGCGCCGCTGATGGCCGAGGACGCCCGCCGCCTGCTCGATCATCTCGGCATCGAACGGGCCGACGTGATGGGCTACTCGATGGGGGCGCGCATCACGGCGTTTCTGGCGCTGGCGCATAGTGCGCGCGTGCGTAGCGCCATGTTCGGCGGACTTGGCGGCAACATGCTGCGGCCGATGCAGGGCAGCGACAGGATCGCGCAGGCGCTGGAGGCTCCGAGCATCGACGATGTCGCGGATCCCTATGCCCGCACTTTCCGCGTTTTCGCCGACCGCACCGGCAGCGATCGAACGGCGCTGGCGGCCTGCATCCGCTCCGCCCGAGAACCCCTGACGGCTGCAATGGTAGCCCGCATCGCCTGCCCGGTGCTGGTGGCGACCGGCACCGAGGATGTGGTGGGCGGCTCGGCCGAGGAACTGGCCGCTGTCATCCCTGGCGCGCAGGCGCTGCCCATTCCAAGGCGCGACCACATGCTGGCCGTCGGCGACCGCGTCTACAAGGACGGCGTGCTGGATTTCCTGCGCCGCCGCCCGTGACGGACGCCCATTGCAATTTTATCGGCGTGCGCGCATTTGCAGCTCATCGCCGGACTGGGCATCGCGTTTGCAGCGCCGGGCGCGCGGGCAGACAAACGATGGCGCTGCGACAGGCAATGTAGAGAGAGGCGATGATCACACCGTTCGAGCCCAGCAACCCTGACTTTGAGCGCGTGGTTCGCGACAGCTTCGCCCGACAAGGCCTGATGAGCACGCTCGGCGCTCAAATCGTGGAGCTCGGGCCGGGGCTGTGCGTGATCGAGATGGCCTACGCGGACGGCGTCTCGCAACAGAACGGCTTCTTTCATGGCGGAGCGGTCGGTGCCATTGCCGACTCGGCAGCCGGATACGCCGCCTATTCGCTGATGCCGGCGGGCAGCGACATCCTCACCGTCGAATTCAAGCTGAACCTGGTGCGCCCGGCGCTGCCGCCGACACTACGCGCCGAGGGCAGGGTCATACGGGCCGGCAAGACGCTGAGCGTGTGCCGCGCCGACGTCTATTGCACGGCCAATGGCCGACAGGAGGCCTGCGCGCTGCTGCAATCGACGCTGATGCGTCTTGGCCCCACTGGCTAGTACGAATTGCCAGTACAGAATAATGCCCCGTACAAAATAATGCGCAGCCCCTGCAAAGCTATGAGGCCAGACCCGAATGACAAACGCGGGGAATGTCGCAGGTCCTCGCCCAACAGCGAAATGCAGGAGCCGTTACGCATTACTCTACGCACACAACCCTTTCGGGCCCGCAGACAGTAGCAGTGCGTATTACGCATGTCCTCTGATAACGGAGCTGTGTTTGTAAAACCTGTGGATAAAGCCATACTAAGCTTGGGATAGACTCAATTCGGGGGTGCGCCGGACGTGGGGCTACAACTGCAGCAATGCGCCTTTGCGCACGGATCGGGTTGTGCGACAGTGCCAGGCATGCCGGCTTTGCGCCTGAAATCATTGCTCTTTGTGCTCGTAGCAGTTCTTTGGACACTGTTGCCGCAAGGAGTCTTAGCGCAGACGGCCGTCGATCTCGAACTGGTTTTGGCCGTGGATGTATCGCTGTCCATGGACATGGACGAGCAGCGCCTGCAGCGCGACGGCTACGTACAAGCTTTGCGCGACCCCGAGGTGCAGAAGGCCATCGCGTCGGGGCCAAACGGACGCATCGCTGTCACGTACATGGAATGGGCGGGGCCGCCCAGCCAGACGGTTGTCATACCCTGGACCGTCATCGACAGCCCGGCAGCCGCTCGGGCATTCGCTGACCAGCTGGAAGCTGCACCGATCTCGCGGGCGCGCATGACGTCGATCTCCGCGGCGCTTTCGTTCTCCAAGTCTTTGCTTGCCGGCAGTGGGGTGCGCGGTATCCGCCGCGTGATCGACGTGTCGGGCGACGGCCCCAACAACTCCGGGTTTCCCGTCACCGGCATCCGCGACGAGCTGATCAATGACGGCATCGTCATCAATGGTCTGCCGATTGTGCTCAAACGTTCCAACTCTTGGAGCATGTTCGATCTCGAGCACCTCGACCGCTACTACTCGGACTGCGTGATCGGCGGCACTGGAGCCTTCATGATCCCGATCCGCGAACCTGGCGAGTTCAAGACTGCCACGCGCCGCAAGCTGCTGCTCGAGATCTCCGGTCTGGAAATGCCGGCCAAAGTGATCCGGACGCAAGTCACCGAGAGCACCGATTGCTCGGTCGGTGAGCGGCAGTGGCGCCGCTACCTTGACGGCACGCCGAACTAGCAACTCGTGGCGACCCATGATCCTGATCGGGCAATACGACTCTCCGTTCGTGCGCCGTGTCGGCGTTGCGCTCACGCTCTACGGTCTGCCATTCGCGCATTGGCCGTGGTCGGTGTTCGGCGATGCAGACAAGATTCGCGCCTACAATCCGCTCGTGCGCGTGCCGGCCCTGGTGCTCGACAATGGCGAGGTGCTGATCGAAAGCCACAGCATTCTCGACTACCTCGACAGCTTGGTGCCGGTCGATCAGGCGATGTTTCCGCGCACCGAGCCTGCGCGGCATCAGGCATTGAAGGTCGCCGCGCTGGCCACCGGGCTGGCCGACAAGGCCGTCAGCCTGTTCTATGAACAGCGACTGCATGAAGAGGCCTCGGAGGTCTGGATCGACCGCTGCCGTGCGCAGATCGCGGCCACGCTTGCCGTGCTGGAGGCCGACCGCGCCAGCCGATCCGGCGCCTATTGGTTCGGCGACCGCATCGGCCACGCCGACGTCGCCGTTGCCGCCGTCTTGCGCCACCTCCTCGACTCGCACCCTGGCCTGGTTTCGATGACCAGCTTTCCGGCACTCGCCGCGGCGCTGGCACGGCTCGAAGCGCTTCCGGTATTTGCGACCATTTCGCAGCCGTTCATCCCGCCGACTTAAAGCGGATGGCGGGCGCTTGCACCTGCCACCATCATCAAACGGTCGCCGCAAAGCTCACGTAAAAGAATCGCCAGGGGAGGGTGGTTAACGTGACGTTAGATGCGAGCACGGCATTCTATCCATCCCATGTTTTACGTCCGCCTCTGTTTTGCGTTGCTGACGGCTGCGCTGGCCCTCTCGGGGTGCAGCTCCCAACCGGGCTTTGTAGTCAGGGATGAGCCCTGGCGTCAGGACGAGGAGCGCGCCTGCCTTGCCTCGGGCGTGGTGCGCGAGACCCAATTCATTTCAGTACGCTCCGCGCTCGGTGGACCGAGCGTATGTGGCGCGTTGCAGCCATTCACGGTATCGGCAACGGCAAGCGGGTGGGTGCAGATGCAGCCCGCCGCGCTGCTTCGCTGCCAGATGGTGCCGGCCGTCGACGACTGGACGAAACGGGTCGTCATTCCGGCCGCGCGCTTCTACTACGGTGTACAGGTTAGCGAGCTGAAGGTGGCAGGCTCCTTCTCCTGCCGACCGATGAACAACGTCAGTGGCGCGTTCCTGTCCGAGCATGGCCATGCCAACGCCGTCGACATCTCGGGTTTCGTGCTGGCGGACGGCCGCACGGTGAGCGTCAAGGGCGGCTGGTCGGGCAGCCATGCCGACCGTGGTTTCCTGCGGGCCGTGCACAAGGGCGCCTGCGACGTTTTCACCACCGTGCTTGGTCCCAACTACGACTCCAACCACCACGACCATTTCCATCTCGATTTGGCGCGCCACGGTGGATCGGGCCGCATCTGCAAGTAGGTCGAGGGCGGTCCTTGACCGTGCATGCCGGCCAAGCGTCGGGCGGGGTCGACATGTCCAGCTCGGCAGGTTAGCGCTAGCTACGTGACCTGCGTGACAACCACACAATCCGACGAGACGCCGACGCGCACCATTGCGCTGCTGGCGGTTGCGGCGTTCGCCAGTGCTGCCAACCTGCGCATCTGCGATCCGCTGCTGCCGCAGATCGCCGGCCAGCTGGACGTCACGGTCGGTGCCGCTGCCGGCATGGTGACGGCGTTCGCCGTCGCCTACGGCGTATCGCAATTGGCGGTTGGACCGATCGGCGACGCGCGCGGCAAGCTGCCGATGGTGGTGCTGGGGTCGGTGCTGACCGGGCTCGCCACCATGCTGTGCGCAGCGATGCCGACGCTCGGTTCGTTGATTGTGGCGCGTTTCGTGGCCGGCGCCTGCGCTGCGGCGGTGATCCCGCTGGCGCTTGCCTGGATGGGCGATGTGATCGCCTATGAGCGGCGCCAACCCATCCTGGCGCGCTTTCTGTCCGGGCAAATCCTGGGCATTGTGTTCGGCCAGGCCGTGGGCGGTCTGCTCGGTGACTGGATCGGCTGGCGCGGTGCCCTGTTGCTGCTGGGCGCAGTGCACGTTGTGGCCGGCGTGCTGCTGATCCTCGACTTGCGGCACAGCCCATACCTGCGCATCGCCTCCGGCCGCACGCGCTGGGGAGACGCTTTGGCGTCAGCAATTGACATTGTCGGACGGCCCTGGGTGCGCGTCGTGCTCATCACCGTGTTCCTCGAGGGCTTGGTGATGTTTGGTGCGTTCGCCTACATCGGCGCGGAATTGCATCACCGCTTCGCTCTGAGCTTTGCGGCGATCGGGGCGCTGCTTGCCTCCTTCGGTGCCGGTGCGATGGTCTATTCGCTTTCCGCCGGTTGGATCATCCCGTGGCTCGGACAGCGCGGCCTCGCCGGATGGGGCGCGGTGCTGCTGGCGTCGGGCTACGTGGTGCTCGCCGCGACGCCATGGCTGTGGTCA
>DASTOW010000047.1:0-8456 GCA_035762425.1 Hyphomicrobiaceae bacterium | reverse complement strand
CATCGCGAGGATCTGGTTCGCCGCGAGCTCAACGAGGAAGGCCGCGAGAGCGAATTAATCGACCGCTTGCGGCAGATCTATCGCGATCAGGGCATTGAAGTGCCCGACCATGTCCTGGCCGACGGCGTCAAGGCGCTCAAGGAGAGCCGCTTTGTCTACACGCCGCCGCCGGCAAGCTGGAAGCGCACGCTGCTGACCGGCTGGGTGAAGCGGGATGTCTACGGCAAGCGTCTCGGCATGGCGCTCGCCGGCTTGATTGTCGTGCTCGGCGGCTATCATTTCCTCATCTCGCGACCCGCCCAGCAGGCCCAGGAGCAGGCGCGCATCGAGGTGACCGAAACGCTGCCCAGGCAGTTGCGGCAGGCGCATGCCGAGGTGTTGGCGGTGGCCACCGACGATGCCGCCAAGCAGAGAGCGGCGGTGCTGCTGGCTGACGGCGAGCGGGCCATCCGCGCTGGCGACAAGGCGGCGATGAGCAAGATCAGCACGGACTTGTCGGCCTTGCGCGACGAGGTGACGCGCGAATACACCCTCACCATCGTGTCCCGCTCCGGCGAGAGTACGGGCGTGTGGCGCCGCCCGCCGCACGGCAGCCAGGCCCGCAACTACTACCTGATCGTCGAGCCGGTCACCGCCGATGGACGCAAGCTCGCCATTCCGGTACGCAACGAGGAAACAGGTACCACCGAAAGCGTCTCGAAGTTCGGCGTGCGGGTGCCCGAGCCGACCTTCGAGGCGGTGGCTAAGGACAAGCGCGACGATGGCATCGTGCAGAAGAACCAGTTCGGCGTGAAGCGGCGCGGCAAGCTTGCCACCGACTACCTAATGCCGTTCGAAGGTGGCTTCATCACCAAGTGGTAGGCCTGCCAGATGTGGACCGGACGGCAAACTCTGTCATCGCTCGAGAGCGCGATCGCCAAGCTGCACGGCGAGGAGGGCCAGCTCGACGGCGCCTTGCGGTCGGCCGTCGGGGATGCCGAGCGCCTGCGCAGGGAGCGTGGCGAGGCCTTGCGGGAACTGGCGCGCATAAAGCTCGACGAGATGACGGCCGGCAAGCTGGTCGAGAACCTCGACGCGGGCGAGCGTCGCGCGGTGCAGATCCTCGACGACTATCGCATGCGCATCGCCGCCGCCACGGAGCGTCGCGAGGCGCTTCTGAAGGAGGTGGGGGCCGCTGAAGCCGAACGCCATACGGCGGCTGCGGCCGTGGAAGGCGCGCTCGAGGCAGTCGACACGCTGCGTGCCCAGGCCGAGGCGAGCGTGCAGGCAACGGCAGAGTGGCGTGCCGCCAAGGCAGCGCGTGACGCGGTGGACGCCGTAGCGGCTGAAGCCGAGAAGAAGGCGGCGGCGTCCGAGGCCGAGCTTGGGGCCAAGCAGAAGCCCTACGACGATGACCCGCTGTTCGCTTACCTGTGGCGGCGCCACTTCGGCACCTCGCAGTATGCGGGCTCCGGCTTCGCCAAGAGCATCGATGGCATGGTGGCGGAGTTCGTCGGCTTTGCGGACGCGCGCCCCAACTATGCAGCGCTGATCGAGATCCCGCTGCGGTTGCGCGAGCACGCCACGGCCAAGCGCGCTGCCGTGGATGAGCCGCAGAGTGTGCTGTCGGCGATCGAGCGGCGCGCTATGCTGGCGGCCGGTGTCGAGACCAAGGAAAAGGCGCTGGCCGAAGCGCGCCACCGCCTCGCCGTTCTGGACGATACGGTCGAGAAGAAGCACGGCCTGCTGCGCGAGGTGGATCAATCGCGTGCTGCGCTCGTCTCCGGCGACAGCAATCCGGCCTACAACGAGGCCCTGTCGACGATCGCCGCCGCCGACAGCAAGGACGACCTGCGCACGCTGTATGTGGAAGCGCGCCGCACGCCCACGACTGCGGATGAGGCGGTCGTGCGCCAGCTCGAGACGATCGATGCGACGATCAGCAAGACCGATACGGAGATAGGCCGCTTGCGCGCGGCGATGGTGGAACTGTCACGTCGCCGCGCCGAGGTCGAGCAGGTGCGCGACAAGTTTCGCAGGACCGGTTACGACCACCCGCAAACCACCTTCGAAAACGAGGGTGCCATCAGTGATACGCTGAGCAACATCCTGGAAGGGGTGGTGCGCAGCGGCGTGCTGTGGGATCTGCTGCGGCAGGGCTACAAGCCGAGGCCGACGCGGGGCAGCCCGGATTTTGGCGGCAACAGCTTCCCGTTTCCATTTCCGCTGCCCGATGGCTCGTCCGGCGGGGGCAGCTCGCGCGGTGACGACTGGCGCGAGCCATCGAGCCGCGGCAGCTGGTCGCCCGGCGGCAGGGGCTCGCGCTCGGACGATGATGATTTCACGACCGGCGGCTCGTTCTGATTTCGAGGCAGCCGTTCTCGTCAGTCGGCTGTCTCGTCGTAGCAGGGGATGACGATCGGGTTCTCGATCAGGCGAACGTCGATCGGTTTCACCGCAATCAGCTTGGGGTTGCTCGGCAGCGGGTTGGCGCGCCCGCGTGGCGCGTTCATCCAGTGATCCGGCCCCGGCACCTTGTCGATGCCGAGCGGATAGATGGTGAGCTTGTCGGGCTCGAACTTCATGCGCAGGAAGTTCTTGTAGTTCTTGATGCGCAGGGCGGCGAACGCTTCCTCGGCGTGCATTCGGCCGAACAGCCCGGACACAACCCAGTACATGCCCCACAACGAGCCGCCGACCAGAGAGCCGAACACAATCATCAGGAGCGGATATGACATGAAACCGACGATCTCGCGCACCGGCGTGGGCTTGCCGGGTTCAGTCGCCGATGACGACGCGGCCTTCTCGCGCTTCTGTTGTTCGCGCTGCAGCGGCGTCAGCGACTCTTCGATGACGTCGCGAATGATCGGGGCCTGCTCGGTCCGCGTTCGATAGAGCTCCTTGAGGTGCTGCTCGATGGGTGGCGCCATCCAGTTGTTGAGCATCACCACCAGCATGGACAGCGTGAACATCGCCGTCAGGTGCGCCAGGAAGTGCGATGTGCCGACGACGAACTTGGTCAGATAGCGGCGCGGCCCGGGCCATTCCACCGCGTCGACATACCAGAGCAGGACGCCGTACAGGCCGCCAAGCACGGCCGTCAGGCTAATCGAGCCGATCATGGCCTGGATGAGATAGAGCGGCATGTACCACATCACGGTCCACACCGAGGTCTCGATGCCGAGCATGTCGATCTTGCCGGACGATATGCCGTGCTGGCTGACCAGCGACTGGAACTGCCAAGTGATCATCCAGTAGACCACGCCAAGCGCCAGCGCGAAGCCCGGGTTGTAGAACGGGAAGAATACGTTGCCGAGGCTCAGCAGATAGCTGCGTCCCTTCTCCGGATAGCACTTGGGGGCCTGCGGCGGCAGGGGCTGGCGCTTGCGTAGCCGGCCGAGCGCTCTCTTCTGCAGGGGATCGAGTACGACGTCCTGGATGTCTTGCACGGCCTGCTCGACGACGCTCTCGGCCGCCTTGGTGTTGCGCTTCAGGCGGATGTCGTAGTGTCGGCCCTTGATCGCCTCGCCCTGGCGCGGGTTGGTTGTCTGCGCGCCGGCCTCCTCGATCACGTCCTGACGCTCGGGCCAGTGCACCGAGATGGAATTGCGCAGCACATGCGTAGGATGCAGGAATGCGCCGCCGCCGCCTGAAGTGATGAAATGCACGTCGAGCTCGTTGGCGAAATAGCGGCTGTAGTTGTGCCAGTCGCCGGCGATCACGGCCACGACGCGGGCGCCATGGGCGCGCGCGATGGCCGTGATCTTGAAGAAGTTCTCCTCCTCGTCCTCACCCTTCAGGTCGGCCAGCAACCAGGACGGCTCGGCGAGGCAGATGATCAGGTTGTCCTTCGCGCCCATCTGTTGGGCGACTGTCTCGAAGTAGTTCACCTGCGCGGAATCGAGATACTTGGAGAACTGGATGTCCGCACCCCAGATCCACCAGTTGTGGGGCAGACGCAGAGCCCAGTAGCTGCGATGCTGCTGACACTGCCAGCCGCCGATAATGTTGCCCTTGGCGTTGGCGAGCTTCTCGCGCGCCGAGCAGAACAGGGCATCGAACGCGATCAGGCCGTCATACCAGTCGTGGTTGCCAGGAATGGCGAACAGTTTGCGGTCGGGGCTCGGAACCGTGAACGCCCAGCTGAAGGGCAGCAGCAGCCGCTTCTTGTATTCCTCGCGCGTCGCCTGCGGGTAGCACTGGTCGCCGCCCATGATCAGGATATCGCCGTGCGGGAGTGGCCCGGCGCCGCGCACGTCGAGGCTGTCCTGCGCCAGCAGGTAGGCGGCCGTGTAGGTCGGATCGAAGCCGTCGCCCACGTCAGCCACATAGTCGATCCAGTAGGCGCCCGTCTCGTCAATGCGGATGCGCTTGTGGGGCTCCTCGGCGTTGGGGTCGCGAAAGTCGTAGCGGGCGATGGCCTCGCCATCCTCGGCCGGGTCGGTGACGGCCTGGATGAGGCGCTGGTCGGCGTACTGGCCGAACACGTTGGAGATGATGGTGCGCACGCCGATGCGGGCCAGCAGCCGCGGGTCGTACCAGGACACCATCTTCGGCAGCTTGCCGGTGCGGAGCTGCCGCAGCGGGCTCATTTCCATTTGCGTCTCCCCTGCCCATACGTGGGAGCGAGCGCGACGCGAACGCGCCCGTCCCAACCTGCAAGGTTGCCGCGTTAATTCGGCGGAAGAAAGAACCCCAAGGGCGCCAATCGCCTAGGCGTTGCCGAAATACGCCACCCGTTGCCTCGGCGAGGGTCGCATCAGGCGTAACGGCGACGCTTGGCGGCTCGCTTTTTTTTGTACTTGGCCTTGGCGTACTTGGCCTTGCCGACCTTGGCCCCGGCCCAGCTGTGGTTGCCCCAGGTCCGGCGCGGGCCGGTATCGATGTGGAACACGCCAAAGCCGTAGTGCTTCAGTCCGCCGACTGTGCGTTTGCCGGTCAGGAAGTCCAGGACCGGCTGCACGGCTCCCGCGATGCGGAAATCGACGGCGCTGCCGGTCAGGTGATACGAGCGCTTGGCGCCTCCAACGCGCGCGTTGTGTTTCTTGCTGCGGCAGGTGGAATTGACCTTGAGCGGCCCGAAGTTGGCGGCCACCTCGGCCAGCACCGCGCGCAGCGGTTTGGCAAGGCAATCCGCACTTGCCAGCCAGCGGATCGATTCTCCCGAGAGGCTCGGCAGGTCGGCTGGGTCAGGCGCCTCATCAGAGGGCAGGGGGCCGGACCTCGGCTCCGGCACAGGCGTGGCGTCGAGGGGAAATGACATCGGCGTGTTGTCTTTGCCGACGCTTGCCAGCAGCAGCATGGGGTGGGCGCTTGGGCCACGTTTTGGTGCGTGCACGGCCGCCGGCATCTGCGGCCGCAGCTGGTCGTTGGTTAAGTCTTGTCCGATCTTCTCGATCGGAGTGGCGCGGCCCGTTAACACATCCTTGGCGCGCGCGGTGACCAGTCTGTCGATGGCTTCGGCCGAGAGCTGGTCCTCGAAGGCTTGCGCCTGCGGTGCATACGGTAAGGCCAATGCCGAGGCTGCGATCACCAAGGCGCCAGCCAAGGTTTTGGGCTGGCCGCGAGGCGCTTTGAACGACAGGACACGGATAAATTCGGACATACGCAACTCCCCATGGCACCAGCCACCCTGGCCCGCGATTGCACGGTTGTTCCCGGACACTGATGGTGAATTCCCCGTTGACAGTTTTAGGTGCCTATACAAATTCGGCCCATCAACGGCGCTTCGCGGTTAATGGTTAATCCGCGCACGCAGTTCCGAGTGCGTGTTGAGATGATTTGTGAACATGGATGAGAGACGGGGACGGCTGCGCCGTAGCAGCCGTGCGACCGCTGCGCGTCCACACGAAAACAGAATTTCACGCGCAGGCAGCCGGCGTCAGACGAGGCCCTTGACGTTTTGCCGCAGCACGAATTTTTGGATTTTGCCCGTCGAGGTCTTCGGCAAAGGACCGAAGATCACGGCGCGCGGCACCTTGAAGCCCGCCAGGTTGGAGCGGCAGAAGGCGATGATGTCCTCTGCCGTGACCGGCCCTGCAGCGGGCTTCAAGGTGACGAACGCACAAGGGGTCTCGCCCCATTTATCGTCGGGCTTGGCCACCACCGCCGCCTCCATCACCTGCGGATGGCGATAAAGGATCTCCTCGACCTCGAGCGAGGAGATGTTCTCGCCGCCCGAGATGATGATGTCCTTGGAGCGGTCCTTCACCTCGATCGAGCCATCGCTGTGCCAGACGGCGAGATCGCCGGAATGATAGAGCCCGCCCTGCAACGCCGCTTCGGTGGCGGTGGGATTGTCGAGGTAGCCCTTCATCAGGGTGTTGCCGGCGAGCATGATCTCGCCCATCGTCGTGCCGTCGCGCGCCACCGGCTCACGCGTGTCGGGATCGGCGACGATCATCCGCTCGATGAGCGGATTGGGAATGCCCTGCCGCGCCATCAGCGCGTAGCGCTCTCCTGTGGGCAGATTGGCCCATTCCAGCATCGGTGCGCAGTAGGTGGACGGCCCGTAGCTCTCGGTGGTGCCGTACAGGTGCAGCACCTCGAACCCCATCGCCTCCATGCGCTCGATGACGATGGCCGGCGGGGCGGCGCCGCCGGTCGCCACCTTGGTGCGCACCGGCAGCGACCGCTTGGCATCGGCGGGTGCGTGCACCAGCATGTTGAGTACGATGGGAGCACCGCACATGTGCGTGACGCGGTGCTCGGCAATGGCATCGAAGATGCGCTTCGGATCGACCTTGCGCAGGCAAACGTGGGTGCCGCCGGCCGCTGTCACCGCCCACGTGAAGGTCCAGCCCGAGCAGTGGAACATCGGCAGCGTCCACAGGTAGCGGCTCTCGTGGTCGACCTTGAAGGTCAGCGCGTTGGCGAGCGCGCCGAGGTAGGCGCCGCGATGGCTGTAGACGGCGCCCTTGGGATCGCCGGTGGTGCCCGACGTGTAGAGCAGGCAGATGCTGTCCCACTCGTCCTGGGGGCCGCTGTAGGCGAACTCGGGATCGCCGTCGGCGATGAAGTCCTCGTACTCGACGCCGCCGAAGCGCGCCGCTCCCGCCGTCTCTGCATCGGCGATGTCGACCACGATCGGCGCGCGGCCGCCGAGCCTGGCGAGCGCCGGGGCGATGGTGGCGTGAAACTCGCGGTCGGCCAGCAGTATCTTTGCGCCTCCATGTTGCAGGCAGAAGGCGATCAGCGGCGCGTCGAGGCGGATGTTGATCGGATTGAGCACGGCACCGATCATGGGCGCGGCAAAGTGCGCCTCCAGCATCGCCGGGATATTGCTGGCGAGGATCGACACCGTGTCGCCGCGCCGGACGCCGGCCTTGCTCAGCGCATGCGCGAGCTGCCGTGCACGGGCGTAGAACTGGCGATACGTGAGGCGCCGCGTGCCATGCACCACCGCCAGCCGCGCACCGAAGAAATCGGCCGCGTGCGCCAGGAAGCTCACCGGCGAAAGCGGAACGAAGTTGGCGGCGCGCCTGTTGAGCTCGGGCCTTTCCTTGGTCATTTCTGGAACTCGCGTTGACAGTCGGATGTCTATGGCATCCGCCTGTCATACCGGGGCTTGTGCCCGGTATCCAGCCATCAGCGGTGGGTGACGATCAAGGTGTCCGAGGCGAGGCGGCGATAGCCGTCGGTCCAAGCACTGGTGACCGGGAAGGATCAGGCTTGCGCTGCTATTGCAGCGCCCATTGGCAGGCTGCCGGTGGGACCAGCCGAAGCGCCCCACCGGACCATCGCTCAAGCCTCAGAACTTGTAGTTGATGCCGAACTTCAGCATCTGAATGTCACGGTCGAACGTGTACGTGTCTGCGAAGGCGCTCACGTGACGATCCGACAAGCCGAGATAATTGTACTCGGCCTTCAGGAGCCAGTTGTTGCTGATGGCGTACTCGACGCCTGCACCAACCAACCAGGCGCCATCCGTATTCTTGGTGCTCGCTGACGCTCCGGTCGTGAGGTTGGTGATGCTCGCGCTATTGTGCACCCAGCCTCCGCCGATCTTCATGAACACCAGCCAGCGTTCGACGGTCAGGCCGACGCGGCCCGACAGTGTCGTTATCCAGTCCGTATCGGCGGACGCTTGAAAAGCGTTGCCCAGGAACAGGCCGCTGCGGGTTTCGCCGATCGATGTCCAGTCGAAATCCCACTCGATGCCGATCACCAGGTTTCGCATCTGGAAATTGTAGCCGAGCTGGCCGCCGCCGATGAACCCGCTGTGGCTTTGGGTGTAGCTCAGGACGCTGGCGTCGTCGGTGAGCGTGCTGTTGGACCAGGCAGCGCCGATGTTGCCGCCAAGATAGAATCCTGACCAAGTGAAGATCGGCGGCGGTTCGAGAACCATCATGGCCGGGCCTGGGCCAGGCCCGCGGCGATAGGGTCCATCGGCATGTGCCGCACTCGCAAGCACTACCATTGCCATGCCGGCCAAGGCATGACGTACACACGTCTTGAGCATGTCGAATATCGCTCCT
>DASTOW010000046.1:0-15672 GCA_035762425.1 Hyphomicrobiaceae bacterium | reverse complement strand
ACCATGTTCACCAAGTCCGGCATCATGGTCGGCCTTGGCGAGGGGCGCGAGGAGGTGCTGCAGTTGATGGACGATTTGCGCTCGGCCGACGTCGACTTCCTGACGATCGGCCAGTACCTGCAGCCGACCCGCAAGCACGCCGAGGTCAAGCGTTTCGTAACGCCCGACGAGTTCAAGGCCTACGAGGCGACCGCGCTGGCCAAGGGCTTCCTGCTGGTGTCGTCGAGCCCGCTGACGCGCTCGTCCTACCATGCCGGCGACGATTTCGAGCGCCTCAAGGCGGCGCGGCTGGCCGCACAGGGCTAGCATGTCGGCCCGCATCACTTTCAAATGTTCCACCTGTGAGAAAATTCACCAAGGCTTGCCGGCGATCGCCTTTGATGCCCCCTGGCCTTACTACACGCTATCGCCAGAGGAGCGGGCCAAGCGGTCGGTGCTCACGAGCGACACCTGCGTCATTGACGAGAAGGAGTACTTCGTGCGCGCGGTGTTGGAGATGCCGATCGTAGGCCAAGCCGAGACGCTGGAATGGGGCGTTTGGGGTTCCCTGAGTGAAAGGAACTTCGCACGCTACAACACGACATTCTATGATCTCGACCAAAGCAAGCTAGGGCCACTGTTCAGTTGGTTCGCATCGCGATTGCCGGGCTACAGTTTCGCCGAGAGTCTTCGTTGCAACCTCATGCCGCGCGATGACAGGCAACGTCCGTTTGTCGAGTTTCACCCCGACGACACGCAACCGCTTGTACTCGACAAGAAGCAAGGCATCAGTCTCGAGCGAGCGATCGAGTTTGTGATGCCGGTCCTGCACAAACACTGAGAGCACCCGATGCGACGCGTGTTGGTGATCGGCATCTCGGGTGCCGGTAAGAGCACGTTTGCACGCGAGCCGGCGGCACGCACCGGCCTGCCCCTCATCCATCTCGACAAGGAGTTCTGGCGGCCAGGCTGGGTGACGACACCGCAGCCGCAGTGGCGCGCCAGAGTTGCGGCGCTGGCAGCTCAGGATGCCTGGATAATTGATGGGAATTACGGAGCCTGAGCGTGCGATTGCCGCGTGCCGATACGGTGTTCTGGTTCGATTATCCGCGGCTGCGCTGCCTGCGCCAGATGGCTTGGCGCATCGCCTCCACCTACGGTCGCGTCCGACCTGATCTGGCGCCGGGTTGTCCCGAGCAGATCGACTGGGCATTCTTGCGTTTTGTATGGACTTTCCGGCCAACAGCCGGCCGACCATCGTGGCCGCTCTGGCGCAGTACATGCCGGCGGGTGCAGTACTCAGCGTTTGCAGGCGTCGGGCCGATGTCAGGCGCTACCTTGCCCGCGTTGGGTCGGCTGACCCATAGCTAGGTCAGTTGCGCGTTTTGGCTGTGCGACGCGCGGCCGTGAGGTCCGCGAGCTGATCGCAATTGGCCGCGATCTCCTCAAGGGTCTGGCGCGCGACCGGGTCGCTCAATTGCTCGGCCATGCGGCGCGCTTGCTGAGCGCGCCGCCGCCAATAGGCCGGGTCGGTGATCTCGGGGCTGATTTCCATGAGACGTGAACACATAAAATAATGCTCAGTTCCGCTTCCTGCTCGGATCGCGGCGATCCCGCGCACATTCATTGTTCGGTCTCGGGCTCGGTGCGGGCGTTACGCGCGGCGGCGCGCTCGGCGAGCCGATCGTAGCCCCGTGCGATGGTGAGAAGAATGAGCTTTTGCTGCGGATCGGTCATCTGGTCCGCAATGGTGCGCGCCTCTTCCGCCAGCGCTTGCCAGCGCAGAGCAGGGTCGGGCGCTTCCGCCGGCATTCGCTACCCCCCGGGCTTAGTCTCGCGTCATCAACGCGGGGCAAGTCCGTCAGTTCCGCAATTTGCCTTTCCGATCAAGCAGCGGGCCCATCAACCGCGCTTTTTCGGTAACGGGCTAGGCAGGGCCTTGCCTTGCCCCGGCACGAAGCCTGACCTATAGCCGGCAGCCATGCCATCCTTCCGCACCGTCCGCCGGGTACCGTTCAGCCCGCGCCAGATGTTCGATCTCGTCGCCGACGTGGAGAAGTATCCGCAATTCCTGCCGCTATGCGAGGAGCTTAGGGTCAAGAGCCGCGCGCCCGACGGCACCAGGGAAATCGTCATCGCCCAGATGACCGTCGGTTACATGGCGCTGCGCGAGAGCTTTACCAGCCGCGTCGTGCTGGATCCGGCGGGACTGCTGGTCAAAGCCGCGGCGCTGCCGGGTACGGCCAGCGGTCCGTTCAGCCGCCTGCACAACCATTGGGCGTTCGTGGCGGCGGGAGATGGCTGCAACGTCGATTTCACGATCGACTATGAGCTCAAGTCGTTCACACTGCAGATGCTGGTCGGCGGCCTGTTCGACCGCGCCTTCCGCAAGTACGCCGAGGCCTTTGAGGCGCGCGCGCACGCCATCTACGGTGCGACGGCCTGAAGGCTCACGGCGAGCCGCGCGACACGCCATCCTTGATGAACACGCGATAAGGGGTGGTGCCCGAGGCGCTGCCATCAAGGGCGCGCCACTTGCCGTTGGTGCACAGGATGCCGCCCTGGGCTGGCACGGCGTCGAACTCGACCATGTTGTAATAGACTTTACCGGCCGGGTCCGTGGCCGTGAAGTCGGTGCGGCACTTGTCACCCATCACGACCGGCTTGTAGCCACCAATCATGATGCCGCCGCCGCCCGTGCTCGGAAACGGGTCCTTGAGCGGCTCCCAGCGCTCGTAGTTCTCCTGCGCCAGCGCCGGCAGGACGGCGAGCGCACCGAGCGCCGCGACGATGACAAAGCAGGCGCTACCGGCACGCAGCATGGCGTTCTCCCATTTTTTGCACATGCCGGTCCCTTGCACCGGCTGGGAGAGCTACGCGTGCGGGTCTACCGGAGTTTGCCGAGAGCCATCACGAGTTGGTGAGGCGTACGCGTGAACACATAACCAGCCGACACAGGTGGTTTGGCATGCGATCCGGCCCGACGGACGCGGTGCGGTCGACGGCGGGCTCACCTTCGGGCTTCATTTTTCCAAAAAAAAGCCGGCGATGCACCGCCCCTACCTCCAGGCGACGGGCACCGGTTGCGTCTTTTTCCCGACCTCTGGCGGCCGGCAGCCGACCAATTTCCTGGACGGCTTGGGCCGCTAGCCGTCAGCCGTCCTCAAGGGCGCAAGCCCACGCCCGGCTCAATCCAGCCGCGGCACATGCAATCGATGCACGAAACCGGCCGTTGTGCTGTTGAGTGGGGGATAGCGCTCTAACACGAGGGGGTCGTGCCCGGGCACGATATGGCGCGGTGATGCCGCTAGCGCGTACAGTCGCTTGTAGCCGCGCAACGTGTCCTCGGCATCGACGACGATGGGGAAGACTTTGCCCTTCTCGAAGTT
The DNA here is from genome assembly GCA_035762425.1 of Hyphomicrobiaceae bacterium. Classification (GTDB taxonomy): domain Bacteria; phylum Pseudomonadota; class Alphaproteobacteria; order Rhizobiales; family Hyphomicrobiaceae; genus AWTP1-13. The sequence goes on along the minus strand of DASTOW010000046.1, from coordinate 12,304 downwards.
CTCGTAGTAGTGCGAAGCGTCGGACGCCAGCACCACCGGCCCGCTCGCCGTCGCCACGCGCACGCATTGCAGGCCGCGGCTGTGGCCGCCCGTCTTGTGCACGGTGATGCCGGGCGCAATCTCGGCATCGCCTTCGTGGAAGGTGACCCGGCCTGAATAGACGTGGCGCACCATCTCGCACACGTGGTCCACGGTGAACGGAATGCGCAGCTGCGCATGGCACATGCAGGGTCCGGTAGCGTACTGCATCTCGGCGGCCTGCAGATGGAAGTGCGCTTGCGGGAAGGCGCCCAGCGTGCCCGCGTGGTCGTAATGCAGGTGCGTAATGATCAGCTGGTCGATGCTGCCGGCCGATATGCCGATCAATTCCAGTGCGTTTGCCGGCGCGCGCAGCACATTGCGCTTGCGCTTGCGTCCCTCGACCTCGTCGAACCCGCAGTCGACCAGGATGGTTCGCTCCTTGTTGCGAATCACCCACACGAAATAGTCCATTGGCTGCGGCGTTGCGTGATCGTCGACCTCCGGCGTCAGGAAGCTTTCGGCGCGGAAACGATCCAGCCGCTCGGCATACTTAATGGCCAGGATCTCGTAAGTATCGGTGGTCATCGGCGGTTCTCTCCCTAAATAGCTGGTGACACCATGGCGGGACGGGTCGCCGGTTGTCATCTTCCTGTTGCGATCTGCAACTTGAGGGGAACCGAGGCGCCGCCATAATGTTGTAATTGAGCGTCAGCTTGGCTATGCCGGCGGGCGCAAACACAAGGGGTTGCGGGTGAACGTTTCTTTTTTGCAGGAGCTGCTCAACACAATTGCCGAGCAGGGGCGGCAGCTGCTGCCGCGCTCGCTTGGCGGGGCAGATCCACAAGATGACATCACTGAGCTGGCCGACGCGCTGGTGTCGGTGCGCGGCGAGGCGTCGGGCGTGGCGATTGCGCGCGAGATCCTCAACCGCTATCGCGCGCTGACGCCGGGGGACCGCCGCGCCTTCCTGGAATTTCTGGCCGAAACCCTCCAGCCCGATCCGAACGGCGCGGCCCGTGCCGCCAAGGCCTACCTCGAGCAGCCGAGCGAGAGGGCGATGGCTGCGTTGCAGGCGGCCGTGGAAAGCCCGCGCCAGGAGTTCTTCCGCCGCCTGAACCTCGCCCCAGGCGCGACGGCCGAGATCGTCGCCATGCGCCTCGATCTGCTCGAGTCGATGGGGGATGAGCCGGCCTTGCAACGCGTGGAAGCCGATCTCAAGCACCTGCTGTCGTCATGGTTCAACCGCGGCTTTCTGGTGTTGCGCCCTATCGACTGGCAGACACCCGCGGCCATCCTCGAGAAGATCATCGCCTATGAGGCCGTGCACAAGATCGAGGGCTGGGATGACCTGCGCCGTCGTCTCGACCCGACCGACCGGCGCTGCTTTGCCTTCTTTCACCCCTCGCTGATCGACGAGCCGCTGATCTTCGTCGAGGTGGCGTTGACCGCGTCTATCCCAGACAACATCCAGTCAGTGCTGGAGGAAGCACCCAAGACCGACGGCATCGCCGACAAGCCGACCACGGCCGTCTTTTACTCGATCTCCAACTGCCAGGAGGGCCTGCGCGGTATCTCGTTCGGCAATTTCCTGATCAAGCAGGTCGTGGAAGACCTGGTGAAGGAGCGCAGCAGCCTCAAGACGTTTGTCACGCTGTCGCCGGTGCCGCGGTTTGCCAAGTGGCTGGAGGACGAGCTGGCCGATGAGGAGAGCGAGGTGGTCACGGCCATTGATCGGGGCAGGCTGGCGCTGCTGGATGATCCGGCCTGGGCCGACGACCCGGCGCAGGCCGATGCCGTGCGGCCGACCCTGATGCGGCTCGCGGCGCACTATTTCCTGAGCGTAAAGACGCCGGACGGGCAACCGATTGATCCGGTCGCGCGTTTCCATCTCGGCAACGGAGCTCGCCTTGAGCGCATCAACTGGCTGGGCGATACCTCGGCCAAGGGACTGAACGAGGCGCACGGGCTGATGGTCAACTACCGCTACGAGATCCGCGACATTGAGAAGAACCACGAAGCCTACGAGAACGACGGCATGGTGGCGACGTCCAAGCAGGTTACCGCTTTGTTAAGGCCGGAGCGAGCCCGTACCGAGCCGAGCAAGCTGCTGCAGCTGCCGGTGCTGCGCACTAGAACGATAACGGCTGATAAGGTGGTGTCGACCGACAAGGAGCAGGGCGGCGATTAGGGCAACCGTGAGCCGCCGACCTCTTGTCGGCGGGTCTGCTTAGTGTGCTAGATGACGACACGCTGGGCAGGAGCTGCGGCACAACAAGGGTTTGCACATGCGGTACGGCGACGACGATCGGGAAAGCCAGAATGTCGAGGATCGCCGCTCCTCGGGCGGCTTCGGCGGCGGTCGCGGCATGCGCATCCCGATCCAGATCGGCGGTCCCGGCGGCATGAGCCTCACCACGCTGCTGGTGGTCGGTGCCATCTGCCTGATGCTCGGCATCAATCCACTCGATCTGTTGAGCGGTGGCGGCATCCCGGTCGGCGAGCGGCCGACCCAGCAGCAGCCTCTGTCGCCGCAGGACGAGGCCAACGCGCGCTTCGTAAAGCGGGTGCTGGCCGACACCGAGGATGTCTGGAATAGGACCTTCCAGGACGCCGGCCGCAAATACCAGGAGCCGACGCTCGTCATGTTTCGCGGCATGACGCCGACGGCGTGCGGCACGGGCGATGCCCGAATGGGCCCGTTCTATTGCCCGCTCGACCAGAAGGTGTACATCGATCTGGTGTTCTTCGATGAGCTCAAGCGCCGGTTCAACGCGCCGGGCGAATTCGCGCAGGCCTACGTGGTCGCCCACGAGGTTGGCCATCACGTGCAGACGCTGCTTGGCGTCGCCGCAAAAGTGCGAGAGGCCCAGCAGCGCGACCCGCGCCGCGCCAACGAGATGCAGGTGCGCATGGAGTTGCAGGCTGATTGCCTGGCAGGCGTGTGGGCCAACCGCACCAACCAGATGAAGCAGCGCCTGGAGCCGGGCGACATCGAAAGCGGACTGCGCGCGGCCGCAGCCATCGGCGATGACACCCTGCAAAAGCAGACGCAGGGCCGCGTGGTGCCCGAGAGCTTCACGCATGGCAGCTCGGCGCAGCGCGTGCGCTGGTTCACCGCCGGCTTCCAGAGCGGCCAGATGGGATCGTGCGACACCTTTGGGGCCGGGCAGCTTTAGCGACGGCGCCGACCGTTGCGGCGTCCGGTGCCAAGAAGGCCGTGCCGGCCCATCGAGCCATGGGTCGATCTTGCCCGCACACCTGCCTTACAAATTGCATCTGGCGATGCGCGTAGACGCCGCAGAGGTCGTCGACGACAAGGGGTAGTGGCGGCGTCGTGCAGCGCCGACTACCTCGTCGCGCGCCGTAGCCCGGGGTGGCGCAACGCATACGATGGGGCGTTGCTAGGAAGCAAAGGCCGGTTTGTTGACACGGATTGGCAGTCGCCGTTCGGAACAAGCCGGACAATCCAGTAGCGCCTATTGCAAGACCCTGGGCAGGCATCGATGACCGTGCGCAAATAGCACCTGCCGAGGATAGCCCTCAGCGGCCGCGGGCCAGAAAATGCTAGCTCTTGCTCTGCGACAGCATTGGCTTGAGCGCGGTGACGAGAATGTCGCGCACGCGCGGCGGCTTGGCGGCAAGGAACGGCAGCGGGCGGATTACCTCGATGGCCGCAACGCCCATGCGGGCGGTCAATGCGCCGTTGAACGCGCCCTCGCCCAGCCGGCGCGATAGGCGCCGCAGCAAGTCCTGGCCGAGGAACTGGCCGAGCAGGTCATCGGTGAGCGCGATACCGCCCGTTGCGATGATATGGCCGAGCACCATCCGGGCCAGGCGCAGCGAGCCGAGCAGGCCCGGACGGCCGCCGTAGAGCGCAGCGAGCGCGCGTAGCAGCCGCACATTCTCAACCAGCACGTAGCCGACCGAGATGAATACCATCGGCGACATGGCCGTGACCGTGGCGACGCGTTTTGCCGAGCGGGTGATGAGGCCCAGCGCCTCGGCATCCAGGGTCGTGAGTAGGTCGCGGTCGGCCAACCTCAAAAGCTCGCCGGCATCGTGCACGTCGCGCGCGTGCTCGCGGAACCGGCGAACGGCGTGCGCCAACGGCGGTCGACCGGCATAGAGGTTGGCGAGGCGGCGCGCGGCCTGGCGCTCGTGGCGCTGGTCGCGGTCGCGTAGCGCGGCGGCGGCATCGCTCTTGAGGCGGTGCAGGTGGGCAAGACGCGCGAAGCCGATCACCTCGCGCAGGACCAGCATGACGCCAGCCAGTGCCGCGAGGGAGAGCAGCGCCAGCGTAATCCAGCCCAGCCAGTCGTCGCGCAGCAGCGCAGCGGAGACGAGGCGTGCAAACCATGCGCCGGCGCCAAGCAAGGCCGCACCTGCCAGCGCGCTGACCAGCAGCGTGCCCCAGCGCAGGCCGCGCTCGCCGAGGTCGGCGAGCGTCGGGCGGGCGAGTGCGGTTTCTGGCGCGGCGACGCCTGCCGACGTATCGGGCGGCGCGTCGACCTCTACAAGTGGCTCGCTGACCAGGGCGGGATCGTCGGCGGCGAAGGCCTGCGGTCGGCGCGGCTCGCGAGTATCCGTCATGCCAATCGGTCTCCAATCAGAAAGTCGACGGCGCGGTCAAGGCGGATGTGCGGCAGCGCCGGCGCATCGCCGGCCGGCGTTGCCAGGCTGACGCGCGGCGGACGAAAGCGCGGGAAATGCACGACGTCGGGAGTGGCGATGGGTGCCGTCGGGTTCAGCAGGGTGCTGGGGTCGGCGGGCAGGTCGCCTGGGAACACGGCGGCCTCCGTGCGCCCGTCGAACGATTTGCGCCCCAACTGTTCGCCGGGCAGCGGCACGCCGACGATGCAGGGTAGACGCTGCCGGCCCGAGCGCGCTTCCGCTTCGCGCGTGGCGCGCAGCGCCGCGAGTGCCATCACCTTCACATCGGCGCCGGCGAACGAGGCCCGCGCGATGGCCTGATCGGCGAGCAGGCGCAGGATCGCCTCCAGGCGGTCGTGGCTGGTGTGATGCAGGTGATCGGCCTTGGTGGCGGCAAACAGCAGGCGGTCGATGCGCGGCGCGATCAGGCTCGACAGCAGCGTGTTGGCGCCGGGACGGAAGGCGCGCAGCACGCCCTCCATGGTCTGCTGCAGGTCGATCAGCGCAGCCGGACCGGAGTTGATCGCCGACAGCGCATCGATCAGCACGATCTGCCGGTCGAGGCGGGCGAAGTGATCGCGAAAGAACGGCTGCACCACGTGCGTCTTGTAGCTGTCGAAGCGGCGCGCCAGCATGGCGGCGAGGCTGCCGCGTGCGGCAGCCGGACCAGCCGGCGGCGGCAAAGGAAAGAACGTCAGCAGCGGCGAGCCGGCGAGGTCGCCAGGCAGCAGGAAGCGCCCGGGACCCGGCGCCGTCAGGAGGGCATCGGGCGCGCGCGCCGCTTGCAGGTAGCGCGTGAACAGTTGCGCACCGACGAGCGCCTTCTGCTCATCCGCCGGCGCCGTTGCATCGAGGCTGGCGAGGAACGAAAGCCAGTCGCGAGCTGCATCCGCGCGCAAGGGCAGCCGCGCCTGCGCAAGCGCGCGCGCCGACCACTCGGGATAGTCGAGGTCCAGCAACGGCAGGTCGAGCAGCCATTCGCCGGGATAGTCGATCACGTCGACATGCAACCGCCCGGTGCCGAGCGTGCGCTTGAGGAGCGTGTGCGGGCTGTATTCGACGGTAACGCGCAGCTGGCTGATGCGCCGCGTGCTGTGCGGCCAGTGCGGCGGATCGGCAGCGAGCGCCGCCAGATGCTCCTCGTAGGCGAAGCGCGGCAAGGTGTCGTCGGGCTGCGGCTCGAGGTAGGCGCGGGCGATGCGCCCTTCAGCCATGGCCGCGAAATAGGGCAGGCGCCCGCCCGACACCAGGCTGCGCACGAAAGCCGTGATGAACACGGTCTTGCCGGAGCGCGCCAGGCCGGTGACGCCGAGGCGCAAGGTCGGCGTCATCAGGTCGCTGACATAGGCGCCGGCGCTGCGCAGAGCGTCCGCCGCCTTTTCGCTCAGGTCCGAGAGCCGCAAGGATGACCGCCTTCCATCGCCCATCCCGGTAGCTAAGGCGCGGCGGCCGCCACGGCAAGGCTGCGGGTCGCCGGCCTGGGCATCATGGTTTGCAGCGGTTTGTCATCCCCGCTACGCGTGCCCGAACGCAGGGTGTCGCGCAAATGCTGACGCAGGTCGCACCATGATGGGGGCCACGAGCACCGGCAGGATAACAACCCGTTCGCGCTAGGCGTGGCTACAGCGGCTCGCCGGCGAAGTCGGCGGTGCTGCAGGACGCCAGCTGCTGGGCGCGCAGCTCGCTACACATTTCGCGGGCGGCAGCGGGCGTCGTCAGGGGGCCAGCCAGCAGCCGGTAGGGAGCGCCCTTTTTTGCCGGCGCGATGTAGCGCGGCTGCAGGGTAGCAAGCGTCGAACCGTGGCGATCGACCAGTTGGCCCCAGCGCGCGCGCAGCACGTCGAGGGAGGTTGCTGTATCGATCTGCACGGCATACAGGTTTTCGGCTCTGGTCACGATCGCTTCGCCGAATACGATCTGAGGCTGGCTGATGCTGCCGGTTTCGATGGGTGTCTTGCTGCCGTCTTCCGCTGCCGAGCTGGTCCTCTGGGGGGCGCCTTTGGCCGGCGCCTTGGCTTGAGTTTTTTCGGCCGGCTTTTGCACTGCCTTCGCCTCGGTCTTCTCCGCCGCCTTTGGCTCAGGGTTGTCAGCCTCCTTCGCCTCCACACCCTTCGGCTTGGCGGCAGAGATATTGGCCGGGGTGCTCATGGTTATGCTGCTCGGCAGGGACGCCACGCGCTCCTCCAGAGCTGCAACGCGAGACTGCAGCGTCTTGTCGGTATCGCCGCGCTGCTCGACACTGCCCTTGAGATCGCCCATGTCCTTTTGCAGGGTGTCGACGGTCTGGCGCATCGTGTCGACTTCCGCCAACGCCTTGACCGCAGCTCGCAAACCCGGCTCGGGTTCCGCTGTTTGCGGCTGGCCGGGGGCCAGCAGCTCCGGCTGCCAGGCGAGCGAGCCGAGGTAGCCCACAGCCACCACTGCCGCCATGACCCACATCGTCATATATACGCGAAACCACCGCCGCGAGGGGGCATCGCTCCGTTCCGCTACCGCCATGACCAACGCGTCCTCGTGCTGACTGATTTTCGGTTGTTGCGCGAGACGCAGGACAGGCGCGATCCGAATCGTCCACAAACCGTGTCAAATGCCGGGGGGGCCGGTCAACGCAGGTGCTCGGGCAGGGCGACACGGGTTGTGGACGTGTGTTTGAAGTGCCATAGGTTTGCCGGGAGCGGCCGGGCGGGCTGCTTGCAAGGGTTTATCGTTTGCATGCCAAGGCTTTGTCCGGCTCCCACGGCTCCGCGAACCCGTGGAGCGGGTAGCTGCAACACGACGGCGGCGCAATGAGCAAGCAATCGCATCTGATCATCGTTCTGGCGGCCGGCAAGGGCGTGCGCATGCGCTCGCAGCTGCCCAAGGTGCTGCACCGCATCGGCGGCCGTTCGATGCTAGGGCACGTGCTGGCGACGGCGCAGGAGGCTGGCGGCTCGCAGCTGGCCCTGGTCGTGGCGCCTGGCATGGAGGCCGTGCGCGCCGAGGCCAAGGCCGTTGCGCCAACCATCAATATCTTCGAACAGACCAGCCAGCGGGGTACGGCCGACGCCGTGCTCGCGGCCCGTCCGGCAATCGCAGCGCACCGCGGCGACGTTACCGTTCTGTTCGCCGATACGCCGCTGATCGAGGTGGCAACCCTGCGCAAGCTGACGTCCGCCCTGGAGGCTGGCGCGGCCATTGCCGCGCTCGGCTTCGAGCCGGCCGATGCAACCGGCTACGGCCGTTTGATCGTCGACGGCGAGGGGCGCGTGACGGCCATCCGCGAGCACAACGATGCAAGCGAGGGCGAGCGCCGCGTCGGCCTATGCAACGCCGGAGCGATGGCCTTCCGCCTCCCCGATCTCGCCGGCCTGCTCGGGCACATAAAGAATGCCAACGCCAAGGCTGAGTACTACCTCACCGACGCCATCGCCCTGGCGGCCGAGCGCAGGCTCATTACGCGTCCAGTCGTGTGCTGCGAAGAGGAAGCCATGGGCGTGAACTCGCGCGAGCAACTGGCCGCCGCCGAGGCCGTGTTCCAGCGCCGCGCGCGCTCGCGCGCCATGCAGGCCGGTGCCACCCTGACCGATCCCGAGACGGTGTGGTTCAGCTTCGACACGAGCATCGGCCGCGACGTCACCATCGAGCCGAATGTGTTCTTCGGCACCGGCGTGGTGATTGAGGACGACGTCGAGATCCTGGCCAATTGCCATATGGTCGGCGTGCGCATCCGCAAGGGTGCGCGCATCGGGCCGTTCGCACGCTTCCGTCCGGGATCCGACATTGGTCCAGGGGCCCACGTCGGCAACTTCGTGGAGATCAAAAACGCCAAGCTCGAGGAGGGGGCGAAGGCCAATCATCTGGCCTACATCGGCGACGCCCGCGTGGGCGAGCACTCCAACATTGGCGCCGGCACCATCTTTTGCAATTATGATGGCTTCAACAAGCACTTCACCGATGTTGGCAACGGCGTATTCGTCGGGTCCAACGCATCGCTGGTGGCGCCCGTCAAGATCGGCGATGGCGCCTACATCGGCTCGGGCAGCGTCATCAGCAAGAACGTGGACGCCGATGCGCTGGCGCTCGAGCGATCGGTGCAGGAGCAACGGGCCGGCTGGGCCGCCAAGTTCCGCACAATGATGGGCCGTCGCAAGAAACATCGTTAACCATAGGCAAAACCAAGCAACAGAGATTGAGTTGAAGCATTAAGTATACCGGGACTAGTAAACGTTCAGGCGATTTGCAGCTGACGGACGGCAGGACTCAAGCAATGTGCGGCATCGTTGGCATTCTCGGACAGAAAGCGGTGGCGGGCGATCTCGTCGAGGCGCTGCGGCGGCTGGAATACCGCGGCTATGACTCGGCCGGCGTAGCCACAGTAGAGAACGGCCACCTGGACCGCCGGCGCGCAGAGGGCAAGCTCAAGAATCTCGAGCTGCGTTTGTCCAATCATCCCCTGCAAGGACATGCCGGCATCGGACACACGCGCTGGGCCACGCACGGCAAGCCGGTGGAGCGCAACGCCCACCCGCATATGAACGAGCGTGTGGCGGTGGTCCACAACGGCATCATCGAGAACTTCCAGGAGCTGCGCGACGAGCTAACAACCAAGGGACACGACTTCCAGACCGAGACCGACACCGAGACGGTGCTGCATCTCGTCAGCGACTACATGGATCAGGGCAAGTCTCCGACGGAGGCTGCAAAGGCCGCGCTGCAGCGCCTGCGCGGCGCCTTCGCTCTGGCCATCATCTTCGCCGGCGAAGACAACCTGATGATTGGCGCCCGCAATGGGCCGCCGCTCGCCATCGGCCACGGCAAGGAGGAAATGTACCTCGGCTCGGACGCCATCGCGCTGGCCCCCTTCACCGACACCATCACCTATCTGGAGGATGGCGACTGGGCGGTGCTGACGCGCGAGAAGGCCGAGATCTTCGGCCTCGACGGCCGCAAGGTCAGCCGTCCCGCCATCAAGTCGGTTGCCAGCTCAATGTTGGTCGACAAGGGCAACTACCGCCACTTCATGGCCAAGGAGATTCACGAGCAGCCCGAGGTGATCAGCCACACGCTGGCGAGCTTCATCGACTTCGCCGAGGGCCAAGCATTGATCCCTGACCTGGGGCTCGATCCGACCCGCGTCGTGCAGATCTCCATCTCGGCCTGCGGCACAGCCTACTACGCGGGCCTCGTCGGCAAGTACTGGCTTGAGCGCTATGCGCGCATTCCGGTTGAGATCGACGTCGCCTCCGAGTTCCGCTATCGCGAGCCGCCGCTGGCAAAGGGTGGGCTCTCGCTGTTCATCACCCAGTCGGGCGAGACCGCCGATACGCTGGCGACGTTGCGCTACTGTAAGGCCCAGGGCCAGCGCATCGCCTCGATTGTCAACGTGCGCACGTCTACCATCGCGCGCGAGTCCGACGTGGTGCTGCCGACGCTGGCCGGCCCCGAGATCGGCGTTGCCTCCACCAAGGCCTTCACCTGCCAGCTCTGTGCTCTGGCGTGCCTGACGATCGCGCTCGGCCGCGCGCGCGGCACCATCACCCGGCAACAGGAAAAGGAGCTGGCGCACGCGCTGGCCGAGGTGCCGCGCCACGTGTCGACCCTGCTGCACAACGAGCCGACCTATGAGCGACTAGCCCACGAGCTCTCGAGAGCCAAGGACGTGCTCTATTTGGGACGCGGCATCAGCTACCCGATCGCGCTCGAGGGCGCGCTCAAGTTGAAGGAGATCTCCTACATCCACGCAGAAGGCTACGCGGCCGGCGAGTTGAAGCACGGCCCCATCGCGCTGATCGACGAGAACGTGCCCGTCATCGTGGTGGCGCCGGAGGACGAGCTGTTCGAGAAGACCGTCTCCAACATGCAGGAGGTGGCGGCGCGCGGCGGTAAGATTATCCTGGTATCGGACGCCCCTGCTGCCAAGGCCGGCTGCGCGCTCGAGGCCCACATCCCGATGCCCAAGGTGCACGGCTTTGCCAGCCCCCTGCTGTACGCCGTGCCGGTGCAGCTGTTGGCCTACCACACGGCGGTGTTCATGGGCACGGACGTGGACCAGCCACGCAATCTGGCCAAGTCCGTAACGGTGGAATAGCTCCCCAGAATCTCATAGGAATTTGCAGGGAGCCCGCGAATTGGCGTAATTTCGTCCTACCGGATGCCTGCAGTGTGGGCATCAGGCGGGTAGTTGAACGGGGAAAGTAGCGGAATGGTTCGGGACTGGCGCAGTCTCGCGCTGGCGGTATTGGCGGCGGCGGCTTTGTCGCTGACGGGCGTCCTTGGCGCCGAAGCGCAGACCCCCGCAAAAGGCGCCAAGACCGCCCCCAAGACCGCGCCCAAGCCGGCGCCGAAGGCCCCCGAACCGGCCGACGACGACGATTCGCCGGAAGAGCTAAAGCCGGAAGCCAAACCCAAGGCCAAGAAGCAGGATCCCGTAGAGGCCCAGCGCGCCATCGAAGGTGCGCTCAAGTCGCTTGAGAGCGGCAAGCCCGACCAGGCCGTGCAGGTGCTCAGCAATACCATCTCCGGTGGCAATCTGCCGCCCGCCATCATGGCCAAGGCGCTGCTCTATCGCGGCATGGCCCATCGCCAGCAGCGCAGACCCGCGCAGGCCATCTCCGACTTCACCAGCGCCCTGTGGCTCAAGGGCGGCCTGTCTCCGACGGATCGCACCAACGCCGAGCAGCAGCGCGCGGCGGCCTACCGGGAAGCGGGCCTGAACGAGAAGGGCGGGCCGCTGGCGCCGGGCAGCGGCGATGCCACGCAGGCCAACGAACGCCCGTCGCGGCCAGCGTCGAACTTCGGGCCGGCAACCTCCTCGTCGGGCACGGAGACGAAATCGTCGTCGTCACAGTCGGGCAGCGGTTGGGGCAACTGGTTCGGCGGCGGATCGTCGGGTTGGGGTGCGGCAACCACGACCACCACTACGGAGCCCGCGTCTCAACCGAAGACGAGCCAATCGAACAGCGGCTGGGGCAACTGGTTCGGCGGCGGATCGTCGGCGGCGGCCCAGACCAAGCAGGGGCAACCCGAGCAGGAGGTGGCGCCGTTCGCCACGACCGTGAAGGGCACAGCTGAGCCGACGGCGTCGACCTCGAGCTGGGCCAGCGGCACCGAGGTGCGCGGCGCGCCGGCCCAGGCAAAAACGCAGCGCATCGAGACCGCCGCCGTCACGTCCGCGCGTGCCGAAGGCCGGTTCAGCGTGCAGGTCGCCATGGTGCGCTCCCAGGACGAGGCGACCGCCATCGTTGCCAAGGTCAAGCGCGACTATGCCGGAGCGCTGGCCTCACGCGAGCCCGAGATCGACTGGATGACGGTCGGCAACATGGGCTTGTTCTACCGCGTGCGCGTCGGGCCGTTCGCGAGCCAGAACGAGGGCCAGGCTGTCTGTGCAAGACTGAAGGGCAGCGGCCTCGATTGCATGGTTGTTACCCAATAGTCGGCATTGCCGCGCAGTTTCTTAGGGAAAATACTGTACCGTTGGCCACTTCGCCACGCAGCGGGGCGTTGCCCAACGACCTTGCCTCGGCTCAAGCGCGTGAGACAATGGCGTCCGACACATTGCGCCCTGCGCGGGACAAGCGAATACGCAAAGCAGGTGAGCCGTCTTGATGCATGAGCAGCAAGGCCCGACCAGCCAGACCGGCGCGGGAGGGCCGGT
>DASTOW010000045.1:0-24605 GCA_035762425.1 Hyphomicrobiaceae bacterium | reverse complement strand
TCGCCTTTAGGTTGTCGGCCGTTCATTCGGGGGCCAGCCATGGGCGTGCTCAGCAGAGTCTCAGTGTCGGAAATCAAAGCGCGCGGCAGTATCAAGGATGCCGACGTACTGAAACTGCGTCGCAGCTATTACGACGACGGCCACATCACAGCCGAAGAAGCCGACGCCCTGTTCGCCCTCAACGACGCCTGTCCCGTCCAGGACCCGGCCTGGGCCGACTGCTTCATCGAGACCATCACCGACTACATCGTCGACCAGGCCCAGCCCGAAGGCTATCTCACCGCGGCCAATGCCGCCTGGCTGATGGAACGCGTCGCCAAGGACGGCCGCGTCGAAACCAAGACCGAGCTGGAGCTGCTGGTCAATGTGCTGGACAAAGCACGCTGGGCACCGCAGAGCCTCGTCACCTTCGCGCTCCAGCAGGTGAAGTACGCCGTCATCACGGGCAGCGGCATCCTGCGCAACGGCAAGCAGCTCGGGCCCGGCGTGGTGACCGAGGGTGACGTCGATATGCTGCGGCGGATTCTCTATGCCTACGGCGGAGACGGCAGCATCGGCGTGACGCAACCGGAAGCGGACGTGCTGTTCGACATCGATGCCGCCACCGCGGACTCCGAGAACCATCCCGCCTGGCGTGATCTGTACGTGAAGGCCATCGCCAACTGCGTGATGTCGGCCTCGGGCTATGCGGCTCCAGCCCGCGAGATTGCGCTCGCGCGCGACGCCTGGCTGGACCGGCGCGGCGATCTCTCTCCGGGATCGATCGTCAGCGGCATGGGCACCGGCTTGAAGAATTTCCTCACCGGCTACCGCAAGCAGACCGAAGAGGAACGCGCGATTGCCCGCCTAACGCAGCAGAAGGTGGAAATCGTCACCAACGAGGGTCTGTCCGTTGCAGAGGCGACCTGGCTCGCCGAGCGCATCGGCCGCGACGGTCGGGTGACGCCGAACGAGCAAGCCCTGCTGGTGTTCCTGAAGGCGGACGCAGGCTCCCTGCATCCTGTCCTGCGCGACCTCGTCCAGGGCGGTTCCGCCGCCGCCTGACGGCAAACGTCGTCCGCTTTGCCGCGCGCAACGCGCATTCGCGCCAGCTTACCGTCATTTAATGTCTAAGCTCCGTTTGCTTGGCGGGAGCTTCGCCTGCGCACGGCCCGCCGACAAAATCTCCTGCCACATCCGCAACATAGCGGCACGGATGCGCCGCCACCGTGCCCGACGCAAGCGGAGCCGCGCGACACACGCGTTATGCTCGAACAAGAGATTGCCGTAAAAGCGCCAGCTTGCGTAACGATCGTTGCCACTGGGGAAGAGTTGAGTCACGGCGCGGCGCAGGCAGCGCAACGGCGCAGGTGCGTCTGCCCCACCTAGCCGAAAATTTGTGGGTCGAGGCTTCCAAGCGGGCACGCGTGTACAGGAGTGGCATGGCATGGCGGGGTTTGACGTCAAAGCATTCCTGGATGGCATCATCACGTTCGCCAGCCAGAACTACATCCTGGTATTCGCCGGCCTGGCATTCCTGGTCCTCTTCAGCAACCGTGGTGTGTTCGCTCGCATCCGCTACGGCATAGAGAGAGCCCTCACCGACAACTGGCAGCTCACGCTGCTCGCTTCCACCGGCATCGCCCTGTCGCTAGCGTCCGGATACACCACCTACGACGGCTTGCGGAACTTCACCAACGCGCCGCTGCTGTCGGTCGCCATCTCGTTCGGCATCCAGGGTGTGATGCTGATCGTGGCCTGGCTGATCGGCGAGAGCTTTGCCACGGGCATGAACCAGCGCACCCCGGGAGGCAAACGCGTGCGCATGGTCGATGCCACCGTTGGCATGCTGCTCGGCATCGCCTTCGTCGGCATCGCTTTCTATTGGGTGCTGAACCAATCGAGCGCCGTCAGCATGACCAAGCAGGCCGGCCTGCAGGCCGACTGGGTCAAGGTGGTCGACGTGTCGGTCTACTTCCTGCTGGTGATGGTGCTGGTCGGCATGATCGCCTTCGGCTTCCGCCGTGGCGGCGACATCTCCACGCCCTACGTGCAGAGCATGCGCCTGATCGTGAAGAACTCGGTGCTGTGGGTGATGTTTCTCGCCTCCATGGCGTCGTCGGTGTTCTTCTCTTTCGACTCCCACTTCAACGCCATCTTCCCGGCTGAGCAGCGCAAGCGCGCCGCTGAGATCCGCACCACCAGCCAGATCGGCAACGTTGTCTCCGACGTCGGCGCCGTCACCCACAAGCGCCAGATCGAGGAGGCCGAGGCGCTGTTCAACACGGACGGCTGGAAAGCCTATGACAAGCAGCTGGCCAGTCTGGCGCAGGCGTCGCAGGGCGCGCAGGGCGAAATCGAGCAGTTCTTCGTCCAGCAAATGGAGGATCGGCGCCGCGCCATCAATCAACAGCAGGAGCGCATCACCACGGCGCAAAGCGGCCAGGCCGGTCTCGCCAACAAGAAGATTTCACTGGTCGAGGAACTGTCGCGGCTCAAGTCCGAGCGGCCGGGACTTGCCGCCGAGTACGCCGAGCACAAGGCCGAGGTCGACACCAAGGCCAAGGAGATCGACGCCAAGCGCGTCGACGCCCTGGCTGAGGACCGCGGCGTGGAAGGCACGCTCAAGCAGGGCAAGGGTCCCATCTATCGCCAGCGCATGAGCGAGCTGGCGACCCTGCAGGACCAGCATAAAATCAAGGCCGAGCGCGCCAAGGATGCCCACAGGCGGCTGATCGCCGCCGAGGCCCGCATCTCCCAGATTGAGCGCGAGCTGTCCACGGTCGACGGCGATCTCGCCAAACTGAAGGGTGAGGCGGAGACCGCCGAGCAGCGCATCAAGTCGACGCTCGCTGCCAACACCGAGGAGGAAGGCAAGCAGCTCGATCCGGCCCGCGTGCTGCCGGCCTTCGAGCGTGCACGCGCCGCCTTCCGCCAGCAGCCCGACACCGAGCGTTTGGCCGGCCTGCAGCAGCAATGCACCAACCTGCTGAACGCCATGTCGAGCACGCAGGCGACCAAGGAGAAGGTACGCGCCATCGACTGCGATCCCAAGCAGGCCGCCGAGGCCGCCGCGCGCGTGTTCGCGCTCAACGCAGGCCTGGTCGCGTTCCACAATAACTGTGCCGGCGGCGACAAGCTCACCCGCCTGGAGACCACCGACGCCCTGCTCGGCTTCGGCCGCAAGTGCCTGCAGGACTCGGGGCTGATCAGCAAGGACGCCCAGGAGGTCGGTGCCCGGCTGTCGGCCATCGACATGAACCGGGACGACAAGGCACATCGCTTCGTCGTCACCTGGAATGCTTTCCTGGACGGCAACCGGCTGGCCTACCTTTCCCTGATCCTGGCGATCGGCGTCGACAGCCTGGTGTTCATGTCCGGCCTGTTCGGGGCCAACGCCCTGCGCTCGCCGCTGTCTGACGTGCCGAGCCCCAAGGCGCGCAGCGCCCAGCAGCTGGAAGCCATCATTGAAGCCGCCCTGCTGCCCGACACGTTCACCAAGGCCCGACTTGCCCGCGAAGCCATGCATCCCATGGAGCCGGTCGACGGCTTCACCAACGTGGTGCGCCTCAACGAGCTCGACCCGGAAACCGCGGCCAATGTGCGCGATGTGCTCAACGCCGGCGCCACCATCGGCGCCGTGCGCGAGGGGCGCCGCAGCGGCCAATACCTGGTGCGGGCGGAGCTCTACGAGTTCCTGTGCGAGGTGATCAAAAAAGAGCTCAAGAACCGCCCCGACGAGACCCGCCGCGGGTTGCAGATGGACGAACTTGAGAAGCGCATGACTGAGGCGCTGCTGCCGCACGTCGGTGAGACGGCCGATGCCGTGTTGCAGCACCTGCATCCGATCGACGAGAAGAACGGTTTCACCTCAGAAATCTTCATGAGCGAGGTGCCGCCGGAGCACGTGCGCCCGGTGCGCAACGTGCTGACTGCCGGCTCCAGCTCGCGCGTGGTGCAGCGCGATCGCACCGACCGCGACCGCTACTACCTGCACGGCGAGTTGTACAAGACGCTGGCTCGAATTCGCGCCCGCTCTTTGATGACCGCGGCACACGCTCCCCAAGATCGGATCACTTACGGCGGACCACTCGATCGCCGCCAACCCGCGATCGCCGACCAGCGCAGCGAGCGCCTGCTGGCCAACGGCCATGCGCAAAATGCCGCCGTGCACGTCGGCGAGGAGGAACTGCGGGCCGAATTCCGGCAATTGCTTCTGAAGGCTCTCGAGCTGAGCCCCGACGCCTGGAATCGCATCTCGGCGCCCGAAATCGCCGCCCAAGCGCTTGCTGCGGCTGGGTCTCTACGGCGCCAGGCACGGGCACACCGCGGCCTCAACGAAGCGTTGAAGCTCATCGAGAGTGACAGGCACGGCAATCTGGATCGCGAGCAGAAGGTGATCGCTTCCGGCATCGACGGCCGGGCCCGCGATCTGCTCGATGAGACCGCCACCGAGATCGGCCAGCTTATCCCGGCCCTCATATTGCTCCCCGAATGCCGCCTACTCGGTCACCTGATCGCAGCGCTCGAGGAGGGTCACGGAGACGATCGCCTTAGGGAAGACGAACAGCTCCTGCTGCATCGGCTGCAAGGCCTGGAAAGAGACCTCAAGAGCATGGACTGGAGCGACGAACGAGCCTGGAGGAACGTCGGTCGCCAGATCGACCATCTCAATGACGCAGGCGTTTCAACGGTGGCGGCGGCCGCCGTCAGTTCCAAGCCGAACTAGGCTGCATCTTCCCGACCTAAGTTAAGACCCGCGCGGAGCAGTCCGCGCGGGTCTTTGCATTGGTCATCCTGGCTGACCGCGGTTCGAAGCTGGTGCCAAGCGCGAGGCGCCCTCACTCCTTGAAGGCCACCACCTTCTGCTGCTGCTCGCCGAGACCTTCCATCTTCAGGGTCATCACGTCGCCAGCCTTGAGCCACTGCGGCGGCTTCATGCCGAGCGCGACGCCCGGGGGCGTACCGGTGGTCACCACGTCGCCGGGCTCCAGCACCATGAACTGGCTGATGTAATACATGCAGTGGGCGATCGAAAAGATCATGGTCTCCGTGTTGCCGGTCTGGCGGCGCTGGCCGTTGACGTCGAGCGACATGGATAGGTTCTGCACGTTCGTGATTTCGTCGCGCGTGACCAGCCATGGTCCGAGCGGCCCGAACGTCTCGGCGCACTTGCCCTTCATCCATTGCCCGCCGCGTTCAGTCTGGAAGTGGCGCTCCGAGATGTCGTTGCAGATGCAGTAGCCGGCGATATAGGACAGCGCGTCCTTTTCGGCGATGTAGCGGGCACGCTTCCCGATCACGAAGGCGATCTCGATTTCGTAGTCGAGCTTGGTCGAGCCCTTCGGGATCATCACGTCGTCGTTCGGGCCAACCAGGCAGTTGGTCAGCTTGTTGAATAGGATCGGCTCGGCCGGGATCGGCGAGTTGGTCTCCTTGGCGTGATCGACATAGTTGAGGCCGACGGCGATGAAATTGCGCACGTTGCCGACCGGAGGACCGAGCCGCACGCCCTTCGGCGCCAGCGGCAGCGCGTTGGGGTCGATGGCGCGCAGCTTGTCGAGACTGGCCTGCCCGAGCACATCGCCAGTGATGTCCTTGACGTGAGCCGACAGGTCGCGCACGGCGCCCTGGGCGTCGACGAGACCGGGCTTCTCGGCGCCGGGCGCGCCAAATCTGACAAGCTTCATGGTGAGCGATCCTCCTGATCTTTGCGGGGCGCTTCGCCGACTGCGACGGCGCGCGTGGTTAATCCGGTTGCCCTAACCGGTCGGCAAGTCAAGAGGCGGCAGCGTTAGGCAGATCAGCGGTGCACGCGCCTACGACAAAAACAGCGACCGCGCGGCCGCGTCCAAGGCAATTGTGCAAAACCTGTGGATGACGTTGGAGGCGCTATCGCCAAGCCAAACCTATACAGGTATTCACCTGCTCTTAGTCCTACATCCTGCACAGAAGCTAAGCTTCAGAACAGGTGGACAACCAGGAACACGCCCGCACCCAGAAAGGGTGCCATGGCGCATGCTAACGCCATGATTAAAAAGGTCTTATCGATCACCACACAACCCCGCAACCGCACTTCCTTCAAGCGTTGCTACCGCCCGTGAGCTTCGCCTGAAATCGGGCCGCGAACCCTGGCGACCCGTGCCCAGAACAATACTCCAAAATCACGTGCAACGCACGCGAATTCACGCCCGCACGCAATCTGCAAGTCCCTTTTTGTGAGACCGCAGCGCAGCAACCGCCTTCCCGTGTCGCGCAAACTGCGCTTCGCCGTGCACCTCACGCGAACAGCTTGAGCTGCTTCTCGTCCTGCCCCTTGGTCTCGCGCGCCAGCTGCTCGATGCGGTCGAACGGCACCTGCTCGGCGTTGATGAGCGACCGCTGGGCCCGCATCGGCCGCACAAGTCCCTCCTGCACGAGGTGGAACTCGCCGACCGTCTGGTGCGGCAGGACGGCGCTCGGGTCCAGACCGGACTCGCTTTGGAACGCGGCGCGCAACTTCCGGAGCGCGGTGTCCTCGCGCACGCGGCCGATGAACCAGGAGGTGATCTGGTCGCGCGACTTGTAGTCGAGATCGCCCGGCGATTGGGTGGCCAGCATGATGCCGAGGCCGGCCGAGCGGGCCCGCTTCAGAAGGCTCTGCAGGGGCTCGGCAGTGGCGGGCTTGGAGTTGGCAGGGATGTATAGGTCTGCCTCGTCGAACATGACCACGGCCTGCAGCTCGTCGTTGGGGTTGCGCTGGCAGAAGCGCAGCGTCTCGGACAGGAACTGCGAGACCCAGAACAGCACGTTCTCGTTGTCGCCGAGGAAGCCCGTGTAGATGATGGACAGCCGCGTGCGGTTGTCGCGACCGTAGCGCCCCTTGCCCAGCAGCGAATCCATACGCAGCGGCTCGCCGCCGCCCTCGAACAGGGAGGAGTTGCGATGCCGCAGACTGTCCAGCTGGGCGACGAGGTCGCGGCGGATGCGCCCCGAGGGGTCCATGCGCTGCGTCAAGTCGCTGAGCTCGGGGTCCTCGTCCTCGAGCAGCTGGATCAGATCATGCAAGGTGACTTCCTTGCTGGAGCGGCCGCCCAGGATGCGCAGCGCCACCGACAGCGTGCCGGACTGCTTCTGGTGCGTGGCCGAGTTCTTGAAGTGCAGCATATCGCCCAGCGCGGCCGCCGACAGATTGGCCAGCAGCTGCTGCTCCTGGTCGGGCAGCTCATTGATGCCGTTGGGCAGCAGCGTGATGGAGATCGGCCGGCCGGAGGCGCGGCCAGGGGTGTAGACGGCGACGTCGATGGAATCGGCCAGCTTCTCGCGCTCACCGCGCCGCTCACCAAGCTCACCCTCCAGGGCACGCCACACATCGGGGTTGGCGTAGGAGCACAGGTCGCCCTTGCGGTCGATCAGGACGGCAGGCGTACCTTTGAGCAGCAGCTGCTCGATGATGCACAGGGCGAGCGTGGTCTTGCCGGAGCCCGAGCCGCCGAGCACCGCCGTATGGCGCTTCAGCACGTCCTTGTTGAGCGTGATGCTCTTGTTGGACTTCTGCGCGCGGCCAGCCAGAATGCTGGTGACGCCGTTACCGGCTTCGTCCAGCAGCACTGACAACGGCAGCTCCTGCTCCTCCTGCGCCGGCGGAATGGGCGTGCCGGTCGGGGTCGTGCTCCAGTCGGGGACGGTGGCCGACCGCGCGCCTGCCGCCGCGCCGCGCGCGGCGACCTGATCGGCAGCCTCCACCTTGCCGTTGGCGACTTTGCGGCCCAGCAGATCGAGCCGCAGCAGCTGCACCAGCGCCAGGATCTCGGACAACAGCTTGGCGCGCTGGAACCAGTCGGCAAAGCCTGGGTCGTGGCGATGCTGGGCGTGGAACTCGCGCACCGTCATCATGCGCTCCCAGTCGGGGATCGGCACCAGCACGGAGCGGCCGCCGGCCTCGCGAAACTTGCGGAAAGCCTGCGCGGTCTGGTTCTTCTTGTTGGGCGGGAAGTCGCTCGCCCGCAACATGAAGCACGTCTTGTCCTTCATGGCCGGCAGCACCCGATCCAGCTGGCGCTTGAGGCCACCACCCTGCGTGGGCCGATTGCACAGGAAGATGCGGCTCTCGGTGGCAAAGCCCGTCGCGTGGCGCAGGGTCAGATCGATGGCAGGCAGTTCCTCGGACAGCTCCAGCCGCTTGACTGTGATGCTGACGGTGCCGCCCCACTCGTCGCGGGCCAGGGTGAGGGCAGCCGACAGCACGTCCATCAGGGCCTGGTCGTCAGAAGGAATTTCCGCCTCCGACTGCGCGGTGAAGCGGTCCCACACCTCGCGGAACTCGATCTGTGGGCCGACGCTCTCGTCATCCGGTGGGGCAACGCCAAAACCCAGCGCAGCCGCCAGCGTCGAGATGAACCCCGACGCCTTCTCCGGTTCGAGCTCGGGCTCGGACTCCTCGCCCTCCTGCTCGCGGATGCGCGCCTGCGCCAGCTCGAGAATGCGCCGGGTCGACAGGCCGCTGAACTCCTCGAAGAACTGCGGACCGAAATACAGGGTCGGATCGGCGATATCGCCGCGGCCATCCTGCTGCAGGCGCTTGGCAATGATCAGGCGCGCCTCGGCCGCAGTGCGCGTCTCCACCAACCGCTCGGGGCCGGCCTTCTCGATGCGGTCGATATAGGACTGCGCCAACACCTCGCGCGCACGGTCGTAGAAGTCGCCGAGGCAGGACACCAGCGCAATCGAGGTCGGCACCCGGTTGACGATTTGGATCAGGTCGCGCACCGCTTTCTGAAAACGCTCGTTGGAGTCGTCGAAAAAACGCAGGTCCTCGACCTGGTCGATGCAGAACACCAGCGCCGCCCGGTCGACCGCCCACATCAGGCGGCCGAGCGACTCGATGATCTCGAAGGCGCGCCCCTCGCCCTTGTTGGGATCGAGCGCGGCAATTGCCTCGTGCGACAGGTCGGTCAGCTCTCGCCCGTACAGATACTGGCGCACGCGCTGGTCGATGCGCGGATCATTGCGCTGCAGATAGAGCAGCGCGCGCACGATATTGATGTCGAGGTTCTGGTCGGCGAATTTCGGCGCAGCGACGATGTTGTCGGCGATGCCGAGCACCAACTTGGAGAGCTGCGCATCGTTGAGCTTGGCATCGCGCAGCTTGTCGAGCGTGGCGGCATCGAGCGCACCGTCGTTGACCAGCCCGTTGGTCAGGCGCATCAGGCCGCTCTCGCCCGCACCATCGGGGTCGTAGGGCTTCTCGAGCGAGTGCACCAAGCGGCGCAAGAAATAGTCGGCATAGTTGGCGACGTCGGGCGTCATCTGCGCATAGCCGACGTAGGCCTTGCCCGCACGGTGCGCCGAGGTGCGCAGCGCGCGAATGAGGTGCGTCTTGCCGGCCCCCGACTGGCCGTGAAACAGCAGGATGCGCGCTTGCCCGGCAGCGCCGCGCTCTGCGGTGACCGTATCGAGTAACGTCTGGAACTTGCGGCGCGCCTGCGCGTGCACGATCTCGACGTCGACAGGATCGGCGCGCCAGATGTCGTCCTCCCAGGTGATGGAATGGTCGAACACGGCTGAAAGACGGTCGGGATGCTGCGCTAGATCTGCGTCGGCGGTCATGAAACCTCGGATGCGACAATTGCGATGGCAGGCGGGTTACGCGTCGACGCGGATGAAGTGAAAAACAGCGTTCTTGAACACCACGGCAGAGTCCTGAAGATCCTTGATGTTCTTGCTGTCCTTCAGATCAGCATTGGCCAACACGACATGACCGGCGCGATGCGCCTCGGCCAGCATGCACTTGAACTCGATCTCCGAGACGCCCCAGTCCGGGCGCTGATCACGGATGTGACGCCAAACATGGGAGATGTAGGCGCGACGATTGCCGGGCCAGCCCTGCGCCTGCCCCGCCGCCTGCCGACGCACCTCCTGTACGAAGCCCGCGAGATCGGGCCGTGCAGTGGCGGGGCTTGCAGGCACCGGAGCGGGTGCCGGCTCGACCAGTCGCGGCTTGGCCGTCGCCACGGCGGCCGGACGTTTCGATGCCGGCTTCGCATCGTCACCGCCGACGAACGCGCGCAGCACACCAAGGCGCAGCGACGCCACGTCGGTCTTGGTGGCACCGACATGCTCGGCCGCCAGCGCCGCAATCAGCCTCGCATCGGTTCCGAAATCGCGGGGCTGACGCGACAGTTGCGCTGCCAGCAGCCGCCCGGCCGAAGCCGAGAACCCGGTCTTGCCGGTGAGCCCAGCCTTGATCTGATTGCCGAACGCCCGTTGCAGGGCCACGGCCGCCAGTGCCGTCCGCAGCCGCGAGGCGGTCGCCACGCCCTTGATCTTCAGGCCGTAGGCGCGCTGCACGATGGCCGCGCGCAAACCCTCCTGATCAGCCAAACCTTTGATCCGCTTGGCTGGTTCGCGCTGCAAAGCAAGCGCAACCGCGACCAGGCGCTGGTCGCGCAGCTCGTTCCACAGCCGCGGCAGATGCCCTTTCAGGCCCAGGAAATGCGAAGCCCGTTCGATGCCCGCATCGCTGGCTTCGATGCGTCCCGCCCGCTGCTGCACCTGCCCCGTCGAGGTGAGGCTGTCGATGGCGCCATCGAGCAGGCTGCGCCAGCGCCCGACAGACAGGCGGTGCGCGACCAAGCTGACAAGATCATTGGCCAAATCGGTGCGGCTGACGCCGCGAACGGCACTGGCAATGCGCACCAGCACAATGTCGCGCAAACGCTCGGTATCGACCGAGGCGGATGCGCCGGGCGTCTCCAGCACGGCAGCCGGCATGGGCGAGCCTCCCCGCAATTGGCCATTGCCCGCGCCTGAGACGGCGCGGACGCGTCGCAGCGCCCGCCGGACGCGCGAATCACCGGAGGCTACATCTGCATCTTGTAGAGTTTCGGCTAGAACGCCAAGCGCTTACCGCGCCGAGGGCGCCGCAGATGGCATGCCCGCCTGCCGCATGCCGTGTTGTACGGGCGCCGGGTACAACACGACATCAGCTCTCAAAGAACGCCGTTCCGCCTAACTCGCGTCATCTTTGCATTGTCGAATTTGCCCGAGGCGAAACAGGCACTTCGATCCCCACAGCTGGTCCTAGGGTCGGGCGGCGGCGGTGACAGTCCGAGGGGGCTGCACTGGGAGCATGAAGCGCACTGGGAGCATGAAGCGCACTGGGAGCCTGCCGAACCGGCTACTCCGGGCAAGCTGGTGACGCTTAACGGGTGGTTAACAGATCAGGGGCATCTTTATGGAACTCGAAGTATGCCCCCGCAGCGGGAGTGTTCCATGTATCGCGTCCTGATACCTGCAGTGCTGGCGCTTCTGTTAACCGGCTGCGGGATGGCCAGTTCCTCGCTGCCCGGGCTTGCCGACTCCGGCCAACCAACCGGCGCCCTGCCGGCCAGCCGCACACTGCGCACCAGTGCCGACGGCGGCGATGGCGGTGCCGCCCAGGTGCAAAAGGCTGCGGTCGGCGCCAACGACCGCATCCCCAAAGGCACCTTCGAGAAGGCCCCCAACGGCGCACTCGCGGATCGCGACTATTCCAGCACCCGGCTCGATCCCGAGAAGGCTCGAGAGCTGATCAACGCCTACCGCAAGGCAAATGGCCTCAAGCCCCTCAAGCTCAGCACGGCCCTCACCGAGGCGGCCAAGAACCACTCGCGCGATCTGGCTAAGTGGGACCGCATCTCGCATTACGGCTCGGACGGCTCCAATCCGTGGGATCGCGTGAAGCGCGCCGGCTATAACGCCAAGCTCGCGGCCGAGAACGTCGGCACCGGCCAGGTCACGATCGATGAAGTCATGAAGGGCTGGCAGACCAGCCCGGGCCACAACAAGAACTTGCTGCTATCCGATGCGTCCGACATGGGCATCGCCCTGGTGCAGGACAACAAGACCGAGTTCAAAACCTTCTGGACGCTGGTGGTCGGCTCGCCGCTCTAGCCCAGGCTTGCAGAGTTTTTCCGGTTCAGTGGCGATGGCGGGTGGCTTTGCCGCCCGCCATTTTGCTTAAGCCTGCAACATCATTTCGCACTCAAGGGGCTCGCCGAGCCGGGCTTCGGTGCGGTGGCGTACGAGTTCGGCCACCCCAGCCCACGCCCAGCTGCGCCCCGTATCACCCTTCAGGCTGTGGAACATCGACAGGAAATCGGCGACCTCAGCCGCCAGCACGCCGTGTCGGCCTTCTAGAACCGAGACCATGGCCTCGACCTCGCCCGCACTGGGGGTCGCGTCCTCGTGAAAATGCCAGCCCGATGTCATACCTGCGCCTTCCGCAAATCCAGACGCCGCTGCAGTTAGCAAGTTCGGCGCCAACCTCTTTCCGGCCACGTTCCTGTCTATTGCATATCGTAAACGTGCGATTCGGCCGGGCTTGACCATGCGAGAACGTCGCTGGCGGCACCAATCCGGCGGCAGGGGGGAGGCAGGTGCACGGCACCTAGCGTTCCGTTATGATGCACTGACTTGAAACACGGGGAGACGTGTTCGATGCGGATCAGCAAGCTGCCGCGCGTGGCGGCCACACTTTTGCTCGCGGCAACGCTGGCGTTCGCGGCGACGCTGGCCATCGCCCAGGGCAAGAGCGACGACAAATCGGCCGGCGCCACAGTCGATCCGCCGCAAAGTCGCGGTCCCGAGAAAGAATTGCCGCCACTGTCCCTGCTGCCCAAGCCGGGCGAAGAGCTGGAGGGCGGCGAGGACGACGCTCCGGGCGCCCACACCTGCCCTGACCGCGGCAACAACCTCGAGCTGATCATCTAGCCCGCGTCGAACAGCAACCTCTTGCTCACGGTTTGGCGGCAGACGAAGCCGCCGCCTTCTGTGCCGCCTTGGGAGCGACTTGGGGTTTGCTCGGCGCCTGCTTGGCGGGCGTCCCTTTGGCGCCGTTGCTCTGCACCACTGCCTTCGGCTTGCCGCCCTTCTTCTTGGCAACTGGGCGACGCCGTGTGCCGCATTCGAAGGAGATGACCGCCTGCCGCATGGTCATGGGACCTTTGGCATCAGCCGCCATCGGCATGGCGTCGAGCTTCTGGGGCTCGAATAGCACCTTCCATCCGTAGGTCTGGAAGCCGTGTTCGAGCAGGCTCGCGGCCCGCACGGTGCGTTCCCGGCCAGTCGGCTCTCCCAGCACCACGGCAATCAGCTTGCGACCCTCGCGGGTCGCCGTGGCCACCACATTGAAACCGCTGTCGCAGATGAAACCCGTCTTCAGGCCGTCCGCGCCCTCATAGTTGGTGAGCAGGCCGTTGTGGGTCCTTAGTCGGCGCTTGCCGACCTTGACGTCAACCATCGACCAGTACGCCGCATGCTCGGGGTAGTCGCGGATCACGGCTTGGGCCAGCTTGGCGAGGTCACGTGCCGTGGTCACCTGCTCGGCAGCCGGCAGGCCGTTGGCGTTGACGAACTTGGTGCGCGTCATGCCAAGGCGAGCGGCCGTAGCATTCATGCGCGCCACGAATGCATCCTGGCTGCCCGCAACGCCTTCCGCCAGCATCACCGCCACGTCGTTCGCCGACTTGATGATCAGGGCCTTCAGCGCCGTCTCGACCGTCATCTCCGCGCCGACCGGCAGACCGACCTTGCTCGGCGGCTGCAGGTAGGCGAGCTCCGAGCAGCCGATCTTGGAGTCAAGCTTGATGGTGCCAGCCCGCAAGGCCTCGAAGGTGACATAGGCCGTCATGATCTTGGTCAGCGAGGCAGGGTGCCACTGGTTGTCGTAGTCCTCGGCGTAGAGGATCAGGCCGTCAGAAGCGTCGAGCAGCAGCGTCGGGCCAGCCCAGGCTGACGGCAGCACCAGGGCGGTCGCGCCCAGCAGGGCTCCCACAACCGCCTTTGCAATGTTCGCCAGCATTCGTCCCCCTGCTTGCGCCGTGATGCGCTGGGTTAACCAGACTGGGCGCGATAAGTTCGCGCACGAGATTGGCCGAAGCGAGATCGGCATGTCCATACTGCAAAACCGTCTGCGCCGCCATGCGCTGTGCACACACCGGCAACACGCCTGTAGCATTTTTGCTGCTTTTATGATGCGCGTTGGCTTTAGCTCGGCCGTGGCAGGGCCCGGTGCGTTGGCGCAGCCCTTACCCAGATCGCCGGCAATGCCCATCCTGCGGCCCTGCTATTCGACAACGGCCAGCAGACACAGCGCGCAAGCCCGGCGGGGGACCATGGCACCAAGGGCTTGGTTGGGCGCGGCACGCATGCGTGCCGCCCGCGGCGTGGACTACGGCCATGCTCACTGACGGGTTGGCGCGCGTTCGCGACCGGCTGGCCAGGGCCGCGCAATCTCCGTCGGATGGCAAGGCCGTCCTGTTCGTTGTCGCCATTGCGGTGGGCTTCCTGCTGCTCACCACGCTTCTGCATCTGCCGCACGGGCCCGAGCACTGGTCTGCAGATTTCCGGACAGCCCACTGGTCCAAGCATCCCGACACGCAGCACAAGCGCATCGCCCTCATTTACGTCACCGAGAAGACGCTCGAAGCCTATCCCTACCTGTCGCCAACCGACCGGCAGCTGCTGGCCGATCTGGTCAAGGCGGTGGATGCCACCGGGCCGGCAGCCATCGGCTTCGACTTCATCATCGATCGACCAACGGAGCCCGCCAAGGACGCGGCGCTGTTTGCTGCCCTGCGCGAGGCCAAGGCCGCCGTGGTGGTGGGCGCCGTCAATGAGGATGCGCACGCACCCGGCGGGGGACATACCAGGCCGACTATCTGGCGAAGGTGAACCGCTCGATCGGCCACCTGCACTTCGAAGGCGTCCATCGATCGAAGGTCATCATCGTCGACAACGTCATACGCCT
This sequence comes from Hyphomicrobiaceae bacterium, assembly GCA_035762425.1. Taxonomy (GTDB): domain Bacteria; phylum Pseudomonadota; class Alphaproteobacteria; order Rhizobiales; family Hyphomicrobiaceae; genus AWTP1-13. Next base: position 9,856 of record DASTOW010000045.1, on the reverse strand, counting down.
GATGGCCAAGCCCAACACCTCCCGCAGTTACCCGGCGGCGTTTGCCGAGCAGCTGGCGCAGAAGGCCGGCTCGTATCCCAAGCCGAAGTCGGAATACATTTCCTGGCTGCTCGCACCGGTCGACAAGAGCGATCCTCACCCTGTCCGCCGAACAGGTGCTCGGCAGGAGCACCGGTCCGGTGCTGCCGCTCAAGGATATGCTGAACGACAGGATCGTGCTGATCGGCGGCAACTTCTCGGACCGCGACCAGCATCTGATCCCGCTGTCGGTCTCGGACGGACGGCGCTATCCAGGCCTCTTTATACACGGACAGATCCTGGCGCAGATCATCGATGGCCGATCCCTGTCGACGCTCAGCATTTGGGTCCAGGCCATCATATACCTGCTGGCCACCGCCATCGGCTTCTGGGTCGGCCGCCGCCAGACCAAAATCCACCTCCTGACCGAACTGGTCAGCGTGATGGTGCTGGTTGGCGTCGGCATCCTGGCGTTCATCTACGCGCACCTGATTTTTCCCTACACGGGCGTGCTGCTGACGTGGCTCGCCGGAGTTAGCGCCGGCTACTACAGCCGGCCGCATCATCGCGTGGCATAAGGGAGGACCGCACATGCCTGGTTGCTTTGCATTCAGCCGTAGGGGTCTTGCGGCTGTGCTGTTCGCCATCGCCCTGGCGTCACCGGCCGTTGCGGAAATGCAGGTGATCGAATCCAACGCGCCGGCCTACAAGGTCGGGCAGACGCTGGCAAACAACCAGGTCTTCGAGCTGAAGGCCGGCGAGCGCGTGCGGGCGCTCGTGCTGCCGGGCAACCAGACGCGTGTATTCGAAGGCACGGGCTCGCACAGCCTCGAGCCGCGCGGTGGTGCGCGTTCGGCGACCAAACGCAAGCAGCCTGAGTAAGGCTCGGGGTGAGGTTGCGGATGGGCCGACCAGCTCGTCGGGTAACCCGCGTGCACAGCCGCCTAGCCTGCACGTCTTGAGCCCCCGGCCTGACCAGCATCTGTTGGTCCAAGCCCGTCGGCCCCGGTCGGCGCCGGCAGCCGAGGGTGGCGGCGAACAGGATGACCCCGACCACGCCCAGCCAGTGGTGCGGGCACCGCCGCGCCGATCACGGCCCACGAAGGCGGCGCCCTTGCTGCAGGTGTCGCCGACGCAACGGGCCACGAAGCCGCAACACGTGCCGAGCGGCAGGGCCTGGCTCGTATCAACGCGGCGTAGCGAATAGGCGCAGAACGCGTCGGCACGCAAGCTCATCGAGCAGACGCAACGTCGTCTCGACATTGCGGCCGTCGCAAGCGGCCACGGCAAATTCTTCGTACAAATCGGGCGCGCGGCGTGCTTGCTCGGCCACAGCTTGTACGAGTACCAGCTTGTCGGCAGGTGCAAGCCCGTGCATGGCCCGCACCAGCGCACCGTGCAGGCCCTGCGCAGTGTCGTGGCGGCTGTCGAGGCCCGCGCGATGCGCCGCTTCGGCAACGGCAGGCCAGCCCGCGATTGGCGCACCGAACCGCTCGACGAACAGCGCTCGCGGCATGCGCGAGGGCACATAGCCGCCAGCCGGCGCATGCGTCGCAATCCAATGACGCGCGATGTCCAGACGAGTGGCGACCCACACCCGGTCATGAGCCTGCACGTAGTCGAGAAAGCGGACGAGCGCCGCCGCACGGCCCGGGCGCCCGACCAGCCGGCCATGCAGGCCAACCGACATCATCTTCGGCTGACCTGCCCTGCCTTCGGCGTACAGCACGTCGAAGGAGTCCTTCAGATAGGCGAAGAACTGATCGCCGGCATTGAAGCCCTGCGGCGTGGCAAACCGCATATCGTTGGCATCGAGCGTATAGGGTACAATCAAATGTGGGCCGTGCGGACCGTTCACCCAGTAGGGCAGTTCATCGGCGTAGGAATCGGCCGAATAGAGAAAACCTTGCTCCTGCATGGTGAGATCGAGTGTATTGATCGACGTGCGGCCTTGGTACATGCCGAGCGGTCGGCGGCCGGCCGTCTCGGCGTGCAGCCGGATGGCCGCGTCGATGTGGCAGCGCTCGTCCTCCTTGGCGAAATCCTTGTAGTCGATCCACTTGAGGCCGTGCGATGCGATCTCCCATCCCGCCTCGTGCATGGCCGCGACAGCGTCCGGGTTGCGCGCCATCGCCGTGGCGACCGCAAAAACAGTGAGCGGCAGGCGCCGCTCGGTGAACAGGCGCCGCAGCCGCCAGAAACCGGCGCGCGATCCGAACTCGTAGATGGATTCCATGTTCATGTGGCGCTGGCCGGGCCACGCTTGCGCGCCCACGATCTCGGACAGGAACGCTTCTGAGGCGGCATCCCCGTGCAGGATGCAGTTCTCCCCACCCTCCTCGTAGTTCAGCACGAACTGCACGGCGATGTGCGCATCGCCAGGCCAGCGCGGATGCGGCGGGGTGCGTGCATAGCCGGTCAGATCGCGCGGATAGTCGCCCTGGGTCATGGCTCTTGTCCTATGCGCCTGCGAGGCTCAGTGCTGGCTTGAGCGATGCGCCCAGCCCGTCGTGCGCCGCTCCAGCTCCACGGTGGCGGCATAGATCACCACGCCAAGCACCGCCAAAGCAATGAGAGCTGCAAATACCAGCGGCACGTTGAAATCGGCGCTGGCCCGCGTGATCAGGTTGCCGATGCCGTAGCGCGAGGCATTGGACTCGGCAATCACCGAGCCGACGTAGGCCAAGGTGATGGCGACCTTGAGTGCAGCGAACAGGTATGGCAGCGAGCGCGGAATGCCGATCTTCTTCACGATGTCCCATTTGCTCGCGCCCAGCGCCTTCATGACGTCCTCGAGCTCGGGCTCGATGGTAGAGAGGCCGGTCGCCACGTTGACCACGATCGGGAAGAAAGAAATCAGGAATGCCGTCATCACCGGCGGAATCCAGCCAACGCCAAACCACAGGATCAGAATCGGCACCACGGCCACCTTGGGGATGGCGTTGAAGCCCACCAGCAACGGCTGCGACCCGGCGTTGGCTATGCGCGAGGTGCCGAGGATGATGCCGAGCAGGATGCCGAACACCACCGCGATGCCGAAGCCGGCCACGGTCATCCACAGCGTGTGAAAAGAATGGAACAGCAACTGCCACCAGTATTCGACAAACGCCTGCGCGATGACGCTTGGCGCTGGCAGGAAGAACGGCGGGATGTTGAAAAAACGGCACGCCGCCTCCCACAGCGCAAAGAAGGCGATGGTGAAGACATAGGGCGCCACCGCGATCGCGCCGCGCCGTGAGCGGGTCGTCATGCGCCCTGCCTCGCCGTGGCGATCTGTTGGCGCAGGTCGTGGACCAGGTCCGTAAACTCCGGCGTATAGATGACCTCCAGGCTGCGTGGGCGTGGCAAGGTCACACGGCGCTCGGCAATGATGCGGCCGGGGCGCGCGCTCATGCAGAAGATGCGATCGGCGAGGAAGGCCGCCTCGCGCAGGTCGTGCGTGACAAGCACGATGGTGACCGCTCGGGCAGCGTGCAGGTCGCGCATCACGCACCACAGCTCCTCACGCGTGAAGCTGTCCAGCGCCGCGAACGGCTCGTCCAGCATGAGAAGTTGCGGCTCGTGGATCAGCGCACGGCATAGGGAGGCGCGCTGCTGCATGCCGCCCGACAATTCCCAGGGATACTTCGCGCCGAGGCCGCCGAGCCCCACCTGAGCGAGCAGCGCTTCGACCCTGGCGAGATAAGCCTCGCGCTCCGCGCGCAGACGCCGACGATGCGGCTCGACGATTTCGAGCGGCAGCAGGATGTTCTCGAACGTGCGCCGCCAGGGCAGCAGATTCGCTGCCTGGAAGGCCATGCCGGCGATCTTGAGCGGCCCGGTGACCTTGCTGCCGGCCACCGCAATCGTGCCGGCGCGCGGAACCTGCAGGCCGGTCACCAGCTTCATCAAAGTGGACTTGCCGCAGCCCGACGGCCCGACCACGGCTGCGAACTCGCCTTGCGCTATCGACAGCGACAGCTTGTCGACGGCCACCACGCCACCGTCGCCGCCGTAGGCGTGGGTGACGTTGTCGAGCGCGACGAACCCGGTCATGTCCGCCCCTCCGCGCCTGCGCAAAGAGGGCAGGGGTGAGGGGCAGGCACAAGCGATGACATATGGCTGCCCCTCACCCTAGGCCTCCCCACCGCAAGGTGGGGAGGGGCGAACTCTGACCTCAGTTCACCTTGCGGTCGGCGGCAGGCGGGAGGAACGCCTCGGTGAACACGTCCTCCACCTTGGGCTTGGCCTTGAAGGTGAAGGTAAGCCCGATCTGTTCGATGGCCTTGGCGAACCGGCCCTTGTCGATGCCGCCGTAGCCGTTCGCCTTGACCCAGGGCGTGGCAATATTCTGCGCCAGGGCCAGGTCCAGGCGCTCCTTCTCCACGTCTTGCTTGGCCACGTCGTTGCGCTTGATGACGGTCGCGGTGGCGGCAGCCGGATCGGCGACGGTGTCGCGCGTACCCTTGATGAGCGCCTTGATGAAGCCCTTGACCGCTTCGGGCTTCTCGGCGGCGAACTTCGGGCTCACCATCAGCACGTTGCCGTAAAGATCGACGCCATGGTCGCGCATCAGCATGACCACGATGTCGTCGAAGGGCACGCCGCGCGATTTCAAGTTGAGATAGACCGAGAACGAGAAGCCGAACACCGCGTCGACCTCGCCGGAGGCCAGCATCGGCTCGCGCACGGGAAAGCCGACGTTCTCGAACTTCATGCTGGAATCGTCGAGCTTGTTGACCGACTTGAAGATCGGCCACTGGGCGTAGGCGCCGTCGGCCGCCGGCGCGCCGAACTTCTTGCCGACCAGGCTCGCGGGCTCGGCCGTGATGCCCTTGCTCTTGCGCCCGACGATGGCAAACGGCGGCGCGTCATAGATCATCATCACGGCCTTGACGTCGATGCCGGGGTTCTCGTCGCGGAAACGGATCAGCGAATTCACATCGCCGGTGCCGATGTCGTACGTGCCGGCGGCCACACGCGGGATCGATTCGCGCGAACCGTTGCCGGTGTCGATCGTTACATCCAGGCCCTCGGCCTTGAAGTAACCTTTGTCGAGCGCCACCGTGAACGGCGCAGCCGGGCCCTCGTAGCGCCAGTCGAGCGTGAATTTGACGGGCGTCTGCGCCTGGACAGCACCTGCCGCCAGCGTCCACATCGCGAGCATGCCAGCCAAGCAAGCGCCCTTGCGGACGCGCAACACGCCTCTCATGTTCGTCTCTCCTCGGAAACACCCCGTGACGGGACTGCGGGTCCCGGTATGCCAGTCTACCCGTACCCCGCCCATAAGGAATGGGCTTTTTGCACAACGGCCGGGGCCAGCCTGCAGCGCATGCATGGATTGCTCGCTGCCAAGGCAGTTTGGCGCACCTGATTGACGTCGCCCATGCGAACGGCCATGCCTAGGCCCCGACAACAGTGCGACGCTCCTCGATGACCAGCGCAACACCCTACGCAAAGTCCTTCCCCGTCTCCTGGGACCAGTTTCATCGCGATGCCAGGGCGCTGGCGTGGCGCCTGGCCGACAAGGGCCCCTTCGCGGCCATCGTCTGCATCACGCGCGGCGGACTGGTACCGGCGGCCATCGTGGCCCGCGAACTCGAGCTGCGGTTGATCGAAACGGTCTGCGTCGCAAGCTACGACTACCAGGCTCAGGGTGGCCTGCAGGTGCTGAAGCCGATTGCCCCGTCCGTGCACAGCATCGGCAATGGCCGGGGCCGTGGCGTGCTCCTGATCGACGACCTCACCGATACCGGCAAGACGGCGCGGCTGGTGCGCGAGATGCTGCCCGACGCGCACTTCGCGACGGTCTATGCCAAGCCGGCCGGCGCGCCGCTGTGCGATACGTTCGTCACGGAAGTATCCCAAGACACCTGGATCTATTTCCCGTGGGACCTCGATCTCCAGTACGCTCAGCCGATCAGCGGCGGCAGAAAGACCGCGCCACCCTGACCCTGCACGGACCGCCACTCCTGCGGGTCGATGCCTTGGTCGCCGCTATGATCTGAGGCATAGTCGCCGTGTTCACTGTCGGCGCCCGGCTTACGCGCCGCCGTCTTTGGTGATGGGGCGCAGTCATGGCCTTGATCGGCAATACCTATGGCAAAGGCCGTGTGCGCGTCATGCGCGTGCATCGCGATGGCGACACCTGCCAAGTGCGTGAGCTTTCCGTCTCGCTCATGGTGGAGGGCGACTTCGCGCGCTCCTATACGCATGCCGAAAATTGCCAATCCCTGTGCACCGATACAATGAAGAACCTCGTCAACATTGTTGCCCATGAAAACCCCGCCCTCGACAAGGAAGACTTCTGTTCGGCGGTCGCCGATCGCCTGCTTGCCAAGTACCCGCAAGTGTCCTCGACGACCGTCACGGCGCACGAAACCAAATGGAACCGGCTCGGCATCGCTGGCAAGCCGCACCCGCACAGCTTCGTGCTCGACAACAACGGCAAGCCGTTCGCCAAGGTCTCGGCCAGTCGTGACTCGCGGTTGAGCGAATCCGGCGTGTCCGACTTCACCTTCATGAAGGCGACGCAATCGGGCTGGGACGGGTACTACAACGACGACTACACCACACTCAAGCAGACGCGCGATCGCATCTGCGCCACCAGCATGAACGCGGCCTGGCGCTGGCAAAGGCACCCGGCAAGCTTCCAGACCACCAATGCCAGGGTGCTCGACAGCATGCTCGAGGTGTTCGCCACCACCTACAGCGCAAGTGTTCAGGACAGCCTTTACCGGATGGGCACTGCCGCCCTGCAAGCCGTGCCTGAGGTGGCGACGATTTGGCTGGCCTGCCCCAACAAGCACTATATCCCGATCGACCTTTCGCCGTTCGGCCTCACCAACCGCAATCAGGTGTTCCTGCCGACCGACGAGCCGCACGGCCAGATCGAATGCCAAGTCGGGCGCGGCTGAGCCATGGACCGGCCAGCCACCACCCTCGATGAGTTGAATGTTGCCGACGAGCAGCGCTTCGTCGCCTGCCTCGACGGCATCTTCGAGCATGCTCCCTGGGTTGCAGGCGAGACCGCGCACCTTCGGCCATTTGCCACGGTCAGCCATCTGCACGACGAACTGATGCGCACGGTTCGCCGCAAACCGCGCGAGGATGTGCTTGCCTTCCTCAACGGACACCCGGCGCTCGGGGGCAAGGAAGCCAGGGCCGGCACAGTCACGCCGCAGTCTGCCAGGGAGCAGGCCGGCCTTGGGTTCGTCTCGCTCACCGGCGAGCAGGCACGCGAGCTTGAGGCGGTGAATGCCGCCTTTCTGTTCAAGTTCGGCTTCCCCTTCATCATCTGCGCACGACGCCACACGCGCCCTTCGATTCTGCGCGCACTGCGGGAGCGCTCGGGCAACAGCATCGACCAGGAGGTCGCCAACGCCCTAGCCGAGATCGAGCACATAACGCGCCTGCGCCTCGTGGATCGCGTGACCGGTCCCGGAGCGCCGCAGGTCGCCGGCCGCCTATCCACCCACGTGCTCGACACCCATGCCGGTCGACCTGCGCAGGGCGTCAGGATCGAGCTGTTCGAAGTTGCTTATGCCGCACCCGTGCGGCTGGCCGAGGCCGAGACCAACCACGAGGGCCGGACCGATCAGCCGCTCTTGGCTGGTGTGCCGCTGCGCATCGGCAGGTATGAACTGGTATTCCACATGGGCGCCTATTACCGCGCGCACAGCGTGCTGGGCGCCGGAGAACTCTTCCTGGATGAGGTCTCAATCAGGTTCGGCATCAGCGAGCCGGAGGGCCACTACCACGTGCCGCTGGTCGCCACGCCCTGGAGCTACTCTACCTATCGGGGCAGCTGAGCGCGCCCACGTGACCTGAACGGCACAGACGCGTGCTGTGCGCACGCGTCCGCGGTCACTTTCGCATAACCGTTACACGCTTGTGGCGATCTGTCGGGCAACCCGATTGTTGCGATCGCGCTTGCCCGATCACCCATGCTGGCGACCGAGACCCTGTATTCAACATTGCCGCGCCATGCGCTTCGACCAGGGCCTGTGCTGTCGATCTTCGTCCCGACCTTCAACGAGCATGCGAATGTGCGCGAGCTGGCGCACCGCATCGATCGGTGTCTGGCCGGCGTCGAGTGGGAAATCGTCTTCGTCGACGATGATTCCGCGGATGGAACGCTCCAGGTGCTGCGTGATCTTGCGCGAGCCGATGCCCGTGTTCGCCATCTCCAGCGCATCGGCCGGCGCGGACTGGCGTCGGCGGTCGTCGAAGGTATCCTCTCGACCAGCGCGCCGTACGTCGCCGTCATGGACGCAGACCTGCAGCACGACGAGAGCAAGCTCGCCGAGATGCTGAGCCGGCTCGGCTCAACCGGTTGCGATGTCGTAGTCGGCTCGCGCTACACAGGGAGCGGCGGAACAGGAGACTGGAGTTGGGCCCGCCGGCGGATCAGCGAGGTCGCCACCAGCCTCACCCGTCTTGTGTTGCGCACCAAAGTCTCAGACCCCATGAGCGGGTTTTTCATGCTGAAGCGAGACGCCTTCGACACCACCGTTCGGCGCCTGTCCAGCACCGGCTACAAGATCCTGCTCGATTGCCTGGTCTCGGCGCCGCGGCCGCTCACGGTCGTCGAGGTGCCCTACGTCTTTCGCAGCCGCCAGCATGGCGAGAGCAAGCTCGATGCGGCAGTTGCCCTGGAATTCCTCGCACTGCTGCTCGACAAGATGGGCGGGCGCGTCGTACCGGGCCGCTTTGTGATGTTTGCCCTGGTCGGCGGCTTTGGCGTACTCGTGCATATGCTGGCGCTGGCGACCCTCAATCAGGGCATGGGCTGGGCGTTCATGCAGAGCCAGCTGGCGGCAAGCGTGGCTGCCATGACCTGCAACTTCTTCGCCAACAACCTCCTGACTTATCGAGACAGGCGCCTGAAGGGCCGCTGGCAGCTCGCGCGCGGTCTGCTGAGCTTCTATGCCGTGTGCGGGATCGGCGCCCTGGCCAATGTCGGCATCGCCACGGTGCTGTTCCGAGAGGCCTATGCGTGGTGGCTCGCGGGCCTCGCCGGCCTTCTGGTGGGCGCCGTCTGGAATTACGCGGCGAGTTCGCTGTTCACGTGGCAGAAGTAACAGGCGGCGGCCGCCAGGCGCTGCCTTACTTGCGACACCTAGTTGGCCGCCTGTCGGACGCCGCGCCAGCGCGGCCGCCTTAGCAGCTTACCACCGTCATACCTCATGCATCCGGCCGCGCATGCTTCATGGAGTATTGACCCCATGCTCACTGAACAATCGCCTGTCGCACACCTGCCGGTCGAAGCCCGGCTGTTCTCGCCCGGCCACAAGCGCATCCTCACGCTGGACGGCGGCGGCGTGCGGGGAATCATATCCATCGCCTTCATGAAGGAGATGGAGCGCCAGCTGCGCGAGCGCAGCGGCAACCCGGACCTGGTGCTGGCCGATGTGTTCGACATGGTCGCCGGCACGTCGGTCGGCTCCATGCTCGCCGCCATGGTGGCGCTGGGCAAGAGCGCCGATGAGATGGAGATTGCATTCCGCGACCTGGCGCCGAAGATCTTTGCCGGCCGCGATACCCTGTTCGGGCAGAAGCGCTTCAGTGCGGTGCCGCTCGTCAATGGCGTGCGGTCGTTCGTGAAGGATTGGACGCTCGGCAGCGACCAGCTCAAGACGGGGCTAGCCATCATCGCCAAGCGGGTCGACACCGATTCCGTGTGGGTGATGACCAACAACCCGCGCATGCCCTTCTATCACGACGGGCCGGAATGGGACGGCAACAAGCACTACAAGCTCGAGATGCTGATCCGCGCCAGCACCGCGGCGCCGTTCCTCTTCACGCCGACCGAAATCACCATCCACACCGACCGCTTCGGCAAGACCACGCGCGGCTG
>DASTOW010000044.1:0-19972 GCA_035762425.1 Hyphomicrobiaceae bacterium | reverse complement strand
GCCCGGGCTGAAACCGCGCTGCTTACTACAGACGCGGGCAAAGCCATTGCGGAACTGCAGGAGTTGCAGAAGCGGGTAGCCGCATTGGCCAGCAAACTTGTCACGCGGACGGCTGGCCACGCTGCCAATGCCGCATAACCTAGGTTGCACTAAATCGCTGCCGCGGTAGGGACTTAGGTCCGATCGGTGGATAGTCGTCAAGTGATAGATCGATCTTTGGAGTTGCCATTCGAGCTAGTCGATCGCAACTAACGGCGGCCCCACTCTGACCGTCGAAGAACCAGCCGAGGAAGAACTCGGCCTTTCCGCCTTCCGATCGGATTTGGTGGAAGAACGCACGCTATGAAGCTTGCTGCGATCATTGCGATGCGAAGCTGATCGCCAAGCGCGGGCGTCTGGCCTACGCGAGCTGGGTCATAGGCGGGGGCCGCACCTAAAACAACGACACGTGCCGGGCTTCACCTTCCCGCTGCTTCCATGCAGTCTGCTGCGCGACTTCGTCGAGCCATCCGCTGACATAAGCAGCAGGACTGCGCCTGGCCTCCACGTCATCGGGCGCAAGCAACCGAAAATGTGTGACCGGTTAGGGTGATCGGCAGCACCGCACGCTCGGGGGACAGACTTGTAACTTCGAGCAAGGCCAGAGGCCGCTGGTATACCTTCGCAAAGCATGCAAGCCAGCTCGGCGTGTAACGAACTCGATCGTGATGCCGCGCCACTCGATGATCTCGACGACGAAGGGTATGCGGGGAAGGCTCATGACGAGCCTCCCCGCTTGTTTGCTTCTCCACGCGCCTGAATGGCACGCGCCGGAAAACGGCGACGCTGTCTCGGCAAGCCCGTTCAAAGCCGCCAAGAACCGTCCATAGCGACCCGAACAGAAGGCTCGCGCGGACGACGGCGAGTGTGCTCTGGTCGCTTTCTGAAGTTATCCGAGCGCCTGCTCTAGATCAGCGATGAGATCGGCCGGCGACTCAAGGCCCACGGAAAGACGCAGCAAATCGGGTGGGCAGGGTGTACCTGCCCCTTCGACGCTGGCGCGATGCTCGATCAGGCTTTCCACGCCGCCGAGCGAGGTGGCGCGCTTCCAGATTTTGACGTTGCCTGCGGTGCGGATAGCGATGGCTTCGCCCCCCTTGACACGCACCGACAGCATACCGCCGAACCCACCTTGCATCTGCCGCGCGGCAACGGCGTGGCCGCGGTCGGACTGCAAGCCCGGATACAGCACCTCGAGGATGCGCGGGTCCTGGGCGAAATGACGGGCAAGCGCGAGCGCCGCTGCCGACGCATGGCGCACGCGCACGTGTAGCGTGCGCATGCCGCGCAGCAGGAGATACGCCTCGAAGGGCGCCAGGACCGCACCAAGGTTGGCGCGATGCCGGACGGCCTGGTCGAATACGGCGTCCCTGCGCGCGAAGGCGAGCGCTCCAGCAAGCACGTCTGAATGGCCATTCAGATACTTGGTGGCCGAATGCATGACGAGGTCGGCGCCGAGCGCCAGTGGCCTCGTGAGGACCGGCGTTGCGATTGTAGAATCGACGCCCAGGATCGCTCCGGCGTCGTGGGCAATTGCCGCAATTGCGGCGATGTCGCTGACGGCCCACGTCGGATTGGCAGGTGTCTCCAGCCAGATCATGCGTGTCCGCCCTGCTTGGATTGCGGCTTTGATAGCGTCCGTGCTGGTCGCATCGACGAAGGTTGCGTCGATGCCAAGAGTGCCGGCGTCGCCGGCAAGCCATTTCTTCATTGCCCAGTACATGACGTTGGGCGCGATGACGTGCGCGGGCCGAGCAAGAGCCAGGAAGGCCGTGGTTGCGGCCGCCATGCCGGAACCAAACATGAGGCAGGCGGCGGCGCCTTCTAAATCCTGCAATACGCTTTCGGCCTGGCGCACGTTCGGTGTATCCGGGCGACCGTAGCTAAAGCCACGCCGATATTGATTGTCGGGATCGCGGATATACGTGGTGGCCGTGTGGATGGGCGGGATGATGGAGCCCGTCGTTGCATCGACCAGGCCGCCGGCCTGGGCAGCGATGGTCTCAGGACTTATCGTTTTGGCCACGACCATCTCTTTTGTGGGTGCGTCGGTGTGCTGTCAGGACCATAGCAGAATGGATACCGCGCGCACTCCATTTGCGCCTGGCGGCGGTTCTCAGACCGGGTCATGGGGCGCTGCGTGGACTGCTGCGCATCGAACTGCTCGGCGATGCGACGCGGACAAGCAAGACATGGGACGCGGTTGCAACCACCGACCCGGCACCGTCGCTATCGGCGCTGCGCAACGCCATGCATCATGTTCCGCCCGATAGAGCTCGGACATCGCGCGATCCAAGTTGCACCTGGTGTTTGGCGGCAAGCCACTGCCGAGATCACAACGCGGACATCCCCCGCCTGCGCGCGCCCGTTTCGTCGCCATTCGTGACATCGCAAAAGTGCCGCGGCGAGGCCGCAACGGCGCCCTAATCCTCTTTGCGAATGCAGCACAGAGACAGCGTAGCTCGTGCGGAGGAGGGAACCGTGGGGGCAGTGTCGCGTGCAGCGTGCCAACGCATCGATGTCTTGGGCAAGGCCGCCGTGCTAGTGGCTGCTCTGCTGCTCGCCCCTTGCATCGCTCCGCCGGCGTGGGCGCAATCCTCGGAGTGGGAGCCGTTCCCGAAGGCCACGACCAAGCCGGCCAAAGCCGCCAAACCTCGCCTTCCTGCCACCCCCAAGACCACAGCCGAGCCGGCGGTCGCCAAAGAGCCGGCGCAGCCTCAACAGGCCAAGCTGCTCGATCCCGCCAAGGTCGAACCCATCGAGGTCGACCCCGCACAAGTCGATCTTACCAAGCTCGATGCCAAGACGCCCAACGCCTGGATTGCGCTCGGCATCCTGGAGCAGCGTGCTGGCAACCTGGCTGGCGCAAAGGCGAGCCTCGACCAAGCTATGGCGCTGGGCGAACAGCGCGGCAACAGGGCTGCCGTCGCCGCCGCTGCGCTGTTCTTGGGCAGGTCGCATGTGGTCAGCCAAGCCTTCTTGGAGAACGAGGCAAGGACTGTGGCTGCGTTCGGCGGCCGGCCGGACGACAAGTTGACCGGGTCCGTCCGCCGCGAGTTCGAAAGCGCCAAGGATCTGTTCCTGAAGTCGCTCGCCATTCACAAGACCCTGGACCGCAAGGACGGCATGGCCGTCGCCTATGCGCGGCTTGGCGACCTCTACAGTAGAACCCGGGACTTCGATCAAGCCCAGGCTTTGTACGCAGAAGCGCTGGCCCTCAACAAAGCTCTGGATCGCAAGAAAGCGCTGGCCGCCAACTACCGCGACCTGGCCGAAACTCACCGCTACGATCTCGATCAGGCTGACGCCCTGCTCAAGGAAGCCGTCGCACTGCACGAGGCGCTGGATCTCAAGGAGGAGCTGGTAACGGATTACGAGAAGCTGGCCGTCATCAACCTAAAGCGTGGCGAGCCCTACGAAGCTGAGCGTCTCTACAAGCTGGCGCTCACGCATGCCCACAAGCGCAGCCGCATTAGCATACTGCGCGCACTCGAACGGCTTTATCGCGATCGCAACGACCCCGGCATAGCCGCGGACATGAAGGAGGAAGCCGCCGCCCTCGAACAAGAACGTCAGATGGAAGGCGGCGGAGGCACGCTCATCTTTAGCTCGAGCCTGGGCCTGTACGTGAGCGGCTACTCCACGAAAGAGCAAATCGAGTCGCTGGAAAAGGCTCTGCCGCTGGAAAAGCGCCTCGGCAACCGGGTCGGCATGGCGACGAGCTACCTCCTGCTCGGCCTGCACTACGGTCTGCGCGCCGACATCGATGAGAGCCGGCGCGCCGAGTTCGAGGCCAAGTCCGAGGCCATGCTCAAGGATACTTTGGCGGCCAACCGGGAGCTCGGACGGGAGAACGCGATGGCCTTTGCCTTGCGCGAGCTTGCCCAGGTCGTCGACCGGCGCGGCAAGCTCGACGAGGTCGAGGCGGCCATCAAGGATGCGCAGGCGTTGCACAAGAAGCTTGGGGAAGAGGAGGGCATGGCTCGGCTCTACTCTTCGCTGGGCCACCGCAGAGAGAGACGCGGCGACACGGTTCAGGCGTGCGCCTACTGGCGCAGAGGCGCGCTGGCTTACCCTGATGACAAAGCGCTGGCGAACATGGTGGGCTCCAGCAAGTGCGCCACGCAATGAGCGGTTTTGTGCGGAGCAGAATGGTCGTGCAAGTGAGCTGGCCCATGACAAATCGCAGGGTGCGGGTGGTGCGAACGAGAGCCACGAATTGCCAAAGCTTGCCGCTCATGCAGCCAATCCGAGCGCTTGCTGTGGCCTTGCTGGGGCTCGGCTTGCACAGTGCGGCCGTGCATGCGCAGGAGCGCGCCAAGATCGAGATCGTTCCGCAAATCGCCCATGCGCGCGATATCGACGCTGCCGCCTTTTCGCGCAATGGCGCGCACCTGCTGACAGGCAGCTCGGACGGGACGCTGAAACTCTGGGACATGGCAACAACCCGGCTCGTTCGCACGTTCTCGGGGCACAAGGGCGAGGTCACCGCGGTGGCGCTATCACCGGACGGCACGCGCGCGCTGTCAGGGAGCAAGGACAAGACGATCAGGCTGTGGGAGGTTGCGAGCGGACGGCTGATGCGTACGATCTACGCGCATCTGGACGCAACGGGCGGCGAGGTCAGCGCCGTTGCGTTCGCGCCCGATGGCAAGCGTCTCCTGTCGAGCAGTGGCGGAGAGGACGCGGCCAAGCTGTGGGACGCTGAGACTGGGCGGCTTGTGCGGATGTTTCAGCACGCCAAGGGATCATTGAACGCGGGGGTCACCTCGGCGGTCTTCTCTCCCGACGGCACGCGCATAGCGACCGGCGGCGCCGGCGACAAGATCGTGAACCTGTGGAACGCGGAGACGGGACAGCTCGTCCAGGCATTTGCCGACTACGCGCCGACCTTCATCTACCAGGTGCGGCTCGCGTTCTCCCCCGATGGCGCCCGTCTGCTGGTCGCCGACAACACGACGTTGAAGGTGTGGGAGGCCGTCACTGGCACACTGATCCACAGCCTGCGCGCCGATGATCCGGGAGAGAACCGTCGTCGCCTGGGAGGACGAGGTGCCTCGTTCGTTGCGTTCTCTGCGGACGGCACCCTTGCGCTGGCGAGCGACTATGAGAATGGGCTGCAATTCTGGAGCTTGGCGACAGGCCAACTGGCCCGCACCTTCAAGTCCAAGCTGGGAAAGTTTGTTGCGCTCTCAGCCGATGGCAAACGCGCGGTCTCGGGCGAATTGTACAGCAAGGTCAAGGTGTGGGATGTTGCCAGCGAACAGCTGCTGCACACGTTCGAAGGCCACTCCAACAGCGTTGGCTCCGTGGCGACCTCTCCGGACGGCGCTCGTCTCCTCACCGTCGACAACAAGCTGAGGCTGTGGGACGCGGCAAGCGGTCGGTTGGCGCGCACCATCAAAGATCGGGGTCAGTCCGTCGCATTCTCACCGGATGCAACCCGGCTATTCGCGGCCAGCTATAACGCAGTCAAGTTGTGGGACGTGGGCAGCGGGCAGCTGGTCCTGGGCCTGAAGACAACCTCTCCGGATCTGGTCGCGTTCTCGCCCGACGGCAGCAAACTACACGCGTTCGTGACCGACCCACCGTCGTTGCAGAAGGGCAAGCCGCCTGAGCGGGCGAGTGCGGTGCTCACCTGGGAGGCCGCCAGCGGCAAGCCGATCCGCTCGTTCAAAGTTCAATCGTCCACGGCTCTCAGGCCGCCGGTTGCGTTCTCGCGCGACGGCACCCGGTTCCTGCCCGTGCCGAGCTCCGACCAACCCCTGACCGTGTGGGACGTGGCAAGCGAGCAGGTGCTCCATACCTTCGGCGGGCGTAGCTCCAACCACATGCAATCGGCTGCGTTCTCTGCCGATAGTGCCCAAATCGCCTCCGGACACATAGATGGCGCCATCAAGCTTTGGGAGGTCGCAACCGGCCGCCTCATCCGCACCTTGTGGCACGCCAAGTCGGTGGATGCCGTCGCGTTCTCTCGCGACGGCGCCAAACTGCTCTCGGGCAGCGCCGACGCCACGGTTAAGCTGTGGGACCTGACGACCGGGCAAGTGGTTCGCGCCTTCGAGGGGCACACCTCCAACGTCAGATCGGTGGCGTTCACAGCCGACGAGAAGCGGGTGATCTCTGGCGGCTACGACACCACGGCCCGCGTTTGGGACACAACGACAGGGGAGCAGCTTGCGCTTTTGATTACGGCAAATGATGACGAGTGGCTCGTCATCACGCCCGAGGGCTTCTTCGAGGCGTCGCCCAAGGGCGCGGAGATGCTCAGCGTCGTGCGCGGCCTCGAAATCTACAGCATCGACCAGTTCTACCAGGTCCTCTATCGCCCCGACCTGGTGCGCGAGAAGCTGGCCGGCGATCCGGACGGCAAGGTGCGCGCCGCTGCCGCCAAGCTGGACCTCAGCAAATTGGTCGAGAGCGGACGTGTTCCCGCCGTGACGGTGGTATCGCACAAGGCACAGGACACCTCACCCGACGATCTTGTCACCGTGGAAGCCCGCCTCGTTGACCAGGGTGGCGGCATCGGCCGCGCCGAGTGGCGCATCAACGGTGTCACTGTGGGCGTAGTCGAGCAGGTGGCGGCTGGCGCGGGCCAGCCCGTTTCGGTGAAGCAGGTGATGGCTCTGGATCCTGGTGAGAACACCATCGAGGCGGTCGCCTACAACAGCTCCAATTTGGTCGCGTCTGTCCCGGCACGCACCAAAATCCTGTGGACCGGCAGCGAGGCCAAGGCGCCCCCACGCCTGTACGTGCTGGTGGTCGGCATCAACGACTACCTCGATGCCACCTTGAAGCTCACCTATGCGGTCCCCGACGCCAAGAGCCTGGCTGCGGCGCTCAAGCAAGCAGGGCAGGGGCACTACGAGGATGTGATCGTCACCCATGTCCTCGATGGCGATGCGACGGCCGCCAAGCTCGATACCGTCTTTACGGATCTGGCCGCCAAGGTGCGTCCACGCGACGTGTTCCTGTTTTTCGCCGCCGGGCACGGCAAGACGTTGGATGGCCGCTACTATTTCATCCCACAAGACATGCGCTACCACACCGAGCAGTCGCTTGTGCGCAACGCCATCGGCCAGGACAGGCTGCAGGCGTGGTTCGCCCGCATCCTGGCCAAGAAGGCCGTCCTGATGTTCGACACCTGCGAGGCAGGCTCGCTCACCGAGCGGGTCAAGACACGCGGCGGTCTTGAGCAGAAGACGGCGCTGGGCCGGCTGATCCAGGCTACCGGCCGTGCTACGCTGACGGCCTCGAGCGCCACCCAGGAAGCCTACGAGGGGCATGGCGGGCATGGTGTGTTCACGTTCTCCCTCCTCGATGCCCTAGGGCGCGCCGACACCAACGGCAACGGCCTCGTTGAGCTGACCGAGTTGATCCAGCACGTCGACGGCCTGGTACCAGCCATCACCGAGAAGCGCTGGGGGGCCAAGCAGTTTCCGCAGATGGATGCCTTCGGCTCGAACTTCCCGCTGGCGCGCCAGGTGGCGGCGCTTGCGCCGGTCCAAGGCGAGGCGATCATCGTTCCGATCAAGCCCACGCACGTGAGCACGGAACTGTTGCAGGTGTTCAAGGACGCCGGCGGGGCGGGAGAGATTGTGCAACCGCTGCCTCCCTTCACCACCGTCACGCTGGTGAAATCCGATCAAGGCTGGGTTCTGATCGCCAGGGATGGCAAGCTGCTGGGCTACGTCGCCGAAGCCAAGCTGCACAAGCTCAACTGATCAACAGCATGGCAAGCTCCGCGGATCCTGCGGGCCTCGCGCTTGCGGCGCAGCTGTGACCGCGTTGGTGACTTGCATTGCGGACGTCTGGCGCGTTAACGCCTCGTCGCCACCAAGAAACGCAGAATGCCGCCTACCAAGTAGTCCTGGACAGCTCCACTCAACCTCGCCGAGCGCGGCTGGGAAGCAAGGCTCATCGAGCGCGCATCATACGAGGCGAGCTGCGATGTCGATTTGCATTCGATAACGTCGATCGCATCGATGGCGATGTGATCTTGCACAAGACAGAACAGTCGTCGCTGCGCAGCGATGGTCGCACACGCATCCGCGCGGCGCTTCCCACATCCGCCATCGCGTGCGCGCGCCACGCTCCCGGCAAGTTTGCGTCACATGATGAGCCTGGGGTGGCCGCAATTTGTGGGGAGGCATCTGCATTTTTTACATCGACTGACTGCCACCAATGCTGCGGGACGATGCCTATGCTTTCTGTGATGACGTGCGCTGTTTGAGCGATGAATTTAGAGGGATGGGAGCAATAAAGATGAAAGCAGTATGCGTCGGTGCTTTGCTCTTGAGCTGTGTTGTGCCCGCTACTGAAATGGCACATGCGCAGAGCAGCGAGCCGATTCGGCTGGCACAGCAGCAGCGGGCGACCAATACGCCGCGCGAGCAGCTTCGTGAGCAGATGAATGAGAATGTTGTGAACCTGATGGGCGGGCAGCTCGGCGCCGTCTACATTGTGATCGCGCACGACATCTCGGTGGCAGTTAACGACGGCAACAACATGCGCGTACTGCCGGTCGTTGGCGGGGCTGGTGTCCAGAACATCCGCGATGTCGTGTTCCTCAGAGGCGTCGATCTTGGCGTTACCAATATCCTGTCCCTCAATAAGTTGAAGGAGACGGGAGAGCTTGGACCGAATCTGGATCAGCAGGTCGCTTACATTGCCCCGCTTTTCAACGAGACGATGCAGGTCGTTGCCCGCCCGGAAATCAACAGGGTCGAAGACTTGCGGGGCAAACGGGTAGCCGTCAACAGCGCGGGCAGCGCCACCGCCGAGTTCGCTCCTGCCGTGTTCAAGTCGTTGAATGTCGAGGTGCAAACCCTGACGCTGCCGCAGGGAGATGCGCTTGAGAAAATGCAAGCCGGCGAAATCCACGCCACCGTGTGCACGTGCCCCATTCCAATTCCAGCCTATTCCAACGTCAAGGCAGCATCCGGCTTCAAGCTACTCAGCATCCCGTACACGCCGGCCCTGGAAAGGGCCACCTACTATCCTGCTGCGATCAAGGCCAGCGAATACCCCAATCTCATTCCTGCCGATGGCAAGGTCGAAACCATTGCCACCAGCGCCGTTCTCATCTCCTTCAATTGGCAGCGTGGCTCGATCCGCTACAACCGCTTGGCCAGGTTTACGGATGCCTTCTTTTCCAAGTTCGACAACCTCCTGCAGCCGGCGCGTCACCCGCTATGGAAAACGGTCAATCTGGCCGCGACAATTCCGGGTTGGCAGCGGTTTTCCGCGGCCCAGGAGTGGCTTGATAAAAACTCCCAGCGCGCAGCCAGCGCGAAGTCGGCCAAGGAAGAGACGGCCGAGCGGTTGTTCAGGCAATTTCTTGAATGGCAACGCACGAACAAGCAGTGAGCCCAGAGCGCACCTTCGGCAGCCCAGCCGCGCCTGCGGTCCGCGCAAGGATGCGCGGCGCGGATGTCTCCGAGCCGCGCATGTCTCGCTGCGGTATCAGGGGTTGCCCACAGCCGTGACCAGCTTGGCGTAGCGCTCGCTTTGCTCCGCCAGAGCCTTCTTGGTGTCGGCTTCACCAAGGTTGAAATGGCGCACCTGCAGCCCTTCCTCGCAGAACTTGGCATAGGCAGGATCGCCGGCCGCTTTGTTGAACGTAGCTTCAATCTTGCGCACCACGGCTTCAGGGGTGTCCTTGGGCACGGACACGGTCACAAACACTTCGGTCTCAACATCGTAGCCAAGTTGGCGCAAGGTCGGCACTTGCGACTGGCTCTTCAATGGGTCCCGCGGAGCGGACGCCAGCAGCTTGATGGTGCCGGACGTCACTGATGGTCCCCAGGTTCCCCCGGTAAAGCCAAAATCCACCTGATCCGCGATCACGGCATTGACGACGCCGGCACCGCCTTGCGTTGGAACCGCTGTTATCTTCACGCCGGACTGCTTGGCAAGCAGGGCCGTGACCACCCGATCAAGCTGATAGAACGAGGCATACTTCAAGTCGCGGCTCTGCGCCTTGGCATCGGCGATGGCGTCCTGCAGCGTCTTCCACGGCCGCGACGGATGGGAGACGAACACCTCCTGGAATTGGCCGATGATCGCGACATGGCGAAAATCGGCCACGGTAAAATCGGCCTTGGCGAAGTGATGGTCGAACGTGAAGGTCGTCGATGTGGTGAGCACAAGCGTATGACCGTCGGCAGGTGCAGCCTTGACACTGACCGCAGCGACGGCACCCCCACCGCCAGGCCGGTTGTGCACGACAAAGGGCTGTTTCACATCTTCGGACGCCTTCGGGGACAGCGCGCGCGCCATTTGATCCACGCCGCCGCCGGCACCGTAGCCGACGATGAGATTGACGGGCTTTGTCGGCCAGTCCTGTGCCCAAGACGAGACGGGCCATGCAGCGACGAAAGTCGCGGCCAGGGCCAAGCACACCTGGCGCCTGTGACCGCGCCAACACCAATTTTCAGCTGCACGCGTCATGCTTTTTTCCCTTTCGTGGACTGCTAGCTTAGCTTGTGGCCAGACCTGTCACGGCGCGGCGACGACTTGCCATTCGCCATACCGCCAGGGCCGTGACAGCGAGAATGGCAAGCGCAATCGGGTGCTGGAGCAGGGCATAGGGATTGCGGTCGGTTAGGATCAGCGCCTGACGTAGGGACAGTTCTAGCGTCGGCGTCAGGACAAAACCGATCAGAAACGTCACGTACGAGAAGTCGAACTTTCGCAGCAGCCAGCCCAACACGGCAAACCCGAGCACGAGATAGACACCGAACATGGTGCCGCCTTCGATATAGGCCCCCACGATGCACAAGAAGACGACGCTGGCGACAATCACGCTGAGCGGCAGTTGTGCCAGGCGGGCGAATAGGCCTGAGCCGAAATAGCCGAAGGCAAACATCAGCACGCTGGCGAGCAGCATCGAGGCATAGATGGCGTTGAGCACGTGCGCGTGGTTCAGGAACATCAATGGTCCTGGCGTGATACCGTGGATCATGAAGGCGCCAATGATGAGCGCGGCAGCGATGCCGCCGGGAATGCCGAGGGCAAACAAGGGAATGAGCCCCGCCGGCACCACCGCATTGTCGGCCGCCTCGGCCGCTGCGACACCTTCCAGCGCGCCTTGTCCGAAGCGCTCTGGCGTGGATGATGTGCTACGCACCCAGCTGTAGGCGAGAAACGAGGCCACGCTGGCGCCAAGACCTGGGATGACACCCAGCACCGTGCCGAGCAGACTGGAGCGCAGGATCACGGGCACGCAGGCTCTGATCTCGTGGGCTCGCAGTCGATCGCCGCCAGTCGCCAGTGGAGTGCCCTGTTGCTGGCCGCGCTCCTCCATCTGCACAATCATCTCCGACAGCGCGAGGACGCCGATGGCAATGACCATCAGCGGCAACCCGTCGAACAATTCTGCCTGCCCAAAGGTCAAGCGCGGCGTGCCCGTCTCCGCGTCCAGACCGACGGTGCCTAACAAAATGCCAAGAAACGCAGAAATCAGGCCCTTCAGAAGCGACGCACCCGAGAGGCTGGCAATGAACGTGAGTGCGAAAAACAAGACGGCGCAAATTTCGACCGGCCCGATCAGCAGTGCCACCCGGCTCAACGGTTGCGCGAGAGCGATGAGCACAAGCGTCGCAAAGATGTCACCCCAGACGGATGCGACGAGGGCGATGAGAAGTGCCGAGCGAGCGCGCCCCTTGCGTGCAAGCGGATAGCCATCGAGGCAGGTCGCGGCCGAGGAGGCTTCGCCAGGCGTATTGATTAGAATGGCTGATACGGCGCCGCCCGTAGCGCTGCCTTTACTGATGCCGATCAGAAAGGCAATGCCGGAGATCGGCCCCATGTAGAACGTGAGAGGCACCGCCAGAGCAAGCGCCGTCGGGCGATTGAAGCCGGGAAGAACACCGACGACATACCCGAGCAACACGCCCAGGCCGACGAACGCCACGTTGCTCGGCGTCAGCGCTGCACCGAAACCCGCGATCACGGCTTCCATGTCAGGCCTCAGGGCACAGTCACGTGCAACAACCGTGTCACGAAGAGGTACATGCCTCCCACAACCACGGTTGGCGTCAAAAGCAAGCGGAGCCAGTTCCGCTCACCCATGAACAGCATGATCGACACGATCAGTACGGCGCCGCCCACTATGAAGCCCACAAACTGGAAGGCCAATGTCCCGGCCAGGGCGAGAGCAAATCCGACGAACATCGTGAGAGTTTCGTGCCAGCTTGCCGGCCAAAACGAAGCTCTTCCCGGCAGCTTGGCAATGCAGGACTGCACGACGAGCAGCGCCGACAGACCGATCACAACAAGCGTCGCCAGCGCGGGAAGATCTCGCGGCGCAAGGCCGATGCCGCCAGTCGCCGACGTTTGCGCCGGGAGCACGACGAACAAAGTGTACAGCCCAAGTAGGATGAGCACCGTCCCGGCTGCAAGGTCGCTGGGCTTCATTGCCTTTTACCCCCAACGCCACGCGAGACCCGCCCGGCAATCGTACATATTTGCCCGACATCGACAAGACCATTTAGCGGTTGCAATCCGCGGATCGCTCGCCGCAGACCGGTCAGCGCAGCGGCAAGGCGCGCCGGACACAATCGCGAACGCCTCGCCACACAACGACCGCCTTGCGGCGCCGCCAACACCCGCAATCCCCGCGTTGGCCCGCCTGCGTGCGCTCGGTCTACCTGCGCCGCATCGTCACCATCAAAAAGGTCACCACCGCCAAGCGCGGCATTTGCTCGCCCACGCGGCCGATAAGGTCGCCAAGGTGTTCCGGCAGCGGCCCTCCAGGCGCGTGGGGCGCTGCCCTACCGGGCTTGTTGCGCTCGCGGTCGCGACGAGGGTCAGCCCGCAGGTCGGCTACTGCACGGTGGTGGGCGCGGCATCTGACCGATGCCGACAGGGTCAACCGCCGGCTCCGGCCCGCAAGAATTTGTTACCCAGGTAACAGCGCACCCCGTTCCTCGGTCGGTACGGCTGGCCGCGTAGAAGTGACGATGAGAATTGCGGCAACGCCAATTTGGAGGCAGCCAATGCGACGCTCATTCCCTTTGCTCATTGCCCTATGCCTTGTGGCGGGACTGCCGCCGTCCGCGAGCGCTGACGACGTTGCGAGCTGCAAACAAGGCGAGCCTGACCGGCGCATCGTTGCGTGCTCGCAAATCATCACAGATAGACGCACGAAACCCGTACGGCGGGCTGAGCTGCACGCGCATCGCGGGGATGCCTACATGAGCAAGGGGGACCACGACCGCGCGCTCGCCGACGCGACGGAGGCGATCCGCCTCGACGCCAAGAACGCACGAGCCTTCAAGCTGCGCGGCAGCGCTCTGCACAAGAAGAAAGAGCTTGACAAAGCGATCGCCGATTTCAGCGAGGCGATACGGCTCGATCCGGGCCTGGCAGTCGCCTACATCGATCGCGCCGGCGCATGGGACGACAAGGGCCAACTCGACCAAGCGTTCACTGATGCCAATGCAGCGCTTCGCCTCGACCCCAAGAGCGCCAGGGCATTCAATATGCGCGGCTACCTGGCAGAGAAGAAGCGCGAGTATGACCAGGCGATCGCGGATTTCACGAAGGCCATCGAAATCGACCCCAACACACCCTATCAGTTCCGCGCACGCGGCGGGGCCTACTACAGAAAGGGTGAGTACGATCGGGCGATCGCCGACTTCAGCCAGGCTCTTCGTCTCGACCCGAAATCGGCAGGCATCTATCTCGGACGGGCCGGTATCTACGCGGCCAAGGGCGATCACCAGAGCGCCCTTGCCGACTATGACGAGGCGATCCGCCTCGATCGGGCGGTGTGTGCCTGCGCCTACTTTGGCCGCGCCAGGATCTACGCACAACGACGCGAGTTCGAGCGCGCCATCGTCGAGTACACGGAGGCGATTGGTCTCGATCCAAAGTTCTCCGCCGCATACAACAATCGCGGCCTAGTCCATGCCGACCGGCAAGAATACGAAAAGGCCATTGCCGACTTCGACAGGGCCATTGAGTTGGATCCTACGTACGCGCCGTCGTACCATCATCGTGGCCGCGCCTACGCCGAACAAAGACACTACGATCGTGCGATCGCCGACTACAACGAGGCGATTCGGCTCGATGCCAAGATGGCGGAGGCCTATCACGGCCGCGGGCACATCTACAGCAAAAGTATGGAAGAGTACGACATCGCCATTGCCGACTTTGATAAGGCAATCGAGATCGATCCAACATTCGCCTGGGCGCATCACTCGCGCGCCATCGCTCACATCCACAAGAAAAACTACGATCGCGCGATTGCCGGCTTCAACGAGGCAATCCGGCTCAACGCCAAGATGGCAGTCAGCTACCTCGGCCGCGGCAACGCCCATGAGGAGAAGGGTGAGTATCAGACCGCCCTTGCCGACTATGACGAGGCGATCCGTATCGATGCCTCGATTTGTCCCTGCGCGTATTTGAGCCGCGGCGTCCTGTATTGGCGCATCGGTGAACTCGACAAGTCACTTGTCGAATTCACGCACGCGCTTAGCTACGATGCAAAATACGCGTTGGCCTACAACAATCGGGCCCTGGTGCACGAAGCCAAGGGCGACCGCAATCGGGCGCTTGCCGACTACAACGAGGCAATTCGCTTCGATCAGAAGAATGCGGCAGCCCTAAACAATCGCGGCAAGCTGCATGAGGCGATGGGCGATCGCGACCGGGCGATTGCCGACTATGCCACGGTGCTTACGCTTGCCAAGGACTCCGCCGACACGCGCCAAAGACAGGAAATCGCCCTGGCGCGGCTGGGACGACTGAACCAGCCCAAGGCCGCCGCCGCGCATTTGCCCGGCAAGCGGGTGGCTCTCGTCATCGGCAACAGCAACTACGTTCATGCCGGCGTCCTCGACAATCCCCGCAACGACGCGCGAGGCGTGGCGACCTCGCTGCGCAAGCTCGGTTTCACGGTCAAGGACCACTACGATCTCAATCGCTCGCAGATGGTCGAGGCCCTTTCAGACTTCGGCGATTTCAGCAACGGGGCCGACTGGGCTGTTGTGTTTTATGCCGGCCACGGCGTCGAAATGGACGGCACCAACTATCTGATCCCGATCGACGTCAGGCTCAAAAGCGATACCGATGTGCCGCTCGAGGGCGTATCGCTCAATGCCGTGCTTGCTAAGGTCGACGCCGCCACCCAGCTCGGTCTTGTTATCCTGGATGCCTGCCGCAACAACCCGTTTGTCACGCGTATGACGCGGTCGGCGGGTGCGAAGCGGTCGATCTCCCAAGGTCTGGGGCGGATCGAGCCAGAAGGCAACACGGCGGTCGCCTATGCCGCCAGGCACGACACGACGGCCGATGATGGCCCAGCGGGCGGCAACAGCCCCTTCAGCGAGGCCTTGCTCGGTCACATCGAAGAACCAGAGACCGAAATTCGCATTCTGTTCGGCAAGGTCAGGGACGCCGTGCGCCGCAAGACGAACCGCCGGCAGGAGCCGTTCCTTTATAGCTCGCTTGGAGGTGATCAGCACTTCTTTGCCTCCGGCACTCCGCGTTGAGCTCAGCGAGGATCGCCTGGCTCGCCTTGGCGTCCGGGCAGCGCCGGGCCGATGGTCGCGCGATCGTAGCGTTTTGGTCGCAGCGTTATTGGCCATGCGAGCATGAGACTTGGCGAAGGCGGCGGACGGCCAACGGGGCAGCGCATCGACGGCCGTCCGCCGACCAGGCCATTGCGTACTGACAGATCACGGTTCAATCGAACGGCATCCGTCCGCAGTCCGTAGCCAGGGCCGATGTTTCGCGCAGCCGATTGTGATGCTCCGCCTAGCCGGTGTTCGCTGGCCAGGCACGACATCCGCGTACTTGAGCTGCAGACGTTGCAGATCGCGCTCGATGGCGGCCACCGGCACCTTGCGGGCGCACCCAGACTGGGGAGTGTAGAAGAGCTGCATGGGCGATCACGACCCAAGGCTGCAACAAGCCGATCCATCGCAGCATGTGCGAGATTTCGTCTACGCCGGGCCCCGATCAAGTGCCGTACATGTCGGGCAGCAGCAAAAGGGTGCCGTGGGCCAGATAGAATGTGGCGATAATCCCGATGAGAACGCGGGTCCAACTCCTGAATTGAGCGTCGGTTATGGCGTCCAGAACCTTGCGTGAGAGCTGCGTACCAGCAAGCGCCAGCGTCATTGCCAGCGCAACGGCCATCGGCGCGATCTCGCCGCTCGCCGCCGCGAGCAACTGGGCGAAGTAGGCGACCTTCATGGCGTGACCGAACACTTGGATGGCGGCCTTGGTCGCTACCACGTCCTTGCGCGCGAGCTCTGCTCTGACAAAGAACACGTCGAAGATCGGCCCCGAAACTCCGGCGATCAGCTGCAGCACAGTACAGATCGCCCCGCACGCGAAGGCATCGGCCGGGCGGGTGATGTTGGGCGCGATGCGGTGCGGCACGCACAACCCTGCGAGCGAGATCACACCAAGGCCGATCAGGGCGACGGGTTTGCTTGGGGCGACTTGCAGCAGCGAGAAAGCCAGCGTGGCAAGTGCTGAGCCTGTCGCATGTCTGGCCACAAGCGGCCAGCGAATGTGCGCGCGCCACAACCAAGCCCGCCAACCATTGGACGCAATCTGGGTCAAACCGTGCAGCACCATGGCGCCCGCCACCGGCATGATGGCGAGCAGGATGCCAATTAGGATCATGCCGCCGGCCATGCCGAAAATGCCGGAGATGAACGAGGTGGCGAGCACCGCGGCGCCGAGGGTGGCAGCGATCGGCAGGGTAATCATTGCGTCACCCCCACGTTCACAAGAGCGAGGCAGCAGCAGGTGATGCCGGCAGCCGCCTCCAATGCTTTGACGAGCAGCCAAGCGTGGCGCCCATAGATCAGCAGGGATGCGTAGAGGAGCGTGCCGGTCCAGAGCGCGGGCTCAGTCGATGCAACGCTGGCGATGCATTCAACAACACCCAGCGGGCAGGCACTCGCAAGCAGTCGCGTGAAGCGCCGACGATGGCGAGGACGCATGCCAGAAGACCATGGCCGGGGGTAGTGCCAGGGCGAGGAAGCACTTGTTGCACCGTGCGGCTGCATTGCCAGCGACTTTCGCGTCGATCGAAATCATCCGCTCTGGTGCTAGCAGCCTTGCGCTCATGCAGAAAATGCAAATATGATAACTGCAAGATGCACACGACGCATACATAGGGGGATGCCGTGAGGCGGCAGGCGCGCAATGCAGCTCACGCATATACGCAAGTCTGACCTCAATCTCCTGCCGGCTCTTGGAGCGCTGTTGGAAGAACGCAGCATTTCCAGGGCTGCTGCCAGGCATCACTTGAGTCAGCCGGCCATGAGCCGCGTCCTACAGCGGCTGCGCGCAACCTTCGGCGATGCGCTGCTGGTGCGGACCCGGCAGGGCTACACGCTGACGGCCCGGGCGCGACGGCTGCAGCAAGAGCTGCAGCAGTTGCTGCCGCGCATCGACAGAATTCTGCGGGGCGACACGTTCGATCCCGCAACCTCTGCAGATCGTTTCCGATTGTGCTGCCCCGACTACCTGTCACGGCTGTTTGCACCGCCTTTGGCGGAGCGCCTCGGTGCGGTGGCACCGCACGCGATGCTGGAAATCGTGCCCTGGCACGAGAGCGCATTCGACGATGTGGTGCGCGGCAAGATCGACGCCGTGCTCAGGCCCAACCGGGTGTCGCCGCTGCTGCATTCGGAGGAGGTTCTGCGCAGCGACATGGTCTGCGTAATGTCGGCCCGGCATCCGTTGGCGAAGCGGCGCATGACGATGCGGGATTATCTGTCTTTCCCGCATATCATGGTGACCGTGATGACCAGCGAGCGCACCATGGTCGATGAGCAGCTTACCGCGGCCGGCCACCGCCGACGCATAGGCCTGCGCGTGCCCTATTTCGGCTCGGCCGTGTTGGCGGTGCGCAATACATCATTGATCGCGACCGTGCCGCGAGCTGCCGCGCAGCAGTATGCGCGCGAGGTGGGTGTGAGCCTGAAGTCCCCGCCGTTCAAGTTCGATCCCATCCGCATCCTCATGTCCTGGCATTCCAACACGCAGGGTGACCCGGCCATGCAGTGGTTTCGCGATCTCGTGCGACAGACAGGCGCGCAACTTTCTTGAAGACATCGGCATCGCGCCCGCCTCCACCGTCGACGCGCACGATAGCGGCGCAAGCAGCGTTCGCAGGCCGTCTCAAGGCTTTTTCGATGGCATCGGCCAGGTGGCGGACATGCCTATAGCCACAACACCTTGCGACGCAGGTCGATGTCGTCGCGCAGGGCCTTGGAGGCGCCAGACCACGTAACTTGGCCGCGCTCGAGGGCGACCGTCCGGTTTGAGAGGGCGAGCGCCAGATCCAGGTGGTGGTCGACGATGACGATAGCGACTTCGTGGCGGAGCTTGTCGAAACTCTCAAACAGCTGTTCGATCACCGACGGCGCCAATCCTTCGAACGGTTCATCGAGCAGCAGCACGCGCACATTGCCAGACAGGGCACGCGCGACCGCAACCATCTGCTGCTCGCCACCCGATAGATAGTCAGCCGGCGTTGTCAGCCGTTGCTCGAGCCGCGGAAAATACTCGAGGATGCGGTCAAGCTCCCAGCGCACGCCAACGCCACCTTGCCGCCTGAGGCGGCCGAGCTCCAGATTGTGCGCCACACTCATACCGGCAAACAGCGCTCGACCCTGGGGCACGTAACCAATGCCCAGCCGGGCAATGCGCGCCGATGCAAGGCCGCGGATATCCTTGCCATCCAGAGTGATGGTGCCGTCGCGCGCAGGCGCAATGCCGATCAGCGACTTCAGCAGCGTCGACTTGCCGGCGCCGTTGCGACCGAGCAGCGCCACGATCTCGTTCTCATGCACGTCGAGCGAGACGTCATGCAGCACGTGGCTTTTGCCGTAGAAGGTGTTGATCTTATCGAGCGACAGCAGTGTCTTTGGACTGGCAACGGTAGCGCGCGGCTTGGCCGCAATGTGGGCAGCACCAGAGCCGATATAGACGTCCTGCACCTCCTTCGACGAGCGCGCCGTCTCTACGGTGCCATCGACGAGTACCTTGCCGTCATTCATGACCGTGACGTGGTCGGCAAGCTTGAACACGCGGTCAATGTCGTGCTCGACCAGGAGCACGGGTAAGTCCGCCGACAGTTTTTTGACTAGATTGGCGATGCGTTCGCGCTCGGCAGCGGCGAGCCCGGCAAGCGGCTCATCCAGCAGCAGGAGCTTGGGTTTGGTGGCAAGCGCCAGCCCCATGTCGAGCAGGCGTTGACCACCGTAGGACAGGGCGCCGGCTTCGGCCTGTTCAATGCCCGCCACCCCCAGATAGCGCACAATCGCTGCGGTCTCGCTTTCGATGTCGGCCATGCCACGCGCCGACGCCCAACCGTTGAAGCGCGCCGGGTGGCTCGCCTGCACGGCCAGACGGATGTTCTCGTCAACCGTCAGCGCCGGAAACAGGTTGGTGATCTGGAACGAGCGGCCAATCCCGGCGCTTGTGATCGCCTCGGGCGCCAGTCCGGCAATATGGCGACCTGACAGCAGAATTTCGCCGGCGTCGGGCGGGAACATGCCCGACACAACGTTGAACGCCGTCGTCTTGCCGGCTCCGTTCGGCCCAATCAGGGCATGCAGGGTGCGATCACGGACCTCAAAGCTCACGCCCTGGACGGCGCGAATGCCGCCGAAGCTCTTGACCAGCCCCTGGACGTGAAGGATCGGACCATCGGCGTGCACCGCGGGCCTCAGGAAGGCGGGCAGTGGCTCGTCGCCGACGCGGCGGGCGGCCATGGCCGCCTCCTCGAATACGACTGTTCGGAAGGGGCGCAACACGCGCTCGGCGACCCCGACAAGCCCGGTCGGCGAGAACACGATAAAGCCCACGAACAGCAGGCCGAAGTACAACAACCAGTAAGCGGTGTAGATCGACAGAAACTCCCGGAACAGTATGTAGAACAGGGCCCCGAGCGCTG
>DASTOW010000043.1:0-10025 GCA_035762425.1 Hyphomicrobiaceae bacterium | reverse complement strand
GATGTGCGCCGGCCGCGCGAGCCCGAGCAGGATCGGGCCGACCGTGATGCCGTTGCCGGCCGTCACCTTGAGCAGGTTGTAGGCGATGTTGGCGGCGTCCACGTTGGGCATGATCAGTAGGTTGGCCTCGGTGCGCAGACGCGAACTGGGGAACGTCCGGTCGAGCGCGACCTTGGACAGGGCAGCGTCGCCCTGCATCTCGCCCTCGACCACCAAGTCCGGGTCGTGCTCAAGGAGGATGGCAAGGGCCTCGCGCATCAGCTGCGCCTCCGCCGCCTCCGAGCTGCCGAAACTCGAATGGGAGAGGAGTGCGGCCGCCGGCGTCAGGCCAAAGCGGCGCATCTCATCGGCTGCCAGCAGCGTCATCTCGGCGATCTCGACCGCCTTGGGATGGCGATTGACATAGGTGTCGCAGATGAAGATCTGGCGGTTGGGAAGCATCAGCATGTTCATGGCCGCGAGCGTGAACACGCCTTTGCGGCAGCCGATCACCTCGCGTACGCCTTTGAGGTGCTCATCGAACCTACCGACCGTGCCGCACAGCATGGCATCGACGTCGCCGCGCCTCAGTAGCATGGCGGCGATCAGCGAGGCGCGGCTTCGCATCGCCTCCTTGGCGATGGCCTCGGTGACGCCGCGGCGGCGACCGAGCTCGTAGTATTCGGTCACTATGCTCGGATAGCGCGGGTCGCTTAGGATGTTGACCACCTCGCAGGTCTGGCCGACCTTCAATCGCAGCCCCAGCGTCTCGATGCGTCGGGCAATCACCTCGGCGCGTCCAAGCAGCACGGGGAAGGCAATCCCCTCGTCGACCACGACCTGCACGGCCCGCAGCACCCGCTCCTCCTCGCCCTCGGCATAGATCACGCGCTTGGGCGCGGCCTTGGCCGCCTGGAACACGGGCTTCATGCTGTTGCCCGAGTGATAGGAGAAGCGCTCCATGCGCTGACGGTAGGCTTCCAGATCGTCGAGGGGGCGGGTCGCCACGCCGCTGTCCATCGCGGCCTTGGCTACCGCCGGGGCGATGCGCTCGATGAGGCGCGGGTCGAACGGTTTGGGGATCAGGTAGTCAGGCCCGAACTGCGGCGCCTGCCCACCATAAGCGCTGGCGACTATGTCGGAGGCCTCTGCGCGCGCCAACTCGGCAATCGCATGCACGGCTGCGATCTTCATGGCGTCGTTGATGACAGTAGCGCCCACGTCCAGTGCGCCGCGGAAGATGAAAGGAAAGCACAGGACGTTGTTGACCTGGTTGGGATAATCCGAGCGGCCGGTGCACAGGATGGCGTCGGAGCGCACCTGCCGCGCAAGCTCAGGGCGGATCTCGGGCTCGGGGTTGGCGAGTGCCAGGATCAGCGGGCGCGGTGCCATGCTGGAAATTAAGTCCGGCTTCAGCACGCCGCCGGCCGACAGGCCGAGGAACAGATCGGCGTCGGACACGATCTCGGCCAGCGTGCGGGCGCGCGTGTCGCGGGCATAGCGCGCCTTCTCCGGGTCCATCTCCTCGATGCGACCCTTGTAGACCACGCCCTTGATGTCGCAGACGCGGATATTGTCGGGTTTGAGCCCGAGCTTGACCAGCAGGTCGAGGCAGGCGAGCGCGGCAGCACCCGCACCGGAGACCGCCACCTTCACGCTGGCGATATCCTTGCCGACCAGTTCCAGGCCGTTGAGGATTGCCGCCGAGACGATGATGGCCGTGCCGTGCTGATCGTCGTGGAACACGGGGATCTTCATGCGCTCGCGTAGCCGCCGCTCGACGATGAAGCACTCCGGCGCCTTGATGTCCTCCAGGTTGATGCCGCCGAAGGTCGGCTCCAGTGCCGCCACCACCTCCACGATCCGGTCGGGGTCGGTGGCGTCGATCTCGATGTCGAACACGTCGATGCCGGCGAATTTTTTGAACAGGCAGCCCTTGCCTTCCATCACCGGCTTACTGGCGAGCGGCCCGATATTGCCGAGCCCGAGCACCGCCGTGCCGTTGCTGATCACTGCCACCAGATTGGCGCGGCTGGTGAGGTTGGCCGCTTCCTTCGGGTTCTCCTTGATGGCAAGGCAGGCGTAGGCGACGCCCGGAGAGTAGGCGAGCGACAGATCGTGCTGGTTGGTGAGGCCCTTGGTGGCGACGACGGCAATCTTGCCGGGCGTCGGCGCACGGTGATACTCGAGCGCGGCTTCGCGAAGGGTTGCTTCATCCATACGTCTCTTCTCCCGTGCGCGTCCCTGTCGGGCCGGGGCTGCGTTCGGCGCCCGGCCAATTGCCAGCAGTAGCCATGCCTCATCCCCGTGCCTGCCAAGGATCCGGCCGCGGGTGTTGTGCATGACGGTAAGGCTGACGCTGCCGCAGGGCGAGGCCAATGTGCATGCCGGCCTCCGGCGTGCCGGCACAGGGTGTGGCGGGCGGATGGGCGACGCGCCGGGATCCACCGCGGGCCGGGTTGGGTCACTCGGGATTAACAAGACCAGACGCTAACCATGCGCCTCGACAGCGCGTACCTGCCGTCCGCCGATCGGGGAGGCGATGCGCCATGCGGCCGACCATTGCCTCGCCTCAAGCTTCCCTGTCGGATCGGGCTGATTCCAGTTAAGCAGCCGCGAGTTGTTGAAAACCGACCGAGGCACCTTCGATTGCGGTCGAACGTGTGTGTCGAACGTGTGTAATGTGCCGGCCGGACAGTGAGTTCGCGTCCCGCGTGCATACAGGCTTGCCTGTCACGGCTCAGTCTAAACCGCTGTCCTTCAACGTTTGTGCATTGGCTGTCTTGGCCGGAACGTACGCGAGGGATGCTATGGCTCACGCCCGCGACTTTCCTCACGCAGGTTGCAGAAATCGCGCGTACTGAAGCACGTGGCGCGCTCTGTCGGCGTCATCACCGGGCCGTCCAAGCACAGGCCACAGCTCAAGGAGCTTGGCGTACGCGTCGTGCCGTTCGACTTCCGGCGTGGTTCGAGCAATCCGGTTGGGGAAGGTCGCTCGATCTTGGCGCTGTCTCGCATCCTGCGAGAAGAACAGCCGGACGTGGTGCATTTGGTTGCAACGAAGGCCATGGTATTGGGCGGGCTTGCAGCTAGACTAGGCTGGTCGGCCCCGCGCAAGTTGTTGTGCATCTAACCGGTCAAGGCTTGCTCGGAACAAGCACCGAGCCGCTGCGTCGCCTATGCGGGAAAGCAGTGCTGCGCGTCTTGGCGTCGTTGGTGAACCAGGGCGCCTGTCTTCTGGTCGAGAATTCACATGAGTTGTCGACCTTGCGCCAGGCAGGTGCGGAGCCAAGTCAGAACTTTGCCATGCTCGGCGGGGCAGGCGTCGATCCGCACGCATTCCCGCTCATGCCGCGTCCCAACAGGTTCCGGTGGCTGCACATGTCGGACGCATGGTCCGATCAAATGGCATCGACGTCCTGGTGCAAGCGTTTGCCGCCCTGCGCAACAGAGGCGTACCGCTGCAGCTCGAGCTCTACGGCCGGAGCGATGCCGAAAATCCGGAGGCGGTCCCGTCTCAGTCGCTGACAACCTGGTGCGACCAAGCCGATGCGGTCTGGCGTGGGCATGTAGCGGATGTCGCCGGCATATGGCGGCGCACCGACATCTTTGTTCTTGCTTGGCGCGGCGGCGAGGGGCTGCCGCGTGCGTTGATCGAGGCTGCAGCGTGCGGGCGCCCGCTGGTCGTTACGGACGTGCCTGGCGATCGCGACTTCGTGCGCTACGGCGTGGAAGGATTGCTCGTGCCGCCCGATGATCCCGAGAGTTTGGCCGAAGCTCTCGCGCGGCTTGCGTCAGAGGCGGACCTGCGTTGGGCGATGGGCTTGGCGGCGCGACAGCGCTTCCTCAGCGGATACACAGAAACTCATGTCCAGCATGCGGTGCTCCACACCTACCGCCGCTTGCTTGGCAACGCTTACGTCGCCGCAGCATGATCGGGGCGGGGCGGCGAGGTTGCACCGCATGGAATTTGGCTCCCAAGCTTGCAGCGTGCCGCCGTTGCACAGCTCAAAGTTGGAACGTCCCACGCCTTCGGCTGATCCCGGGCGCGTCGATGCGGCTAAGCACAAGCGCCAAGGTTTGTGCTTAGTCTGTCCCGAGCACCCTTATGTAGATCTTCCCTTCGGGCGTCCGTGCACGCATTTTTATGCATTTACCTTTGAATTCTTGCTCGGAAAGCTGCTGCAGGAAAGCCGGCAGGGTACGCTGATCGCCTGCTACCGCAATCACCCAAGGGATGTTGCCCGACACCCATTGATTGGCCTTAAGGCGGATTGGCTTATGCAAATTCTCGCTCAGGGCCTTGTCAACGTCAGGCGATACGCGCGCCCACATTGCTACCGCGACCGGAACGAACGTGCCCCCGTCCTTTGACGGTCCCGGTTGCGCGCGAGCGTGTCCGAGCTTGAACTGTCCGGACATGACTGCGGGCAGAACCAGCCACTCGAGGTCGGCCAGCGGCAGCGTGCGGAAGTTGGGGTCACGCATCAGGACGGCAACCACCTGAGCAAAGCTCTGCGCCATGCGCGCATGGCGTGCTTCGCTCGGCTTCACAAGGGTGGGTTGGTTCAGCTGCCTTTTCTCCAGAACTGATCCGTCAGTGCCGTTCTGCTGGACAACGGACTGTCGCGCTTGCAACGTCATTGCGGCCTCCGGGAACATTCTATATGTGCTGAGAACGGCACGGGGCCCGGAAACCGGGCCCCTTTTTCACAGGATGAAGTCCTGCTGCGTTACGGCATTGACGCCCGTGCCGCTCACACCAGCCAGCCGGATGGTATCTGTGCCGATCGTGATCAAGATATCGGCTCCAACATCGGCGATGTTGACAGTGCTGGCAAACGTTGCAGCCGTCA
The DNA here is from genome assembly GCA_035762425.1 of Hyphomicrobiaceae bacterium. Classification (GTDB taxonomy): domain Bacteria; phylum Pseudomonadota; class Alphaproteobacteria; order Rhizobiales; family Hyphomicrobiaceae; genus AWTP1-13. The sequence continues at coordinate 5,190 of DASTOW010000043.1, read as the reverse complement.
GATGGTAGGCTGTCAGGTCAATTAGATCCTGGCCGCCGTTAGACGGATTGGCGTCGAAGCCATTGATGACGTCATTGCCGAAGCCCGCCGCGAACACAAAGGTGTCGTTGCCAGTCCCGCCGTTCATCGTATCGTTGCCAACTCCGCCAGTCAGGCGGTCGTCGCCGGCATCGCCGTTGAGCGTGTCATTGCCCCCCATGCCGTTCAGCGTGTCACTACCGCCGGCACCGTTCAGAGTATTGTTGCCCGTGCCGCCCGTGATGACGTTTGCCGATGCGTTGCCGTTGCCTGTGAAAGCTCCGCCACCTGTGTAGGTGAGATTTTCCACATTGGCTGTGAGCGTGAAGTTCGCACTCGCGGTCAGCACCGTGTCGATACCGCCCGCCGCGCCGGCAGCTTCAGTAATGGTATCGCCATTGTTGGCGATATAGGTGTCGTCGCCCGCGCCGCCGGCCAGTGTGTCGTTGCCAGCGCCGCCATCCAGGGTGTCATTGCCGGCGCCACCGTTCAGCGTATTGACCTGGCCATTGCCAGTTAGGAAGTCACCGGCGCTCCCGCCCGTGACGTTCTCGGTACCGGCGATCGATAGGAGCCCACTGGCGCTAGCAGTCGCCAGATTGACACTGACGCTGGCCGTCGACCCGGCATAACTTAGCGTGTCGGTGCCACCAAGCAGATCTGCGGTCACTTGTTCGACGCCGGTGACCGTGCCACCCTCGAAGGCTGTAATGGAACTGCCATTCCACAGCACATCCAGCGTATTGGCTGCCGCCGTGCCGAGAATGTTCAGCCGATCGCTATCTGCTCCGCCGTCCACGGCGTCAGCACCATCACCGATCGTGTAGGCGAAGGTGTCACTACCTGCACCGCCGCTCTGCGTGTCGTTGCCGGTGCCTCCGGTCAAACTGTCGTTGCCGTCGCCGCCGATCAGTACATCGCTACTGCCGCCAGCAGACAGCGTGTCGTCACCGGCGCCACCGTCCAATCTGTTGCTATTGCCGTTCGAGGTGATGGTGTCGTTTCCGGCACCACCAATCACATTCTCGATGCTGCCGAGATTGTCTTCTACCGGTGCTCCCGCCGTCCCGCGCCGCGCCGTACCATTGACGAGATTAATGAACATGTTGGCGGTCTCGCCAGCATAGGAGGCGGTATCAATTCCTGCCCCGCCATTGAGCTGGTCGTTGCCTAACCCGCCGTTCAACGTGTCATCGTCACCGCCGCCGTTGAGGGTGTCGGCTCCGGTACCGCCATTGAGGATGTCGTTACCTGCCCCGCCATTGAGGATGTCGTTGCCGGCATCACCATTGAGGGTGTCGGTGCCGCCATTGCCGTTCAGCGTGTCATTATCATCACCGCCGCTCAACAAGTCCGCACCATCCACGCCAGTGATCACGTTGGCGCGCGCGTTGCCCGTGCCCGTGAAGGCGCCGATGCCAGTGTAGACGAGGTTCTCGACATCGTCGGTAAGGGCGTAAGCTGCCAGTGAGGTACGCACCACATCAGTGCCTTCGCCGGCCAGCTCGATGACCTGATCGGCTGCGTCGTCAACGATGTAGGTGTCGTTGCCCGTACCGCCAAACATGGCGTCGCCACCCACCCCACCGTCCAGCGTGTCGTTACCATTCTCGCCGAACAGCTCGTCGTTGCCGGCCAGCCCGAACAAGACGTCGTTGCCGCCGCCGCCGAAAATTTGGTCGAGACCCGCCGTCCCGGTGAGGGTCTCGGCGATGTCCAAGCCAAAAATCAAGTCACCGACAACGTCGGTTGGTGCCGACGCGATGCTCTCCAGCCCGCCCAGATCATCGGTAAACGACACAACGACACGCAGTACTCGCCCAACCTCGGCATCCGTTGGCGTAAACAGGGCCGTCCCGTCACCAACGTCGGTCCAGGTCACACCATCGGCGCTCGATTGCCATTGGAAGCTGAACACGGCGCCCGTCAGACCATCCAGATCCTGGATGCCTGTCGTGAAGGCGGCAATAGCCAAGCCTTCGGTGGGGGTCGTGCTCGACAGAAAAACGACGCCGGTAGCCGGATCATTGATGTTGTCTACCGGACCGGTGGGAGCCGAGAACACCTGCTCCAACGCCCCGTTTTGATCCTGGTAGATTGCCCTCACCCGCAGGCGCAGACCAGCTTCTGCAGCGGTTGGCGTGAAGGTTGCGCCGTAGACGCGGGCTACCTCGCCGGCCGCGAAGTCGGCCAGAATATCGTCGAACACACCACTGCCGGCCACCGTCTCAACCTGCCAGAAGTAGTCGACAGGACCCGTGATCTGTCCACCCGTGCTGACGTTGTCAGCGTCCGTAACGCCGGCAATCGTCACGGTGAGTGGCTCGTTCTCAGCCGCTGAGCCGGTGATGATCGGCGTGCCGACCGGGGCGTTGTTCAAGCCTCCAACCAGCTCGACCGCATCGGCGAACTGCAGCCGCTCGATATGCTTGAGCGTATCGGTACCGTCCGTGCCGACGTTGTCGGTAACTGTAACGGTGCCATCTGCTGCTTCGACGACCGTGTAGTTTGCCCGAACACCCGAGAATACCGCCGTGTCGTAATCCGGACCGGCCGCATAAAGGATTTCGCGCGTGATCACCAGCTGGCCCGCCTTATAGGTGCCGTCCAGCATGAAGGGAATCATCGGCTCCATGCTGTCGAAGCTGGCGATTTCCGGGCCGGTACCATCAAGGTTTTGACGCACGCTGATGCGGACGTTGAGCCAGGCGTCGCCGTCGATCAGGTCATTGCCGCCGCGGCCCTCGATGATGTCGCCGCCGCCACCACCCAGAATAATGTTGCCGCCGTCAAACTGCGTCACACCTGGGCCAAGCAGGTCTTGCAGGCCGTTGATAAGGCCGATGTTGGTGAGCACGCTGCCCGTTGCGCCGGCCGTTGCCAGCGCAGCGGCGTCGACGTCATCACCCTGCAATACGTCTGCATGTTGCGAGCCGGACAGACCCTCGACGAAGTCGAACCTGGTCAATACCGACGCACCAGAACCTGGTTGCGGCGGCTGATCGAAGAAGCGGTCGCTGATGTCGATGTATACGCCCAGGTTATCATCTTTGAACGTAGCCCAGTCAAAACCGGATCCGCCAATGTAGCGGTCGCCCAAGCCGACGCTACCGACCATGATGTCGTCGCCGCCCTCACCATTGAACTTGTCGTTTTCGCCACGTCCAATGAACACATCGTTGCCAATGATGGGGTCGTTTCCGAGCGGATCAAAGTTGTCGCCAGGGGCGCCGTCCGAGGTGCCGCCCTCGATCCAGTCGTCGCCCTCGTTGCCCATGTCCTGTTCATTGGCCTTGCTGCCCAGGATGAAGTCGTTGCCCTGACCGCCGATGGCTTCTGAGGCATCCTCGCCGGTGACGATGAAATCATTGCCGAAGCCGCCGATGATCAGGTTGACGCCGTTGCCGCCATGGATGACGTCGTTGCCGTCACCACCCTGGATGTTGTCGTCACCACCCGTGTCGGTGATAATGTCGTCGCCCGCCCCGCCGCGCAGCTGATCATTGCCGTCGCCACCGTCAATGCGGTCGTTGCCGGCATCACCCCAGATGGTGTCGTCACCGATGCTGGCGAGCAAGATGTCATCGCCAGCAGTGCCGCCCAGGACGACATGGTCCTCGCCAGTGTAGTGCAAGTAGTTGCTGTCTGGACCGGCCGTATCCGGGTTGTCGCGAATGACCAGCGGAGTGAGGAGAACGCCGCCCGTCGGATCGTCTCTGCCGCTGTCGCCCAGGCCCGTGAATTGCTTGCTCTGGTCGACTTCCAAAGTGAAGGCCGGTGTGGTGAACACCACGCCCGGCAAGTGCGTGACACTGGTATTCGCCATGATCATCTTGGCGAATGAATTGCTCTCAAGCTCAGCATTGAAGGATAGGCCTGCTGTGCGCTCGAGGTAGTAGAAGCGGTCGCCGTCCTGCAGCTTTTCGAGCTGGTTCTCGAACACGAAGTTGAACGTCGAACCCAGCATGCCGCCAAACGGCATCACCTCCTCGGCAAGGCCGCCGATCCATAGGTCGATGGCATCGACGCCGGTGATCGTGACGCCGTTGGCGCCGTTGGCCCATGCTCCGGTGCTGTTGAGGAAATCCAGCCGGTCGGCCGGCTCGCCGTCGCCGCCGAACACCAGCATGATGGCTGCCGCGCGCTTGTCGGCCAGCGTGGTTGCCTGCGTGATCAACGGGTGCGTGCCGTAGGCCGCGATGAAGTTGATCAGCGAGTCGGGGTGCTTCAGATACTGAACAAAATCGCTCCAGCTGAGGTACGGCTTGAGCTGGCTATCGCCGGTCTGTTCATAGATGTCGCGACGCACCGCATTCAGAGTGGGAATGCCCGCGTCACGGCCGCGCGCGATGTTGATGGCCGCAAGATCCAGCGGCAGCCCGAGCAAGTTGTTGCGCAGCGCCTCGGTAACAAACTCGTCGATGGCATTGCCGGTCTGACGTGTGACGCCGCGCACGATAGCACTGGTGGCATCTTCGGGCGTGGCACCGCCGTCCACATAGGCCAAGGGATTGAGGAAGGCGGCAATCAGGCCGATTTCGCTGTTGTTGAACTCGGGGTCGAGACGGTCGATGGTCTCCGTCAGCATCGAGTGGCCGAAGCGGTAAACCGTGTGCGCAAATTCCGCTACGATCGATGGGTCGAGATCAACGTCGTAGACCTGCGTTGGTGCAAAGAATAGGTCGACGTTCGGCTGGACCGTGCGCGCGAACTCCTCAAACACCAGATGCTGATACTGCATCTCGGTGCCGAACTTGGCCACTTGGAACAGCCGCTCACCGTTCCACTGCAGTGCGTCGATGCCCGCCTGGTCGGTTGGCAAGCTAGCAACTGGCGCGAGCAGCCATTCGTTGAGGAACTCTACACTGCCGGCATTCACAATCGTCTGCTTGGCCTGCTCGACGAGGCGATTATGTTCGGAGTGGAAGATGGCATGCACGGCGGTGAGGCCGATGTTCTCGTTGACGCGGCCGTCGCCGGCGATGAAATGCGCGTTCAGCAACTCGTCGTCGTACGCAAGGTTGTTCCCTTGCGGGCCGACCGGCACGGGATTGCCGGTGAGGTTGTCCGCGTCGGGCACCAATTGGCCCAGCGCATCGAACACCGGCACGGCGTTGTGGGCGATGTCGTTCAGGAATGCGTGCCCGGTGCGCACCGCGTTCGCGAGACTGA
>DASTOW010000042.1:0-7604 GCA_035762425.1 Hyphomicrobiaceae bacterium | reverse complement strand
TGAAATGCAATGGCAATTTCTCCACGAAGCCGGCCGAGCTTTCGCGGAGACGGAGGTGACGCGCGTTTCTCGCTCACTGGCCGCCGCCACGAAGGCCCGCGCGGAGGCGGTGACGGCCTCAGACGGCGCGACGCAGCCGTTGTTCCGCGCGCGCCGCAGCCCTGGCCTCCAGATCGGCGCGCAGGTTCATCGGACCTTGCGCGAACAGCCGCCTGTCCATGCGCTTGACATCGGACGCGACGCGCGGACGGAAGCCCATGTGCGCCAGCACGTCTTTTTCCAGATCGATGCCGGGCGCGATCTCGGTCAGCTCGAGCGCGCCGTCGACCGTGCGGAACACGGCGCGCTCGGTGATGAAGACCGCAGTGCGGCCTTCCTGCGCGGCGAACGGCGCGCTGTAGCTGACGTGCTCGATGCGCTCGACGAATTTCCGGTGCCGGCCCTCCTGCACGATGCGCAAGCTGCCGTCCTGGCAGGCGACCTCGAGCCCGCCGGCCGTGAAGGTGCCGCTGAACACCACTTTCTTGGCGTTCTGGCTGATGTTCACGAAGCCGCCGATGCCGACGATCTTGCCCTCGAAGCGGCTGATGTTGACGCTGCCTTGCGGGTCGACCTCGGCGAAGGAGAGGAAGGCGATGTCGAGGCCGCCGCCGTCGTAGAAGTCGAACTGATACGGCTGGTCGACGATCGCGTCGTAGTTTTGCGACGCACCAGAATCGACGCCGGTCAGCGGCGCGCCGCCGATGAAGCCCTGCTCGTTGGTCAGCACCATGCAATCGAGAATGTTCTCCTCGGTTGCCACCACCGAGATGCCCGTCGAGATGCCGGCGCCGAGATTGCAGATTGCGCCGGGCGTGATTTCCATGGCTGCCCGCCGCGCCACGATCTTGCGCACATCGAACGGCAGGCGCTTCAGCGCGTGCAGCGGCACCCGGAATTCGCCGGCGTAGGCCGGGCTGTAGTCGGTAGCGTAGGTCTGGCGCTGGTCAGGATCGACCACAACGTAGTCGACCAGGATGCCAGGGATCTTCACCGTCTTGGCCGGCAGGGTGCCGCGCTTGGCCATGCGCTTGACCTGTACGATGACGATGCCGCCGTTGCGCCGGGTGGCCTGCGCGCACGACAGCATTTCACCGAAGATGGCCTCCTGCTCCATGCTGACGTTGCCGTCCTCGTCGGCGGTGGTGCCGCGCAGGATGGCCACGTCGATGGGGAAAGGTTTGAAGCGCAGATACTCCCGGCCATCGATCTCCATGAGCTCGACGAGATCCTCTTTCGCGCTCTTGCTTTGCCGCGCGCCGCCGTGGCGGGGGTCGACGAAGGTGTGCAGGCCGGTGCGCGTAATGAGACCCGGCCTGCCGGCCGCCATGTCGCGCATGAGCTGGGAGAGCACGCCCTGCGGCAGGGTGTAGGACTCGATCTTGTCCGAGGAGGCGAGGTTGATCATCACCGGCGAGTCAATCAGCGCGCTGGTGATCGACCGTTTGAGCATGCCGTCGTGGCACAAGCGCGCCGCGCCTTTGGTGGCGCGGTCGCCGAGCCCCACGACGTGGATGAGGGTTAATCGCTTGGGTGAGGCCTTGGCCAGGTAGCGGGCCTCGATCGCCTCCAGCACCCTCTCGGGGATGGCGTGGCCGCCGCCGGATCCACTGACTAGGACGTGGTCGCCGTCCGCTATCAGGTCGGCGGCGTGTTCCGCGCCAATGATCTGCATGAGGAGCCTAACCGAGGTTGTGTCGCGGCGCGAATTTTTTCCAGGCGACGGTTGACCAGCGCCATATTCGCTTGTAACCGTTTACATACGACACAAAGCCTGTCAAGGCGCGGTCGGCGCATGGTCGGCACGCGCGTGTTCGGTGAAAAAAGAGCCGGGCGTTGCGAACGCCGGCGATCGGAAGGGAACTGCTTACGGCATGGCGTCCAACAGCGTCTCTCCGGATCGGAACGCCGACGGGATGCTCCTGCGGGTGTCCGCGGGGGGCGCGCGGCCACGCTCGCCGCTGGTGCGCAAGGTGCGCACAGTCGCCTGGAACCTGCTGCCGCCGCTGACCTTCCTTGCCATCGTCGGTGTTTGGTGGGGCGCAGTCAGGGTGTTCAAGATTCCATCCTATCTGCTGCCCGCTCCCGGCGAGGTGTTCCTAAGGCTAGCGACCGACTACGCGATGCTGTGGACGCACGCCAAGGTGACGATGACCGAGATCGTGCTCGGCTTTGCCCTGACGGTCGTCACCGCCATTCCGCTCGGTCTCGTCATCGCGCTGTCTTTGCTCGCCAAGCAGGTGCTGTACCCGCCGATCATGCTGCTGCAACTGGTGCCGAAGATCGCGGTGGCGCCGCTGTTCCTCGTCTGGCTGGGCTTCGGCATGGAGTCGAAGGTGCTGCTGACTATGCTGATGACATTCTTCCCGCTTCTGATCGCCAGCATCAGCGGCTTCCAGATCTTGGACACGCGGCTGCTGTATCTGACCCGCTCGATGGGAGCGAGCACGTGGCAGACCTTCCGCTACCTGCGCTTCCCGGCTGCCTTGCCCGTCATCTTCTCGGGGCTGAAGACCTCGGCAACCATCGCCGCGACGGCTGCCATCGTCGCCGAATTCGTCGGCGCCAATCAGGGGCTGGGCTACGTGCTGCTGCGCGGCACCAGCACCATGGACATCGAGCTCACCTTCGCCGTCCTCGTCGTGCTGACGCTGATCGGCATCGTCATCAACTACGCGGTCGAGATTGCTGAATGGGCGATGACCCCATGGCAGCGGATCAGCAAAAGCTAGGCCGAGGCGACAGGGCGCATCGGCTGGGTGTCAAGCATCAACCCTGGTGGAGAGGAAACACCATGCGCAAAGGCAACACATACCTGGCGGCCATCGGGGCTGCGGCTCTCTCGTTGGCTCTGACAGGCAGCGCCGCCCTGGCCCAGACCAAGCTGACGTTCCAGCTCAACTGGGTGGCGGGTGGCGCCAATGCAGGCTTCGCGGCAGCAGTCGGCGAGGGCTATTACAAGGATGCAGGGCTCGACGTTACCGTCGTGCAGGGCAACGGCTCGGGCAACACGGCCCAGCTGGTCGCCAGCGGGCGGTCTGTGCTGGCCTATGCCGATGCCGTGACGGTCAGTCAGCTGATCGCCAAGGGCGCGCCGATGACGGTCGTTTCGACCGTCTATCAGTCCAATCCAAACCAGGTGTCGGCGCTAAAGAAGACCGGCATCAAGTCGGTGAAGGACCTGGTCGGCAAGAAAGTCGGCGTACCGTCCGGCTCGTCGCAAACCACCATGCTGCCGCTGTTCTGGAAGGCTAACGGCCTCAAGGAGGCGGACATGACGCTGCTCAACATGCCGCCCACCTCTATGGTCCCCTCGCTGCTGCAGGGCCAGGTCGATGCCATTCTCGGATCAATGGACGCCTACCAGATCCAACTCGAGGCGCAGGGCGCCGAGCTCGACAATTATCGGTTCGCCGACTACGGGGTGCCGACGGTAAGCACCTCGATCTTCGCAGCCAACAGCTTCATCAAGGAGAACCCCGATGTGCTGCGCAAATTCATCGCGGCGAGCCTGAAGGGCTGGAGCTTCGCGCTCGACAATCCGGCCAAGACCGTCCAGCACCTGAAGGCGGTGTTCCCAGAGATGAACGAGAAGCTGGCAACCAGCGAGCTGGCGGCCATCACGCCGCTGTTCTGCAGCGGCGGCGCCAAGTTTATCGGCAAAGCGGAGGACGCGCACTGGACGCGCACGCAGGCGCTGCTGTCCGAGGTCGGTCTGCTGCCGGCCGGTCAGGATCCGAAGAGCTACTACTCCAACGACTATCTGCCGCCAGAAGCGCAGATGCGCGCCTGCAAGTAGGGCTGCGGCATGGCGCAACGCCGCGCACCACGCGGCTTGCGCCCACTCTTGAACGGGCCTCATCATGAGCATCACATCGGCAGCGGTCGCAAACTCAGGCGTCCCGATCGCGATCCGCGATGTGTCGAAGGCGTTCGGCGAGGACACCGACAAGCCCTTCCTCGCTCTCAAGCCTATCACCGTCGACATTGCTGCCGGCGAGTTCATCTCCGTGGTCGGCGCGTCGGGGTGCGGCAAGAGCACGCTGATGCTAATGGTGGCGGGCCTGCTCAAGCAGACCACCGGCGAGGTTCGGGTCGGTGGCGCTCCGGTCACGCAGCCGATCACCGACGTCGGCATCGCCTTCCAGGATCACCTGCTGCTCGATTTCCGCACGGCGTTCGAGAACGTCATGCTGCATGCCGACATCCGCCGCGTGCCGCGGCCGGCCATCGAGCGGCGAGCCAAGGACCTGTTTGAGCAGCTGCGGCTCGAGCATGCCATGCAGAAGTATCCGATCCAGCTGTCGGGCGGCATGCGCCAGCGCGTGTCGCTGATCCGCACGCTGGTGCACGATCCGTCCGTGCTGCTGATGGACGAACCATTCGGGGCCCTCGATGCCTTGACCCGGCTGCAGGTGCGCTCGGATCTTGAAGCCCTGTGGCTGCGCCGGCGGCCGACTGTGCTGTTCATCACGCACAGCGTGGAGGAGGCGGTGGGCCTGTCGGATCGAATTTTGGTGATGAGCCCGAGCCCGGGCATGGTGGTCGACGAGATCAAGGTGGAGCTGCCGCGCCCGCGTCCGCTTGTGCTGGGCGATGCGCCGGAATTCGGCGCTTACGTCAACCGCATCCACCACCACTTCGAGCGTCTGGGCGTCCTGCACGGCGCGGCCGACTTGGCTCGGGCCTGAACCTGCCATGGCCGGCAGTGCGTGTGTCATGCCGGCATCGGTCTGCTGCATCGCCGGGGCGATCCAGCAGGTTTGAACGGCCAGCAGGTTTGAACGGCCAGCAGGTTTGAACGGGATGTGAGTGCGCGGCTGCTCCCGGCTTGTGCTAGCCTTTACCGGCACAGCTGGAGAGAGCGAGCGGCATGGAGCTGGACACCGGAACGGGAGAGGCCGAAGCGCCTCTGGCAAAGTTTACGGACCCCGACTGGACGGCCAAGCGCGAGCAACGCGCCACGGTTGCACTCGACCGTCTGGACACGCTATGGATCAACACTGGCACTCTGTGCAATATCACCTGCCAAAACTGCTACATCGAATCGAGCCCCAGCAACGACCGGCTCGTCTACATCACGGCAGCCGAAGTGGCGGCCTATCTCGACGAGATTGCCGCGCACAAGCTCGGCACGCGCGAGATCGCCTTCACCGGCGGCGAGCCGTTCATGAACCCGCATTTGCTGGCAATTTTGGAGGGCGCGCTGTCACGCGGCTTCGAGGCGCTGGTGCTCACCAATGCCATGCAGCCGATGCAGCGGCCCAAGACCAAGCAGGGACTGCTGGCCCTGCGCGGCCGCTTCGGTGCCAAGCTGAAGGTGCGCGTCAGCCTCGATCACTACACGGCGGCGCTGCACGAGGCCGAGCGCGGAGTGCGCAGCTGGGCAAAGACGATCGCAGGGCTCGACTGGCTGGCCCGTAACGGCTTTGCCGTCCACCTCGCTGGGCGCACCTGCTGGAATGAGAGCGAGGCGGAGAGCCGGGCGGGCTACGCGCGGCTGATCGCCGACAAGGGCTGGCCGATCGCTCCATACAGCGCCACGCAACTCGTGCTGCTGCCGGAGATGGACGGCGGCCACGACGTTCCGGAGATCACCACCCGCTGCTGGGCGATCCTCGATAAGCGGCCGGGCGACATGATGTGCGCGACCAGCCGCATGGTCATCAAGCGGCGCGGCGCCGAGCGGCCAAGTGTGGTGCCTTGCACGCTCATTCCTTACGATGCGGCATTCGAGATGGGGGCTACGCTGGCTGAGGCAGCACAGGCGCACGGCGGCATGTTCGCGGCCGGCGCGGTCAAGCTGTGCCATCCGCACTGCTCGAAGTTCTGCGTGCTCGGCGGCGGCAACTGTTCAGGGCGGTAGGTCAGGCGGCGCTGCAGCCTGCATCTATGGACCGCGAGGGGGGCTGCAATCCATTTCCCTGCCACGTTGCGGGAGGGCGCCTAGGCGCCCCGAACCCGACCCGGGCATCAGCAAGCCAGTGTTCGTTCGTGGCAATATCTACTTCTTCACCAGGATCTACTTCTTCACCAGGGCGTCGCGGATTTCTTTGAGGTAGATCTCGGACTGAGTCGGCTTTGGCGGAATGACCGGGGGCTCGCCGGCAAACCGCTTCTGCAGGCTGATCATGGTCTTGATGACCATGAACAGCACGAAGGCGATGATGGCGAAGTCGATCAGCGTCTGCACAAACATGCCGTAACGGATGAGCACGGGGTTCTGCGCCGTGCCGAGATTGATGGCCAGGTCCTTGAAGTCGACGCCACCAAGCACATAGCCGATCGGTGGCATCAGCACGTTATCGACCAGAGCCGAGACGATCCTGCCGAAGGCCGCACCAATGATCACGCCGACCGCCAGGTCGACGACGTTGCCCCTGAGAGCGAAATCGCGGAATTCCGAAAGCAGCTTCAGGTTCATGGATCGACCCTCCATCTGTGTGGCGCACGCCGCGCCCGAGCCAAGAATCGAACGTGCGTGTCAGCCTATGGGAGGTGCTGCGGGCGGGCAATGCTGGTTCGCTGCGCGAGGTGGAAAATCACGCCTGTTTAAGGTCTTAACGCGTCTGAGTTGGACAGCGGGCAAAGCTTTGCGCACAATGCGCACCTTGCGCAAGAAACCACGGCGCGCCTCGCCCCTGGGCGCGGCCCCGGGCAGAGAAGCAGCAGCATGATCGAAGGCTGGAGCGTCGTAGCGCTCGCGCTCGGATACGTGAGCATCCTGTTCGCGTTGGCATGGTATGCCGACAGCAAGGCGCGTCCGCGCCGGGCGGGGGGCGGCCGCCCCCTGATCTACGCCCTGTCGCTGGCGGTCTACTGCACGTCCTGGACCTTCTTCGGCAGCGTGGGGCTCGCCGCGTCGACCGGATACGATTTCTTTCCCGTCTACCTTGGCCCGATCCTGCTGTTCGTGTTCGGCTGGCGAATCCTGCTGCGCATCGTGCGGTTGGCTAAGAGCCAGAACATTACGTCGGTGGCTGACTTCCTCGCCGCACGCTACGGCAAGAGCCAGGCGGTGGCGGCCATCGTCACAGTGATCGCGGTGGCCGGCACGCTGCCCTACATCGCCCTGCAGCTGAAGGCGGTGGCCTTGTCGGTCAATGCCCTGTTGGGGCCGGGTGCGCTCGGCCACCTGCATTTCCCAGCCGATACGGCACTCATCATCGCAGTGGCGATGGGTATCTTTGCCATCCTGTTCGGTACCCGACACATCGACGCGACCGAGCACCAGGAAGGCCTGATCGTGGCGGTGGCCGCCGAGTCGCTGGTCAAGCTGGCGGCGTTCCTGACCGTCGGCTTCTTCGTGATGTTCTCCGTGTTTGGCGGCATCGGCAATTTTTTCAACGCCGTGACTACCCGGGTCGAGCTTAGCAAGATCTTCGCGCAGGGCCTCAATGGGGGCACGTGGGTGACGGTTACGTTCCTCAGCATGGTCTGCATCGTGCTGCTGCCGCGCCAGTTCCATGTCACCGTGGTCGAGAACAACTCCGAACGCGAGCTGCAGCGGGCATCCTGGCAGTTCCCGGTCTACCTCATCCTGATCAACCTGTTCGTGGTGCCGA